>JAEYTY010000068.1 GCA_023433775.1 Pseudomonadota bacterium | reverse complement strand
GCCTTGACCGCCGTGGCCTTGACTACAGCAGGCTTTGCGGCAGCAGGTTTCTTTTCTGCGGCAGCGGCAGGCGCTGCAGCAGTTGCTGGCTTGCTGGCGGCTGGCTTCTTTTCAGCTGCTGGCTTTGCGGGCTTGGGCGCAGCGGCTTTCTTCTCTGCGGCCAGTTTGGCAGCAGCCGGTTTGGCGTCAGCCTTTGGCTTGGCCGGAGCCTTTGCCTTGGCAGCAGCAGCGGGCTTGGCGGCAGCAGCGGCCGGCGCGGGCGCCGCAAAGTTGGGATGCACCACGGCGCCATCGCGGGTGAGCACCGTTGCCTTGACCAGATCGTCGTCCCAGTTGATCGCGAGCTGCTTGACCTTCTTGTCGATCAGCGTCTCGATGAAGGCGACGAGGTTGCGGGCGTAAAGCTGGCTGGCGGTGGTCGGGATGTGGCCGGCGAGGTTGGTGTAGCCGATAATGGTCACGCCCTTGTGGACGATCACCTTGCCGGGCTGGGTCAGTTCGACATTGCCACCGCGTTCGGCTGCAAGGTCAACAATCACCGAGCCTGGCGCCATGCTCTCGACCATGGCCTTGGTCACCAGTTTTGGTGCCGGGCGGCCGGGAATAAGCGCCGTCGTGATGACGATGTCCTGCTTGGAAATATGGCCCGAGACGAGTTCGGCCTGCGCGGCCTGTTCGTCCTTGGTGAGTTCGCGCGCATAGCCACCGGTGCCCGAGGCGTCCTTGAGCGCATCGGTCATGATGAACTTGGCGCCTAGCGATTCAACCTGTTCGCCGGCGGCGGCGCGTACGTCGGTGGCCGACACCACAGCGCCGAGGCGCTTGGCGGTGGCGATGGCCTGGAGCCCGGCAACGCCGGCGCCCATGACGAAAGCCTTGGCCGGGCGAACCGTGCCCGCGGCGGTCATCATCATCGGCATGGCGCGGTCAAAGACCTTGGCGGCTTCGATGACGGCCTGGTAACCGGCGAGGTTGGCCTGCGATGACAGAATATCCATCACCTGCGCGCGGGTGATGCGCGGCATGAATTCCATGGACACCGCGGCGACGCCGGTCTTGGCCAAGGCGGCAATGTCTTTTTCATTGCCATAGGGGTCGAGCGCGCCGACCAGCAGGGCGCCCTTGTTGACGCCGCTGAGTTCGCTGGCAGCCGGGCGGCGCACGCAGAGCACGATGTCGGCGCCCTTGACCACGGCGGCGGCATTGGCGCCGATGGTGGCGCCGGCGTCGGTGTAAAGGTTGTCGCCGATCTGCGAGCTTTCACCCGCGCCTTTTTCCACCGCAACGCTGGCGCCAAGGCCAATGAATTTGGCGACGGTTTCGGGCGTGGCAGCCACACGGCTTTCACCCTCGAAACGCTCGCGCAAGACGGCAATTTTCATGGAAACTCTCCTGCCCGCCTGCCCTGCGGGCAGGCTCGCTTCATGTGCCTGCTAAGGGAATTCGATCAGGGATTGATGACGAAATAGAGGATGATCATCAGGGCCGCCGTGGCATAGACGGACCACTTCACCGCCTGGACAAAGCCGTTGTAGGTCTTTTCGTGCTGGGCATAGTCCATTGCAGATTCCGCCACGGTCGGGGGATGGGGTTCAGCGGTCTTTTTGGCCATGAGATCCTCGAAAGTACAGTCGTCTAAAAGTCTAAGCCCAGCCGCCTCAGGGGGCGGTCTGTTCCAGTTCATCGATCAGCCCCTCGATCATCGAGAGACCGAGCGACCAGAAGTCGGGGTCCTTGGCATCCAGCCCGAAGGGCGCCAGAAGTTCGGAATGATGCTTGCTTCCCCCGGCCTTGAGCAGCTCGAAATAGCGCTCCGCAAAGCCATCACTGGCCTTCTCATACTGTGCGTAGAGCGAGTTCACAAGGCAGTCGCCGAAGGCATAGGCGTAGACATAGAAAGGCGAGTGGATGAAGTGGGGAATATAGGTCCAGAAAATCTCGTAGCCGTCATTGGCGATGATGCCAGGCCCGAGCGATTCAGACTGCACTTCCATCCAGATGGCGTTGATTTCTTCGGTCTTGAGCTCGCCCTTGCGGCGGGCCGTGTGGACCTTGCGCTCAAAGGTGTAGAAGGCGATCTGCCGCACCACGGTATTGAGCATGTCCTCGACCTTTGAGGCCAACAGCGCAAAGCGCTGCTTGGGGTCGGTGGTCTTTTCGAGCAGGGCCCGGAAGGTCAGCATTTCGCCGAAAACCGAGGCGGTTTCGGCCAGGGTCAGCGGCGTATTGGCAAGGATCGGCCCCTGCGCGGCGGCGAGGCGCTGGTGCACGCCATGGCCCAGCTCATGGGCCAGTGTCATGATATCGCGCGTGCGGCCCATATAGTTGAGCATCAGGAATGGATGAGCGCTGGGCACGGTCGGGTGCGCAAAGGCGCCCGAGAGCTTGCCCTCGGAGACCGGCGCGTCGATCCAGCCGGAATTGAAGAAGGGCTTTGCTACGTCCGCCAGTTCGGGCGAAAAACGGCCATAAGCCTCGAGCACGGTCGAGACCGCCGAGTTCCAGTCCCAGATGCGTTCGTCGCTGGTCGGCAGGGGTGCATTGCGGTCCCAGGCGTTGAGCTTGTCCTGCCCGAACCACTTTGCCTTCATTTTGTAATAGCGATGCGACAGGCGCGGATAGGCGGCCTGCACGGCGCTCTGCAAGGCGTCGACCACTTCGCGCTCGACCGAATTGGCCATGTGCCGGCTATCGGCAATGTCCTTATAGCCGCGCCAGCGGTCGGCGATTTCCTTGTCCTTGGTCAAGACATTGGTGATGTGGGTGAAAAGGCGTCCATTGGCGCGCAGCGTCTTGCTCAGCGCATGGAAGGCGGCTTCACGCTTCGCGCCGTCCTTTTCGGAAAGCAGATGCAGCGTCGCCTCTAAATTGAGGACTTCGCCATCCACCACGAATTCCAGGCTCGCCATGGTCTCGTCGAACAGCCGGTTCCAGGCCGAAAAGGCGGTGACCGATTTGTCGTGGAACAGTTCTTCGAGCTTGTCATCAAGCTGGAAGGGACGCGCCTTGCGCAGATCGGCAAACCAGGTGCGGTAGCGGGCGAGATTGGGGTCGCGCCTGATGGCGGCGTCGAGTTCGGTATCGTCGATGCGGTTCAGTTCGAGTTCAAAAAACAGCACGCGCGTTGCAAGATTGGTCAGGGCTTCATTGGTGTCGCCCATGAACTTGGCGCGATCGGGATCGGTCGATTTCTGCGCATATTGCAGGAAGGAATAGGCGGCGATGCGGCCGGTGAGATCACCAAGGGCTTCGCTGTCGCGGATGGCGTCCATCAGTCGCCCGGAGCGGGTGAGGTAAGCCAGCTTGCCCTTGTAGTCGGTCTCGAATTTGGCCGCGCGGGCATTGGCCTCGTCCATTGCGGCCTTGAACGCGGGGCTGTCCTTGCCGGGATAAAGATCGGAAAGATCCCAGACCGGCAGATTGCCGAACTGGTTGTGACCCTTTTGTGCAGTGGCGCTCATAATGGGGAACAAACTCCGCAGAAAATCAGGTGATGCCGGACCTTAGACAGTAGGGGCGCGGCTGTGAAGGTCGCTTAAAGTCCCATCAGCCCCGTTGCGCCGTCCCAGACCAGCTTGAGCGCCAGGATGAACACGAGCCCATAGGCGATCTGATAAAAGAGCTTTACCGAGATGCGGCGCACGAGAAAGACGCCGAGAAAAACCCCGACAATGCCGACAGGCGCCAGCGCCGCGGAAAGCGACAGGTTCGACACCGAAAGCTGCCCGAGGAAGAAATAGGGGATCAGCTTGGACGTGTTGACGATGGCAAAGAAGAAGGCCGTCGTGCCCGAATAGAGGGCCGGGGGCATCCGGCGGGGCAGGGTGTAGATCTGGAAGGGCGGCCCACCCGTGTGGGAAATGAAGCTGGTAAAGCCCGCGACCGCACCCCAGAACCGGCCCCACGGCCGCGATGGCGGCAGGCCTTCAAGTTGCTTGCGCAGCGGCAGCACCGCGTCGAGCACGAAGAGCAGGGTGATCAGCCCCACCATCAGCAGCACCATGTCGTCGCTGACAACGCTCCACAGCGCCCAGCCGATCAGCGTGCCGATGGCCGCGCCGGGGAGCATGATCTTGAGCAGGCCCCAGTCGCATTCCCTGCGATAGGTCCAGATGGCGACAGCATCCATGGCCAGCAGCACCGGCAGCATCATGCCGGCCGCATCGCGCGCCGGCATGACCAGCGCCAGCAGCGGTACGCCGACGACGCCCAGCCCGCCCAGCAGGCCAGACTTGGAAAGGCCAACGATCAGCACCGCGCAGACGGCGACCGTGATGAAGACAGGATCTGACATAGGGAAAACGAATCCGGGGAGGTGAGGGCCTATCCCGACCGTGGCGGCGGTGATTTGTCAATCGGCGGGACTGGGTCCGGTTGCGGCACATCCTTGTCGGCGCGCATGGCTTCGTCCAGCAGCGACATGGATTGGCGCATTACGCCCATATAGGCCTCACTGTCGCCGCGCAGCGCATAGGACTGGTTGAGCAGATCGCCATCATGCGCCTCGAACCGGCGCGCTAGTTCCTCGGCCTCTTCAGGCGAATGTCCCAGTTGCACCAGCGCCCTGGTGCCGAGCTTGATCGCCGAGTGGAAGGTTTCGCGCTCAAAGACGGTGACACCCAGGTCCAGCAGCTCATGGGCATGGCTGCGGTCTATGGCTCTTGTGGCAATGGCGACATGGGGGAAGTGACGGCGCAGATGCCGGGCAATCGTCAGAATACGCGCTGCGCCGCCCACGGCGATCACAACCAGATCGGCCTTCTGCACACCGGCGGCGTGCAGCAGGTCCAGCCGCGAGGCGTCCCCGTAAAACACCTTCACGCCAAAGCGGCGCACCAGCTCGATCTGGGCTGCGTCGTCGTCGATCAGGGTCATCTCATAGCCCTGGCTGCGCAGCATTCGCGTCACGATCTGGCCGAAGCGGCCATAGCCCAGCACCACGATGCGGCGCGGATGGTCGAAACCATCCTGCGGCAGAGATGTGGTGGCGCGGGTGTCGAGCCGTGGCGCGACCAGTCTGTCGAAAATCAACAGCAGCAGCGGCGTCGTCACCATGGAGATGGCGACGGCCACGGTGAACATGGAATGTTCCGCTGCCGCAATGGCCCCGGTCGTATTGGCAAATTGCAGCACGACGAATGCGAATTCGCCGGTTTGGCTCAGCAGGATGGCGACCAGCAAACGATCCGCCAGATGCATCCGGAACAGCGTGCCCAACCCGAACAGCACGGTGAACTTGATGACGAGTACACCCGTCACCGTCGCTGCCAGTTCGACGGGATGCGCGGCGAATTCGGAAAAGGCAATCGACATGCCGACGGAGATGAAAAACAGCCCGAGCAGCAGGCCCTTGAAGGGCTGGAGATTGCTTTCCAGCTCATGGCGATATTCGCTGTCGGCCAGCAGTACGCCGCCGACAAATGCACCAAGCGCGGGCGAGAGCCCCAGGGCTTCGGTCGCAAGCGCAGCACCCACCACCAGCGCGAGGCCCAGCGCGGTGAAGGCTTCGCGCACGCCTGTCCGCGCTACAAAGCGCAGCATGGGCCGCACGACAAAGCGCCCACCGACGATGGCCAGCACGAAGGTCAAGAGCAGAATTCCCGAGGTGATCCAGAAATCAATGGATTCCACCTCATTGGCGACTTCGACCAGTTCGCTGTTAATCGTGCCGCTGCCCCCGGCCAGGGCCAGAAGCGGCACGGCGGCCAGAATGGGAATGACTGCCACATCCTGCACCAGGAGGATGGCAAGGCTCGCCCGCCCGGCATCGGCGCGGGTGATATCGCGCTGTTCGGCGGTTTGCAGCGCGATTGCGGTCGAGCTCATGGCAAATGCGAGGCCGACAATGGCGGAAACATTGGACGCAAAGCCGCTGAGATAAAGGGCAATGGCCAAAGCGAGGGCCGTCAGCACCATTTGCGGTAGGCCAAGGCCGATGACCTTGTTGCGCATTCGCCAGACTTCGCGCGGCTGCAAATCCAGCCCGATCAGGAACAGCATCAGGACGATGCCGAATTCGGCGATCTGGCGGATGGTGTCGCTGTCGGTGAGCAGGCCCAATCCATGGGCCCAACGAGAATGCCCGCGGCGAGATAGCCCAGAACGGTGCCGAGGCCGAGAAATTTGGCAATGGGCACCAACACGACGCTGGCCGTCAGGAGAGCGAAGAAGGCCAGCAGAAAATTGTCTTCCATTCTGCTGGCCCCGATTGATTATTCGTCGGCGTTGTCAGACTTGAGCGTCTTGAGCTTGGCAAAAACGGAAGCCGCGTCGAACTCTTCGTCCGGAGCCGGCTCGCGATGGGTATCGCCATCTTCAAAGGTGCTGCCCTGCACATCGTCATGGCCGCGGCCACCGGCACGTGCCAGCGCTTCCTCGGCGGTCATCAGCGTGATGCCTTCTTCGGCATCTTCGGTGCGCACGGCATCCTTGGATGCGCGCTTC
Organism: Pseudomonadota bacterium; assembly: GCA_023433775.1. Lineage (GTDB taxonomy): Bacteria > Pseudomonadota > Alphaproteobacteria > Rhizobiales > Devosiaceae > Devosia. Next base: position 23,570 of record JAEYTY010000068.1, on the reverse strand, counting down.
ACTTCGAGATCGAGGTCGATCTGGCTGCAAAGGCCGAGCGTCACCGGGTCCATCGGGGTCAGGTTGGCCGAATTCCAGTGGCTGTTCTCACGCACCGATTCAATGGTCGACTTGGTGGTGCCGACCAGACGCATGATCTGGGCGTCCTTGAGTTCGGGGTGGTTGCGCACCAGCCAGCGAATGGCATTGGGGCGCTCATTGCGGCGGGAAATCGGGGTATAGCGCGGGCCCTTGCGCTTGACGGCGGCAACGCGAACCTTGGGCTCGCTGACCTTCATGCGATAGCTCGGGTCGCCCTCGGCCTTTTCGATTTCTTCGCGGGTCAGCTGGCCATTCTGGATCGGGTTGACGCCCATGATGCCGCCGGCGACGTCGCCATCGGCAATACCCTGCACCTCAAGCGGATGCAGCGTGCAGAAGGCGGCGATCTGCTCGAAGGACAGGGCAGTATTGTCCACCAGCCAGACGGCGGTCGCCTTGGGCATCAGAAGGGACTGGGACATGGTTAAATTTCTCCTGCTGGCGCGGCCGGTTTTCCTCCGGGCCGCTCCGCCTCTTTAGCCAAATGCTGAGGGGGAACTGACGCCAATATATGGTTTTGCTGGCCGATCCGCAATGTTTATGTCGGGCTTTCCCCGGCGCCGAATGCGGTCAGCAGGATCAATTTGCCGACATGTCGCCGGCTCTCCATCGTTGCGTGGGCGTCGGCAGCCTTTTCCAGCGTAAAAGTGGTGATGGTCGGGCGCTTGCCACTGGGGCCGAAGAGGGTCGGCAGCAGGTCATTGCGAATGCGGCTGGCGATAGCGGCCTTGGTGGCAGCGCTTTGGGGGCGCAGGGTGGAGCCGGAAAGCGTCAGGTCCCTGGCCATCATCTGGCGGAGCGGCACGCTGGCCGTGCTGCCCTCAAGCGTTGAGACCTGCACGATATGTCCGCCGCGCGCCGAGGCCGCGATATTGATCGCGGCCATGTCTCCGCCAACCAGATCAACCACGCGATCAACACCTTTGCCGCCGGTGATGTCCATCACCCGCTCGGCAATATTCTCGGTCAGCCGATTGATGACGGCGACGGCGCCCAGCGCCTTGCAATGCTCGACCTTTTCAGCCTGCGAGACCACGCCGATGGGCTTTGCGCCCAGAATGGTGCTGATCTGAAGCGCGGCACTGCCAATGCCGCCCGCGGCGCCATGCACCAGCACGGTCATTCCGGCGCCAAGGCCCGCGCGCATCACCAGCGTCTGGGTCACTGTGAACCAGGTCTCGGGCAGGGAGGCGGCTTCGGCGAATGACCAGTCGGGCGAAATGGGCAAAACCTGTCCGAATGGCACGGCGACATATTCGGCATAGCCGCCGCCATTGCACAGCGCCATCACCCGGTCGCCGGGCTTGAAGCCAGTAACCTCCGGCCCACAGGCGACAATTTCGCCGGCCACTTCCAGCCCGAGAATGGGCGAGGCGCCCGGCGGCGGGTCATATTGCCCGCGCCGCTGCGCGAGGTCGGGGCCGTTGACGCCTGCAGCGGCAACGCGGATGAGAACATCCTGGGCCCCCAGGGTCGGTATCGGCACGCGCTGGGTGGCGAGCACTTCGGGTCCACCGGGGGCGGTGATGGCAATGGCAAGCATGTCGGATGGTAAAGTCATGGCGCGATGGTCGCGCATCATGGCTTGCCCGGCAAGCCCGCCGCGTTCATCCTGTTGGTTCAGCAGGGAGACAAGACATGGATGAGGAAATCCGGAAGCCCAAATCGGTCCACGAGGTTGGCATGGTGCTCGACACATTGTCGGTCAGCGAGCTCGAGGCGCGCATCGGCCAGCTTGAGGCCGAAATCGAACGGCTGAGGGCCGCCATTTCGGCGCGCGACAACACCCGCAAGGCGGCAGACGCTGTCTTCAAACTATAGGACAAAGTTGGCGCAGCGTTGACGCTATTAATATTAACAGGAGGTTAGCGTTCACCGTTCCGTGTTGCCGGGCTAGAGTTTTTGCTCAGTACAAGGAGTTGCGGAATGAATTGGGACCTCTTTGGAATTGCGGTGCTGCTGACGCTGGCCGGGCTCTACATGCTCGAATCCGTCATTTTGTCCTCGCCTGTCCACGATGAACCTCATGCCAGGCTGAAGCCGCCGCGTACTGCGTTTGAGCGCGCATGGCTCGCCGAGCCGGTTCAGATCTTCATGCGGCAATTGCTGGCTGCGCGGCAGCGCCGCTCCGATTTCTGGAACCTGCGCAAAAATCCTGTCCAGGACTACTCGACATATGAAATCAGGCGTTAAATCGGACGGTTAAGAAATCGCGTCCTCTTAACATCGGATTAATCTATTCGCGTTAGGGTCTCATTATTCAGATTGTTCTGAATTTTACAGAGTGGTTTCTCCCTCTGTTTGACGCCTCCCTGTTAACTTCGAGAGCCGCACCCGTGTGGCTCTTTTTCTTTTTCAGCCATGGCGCTGCAACCTTCCCCTAAACCAGTTCTTTAGAATAGCGGCATCGGCCGGATGACGCGTGGCGGCCTTTGGCGTAAAGTGGCGCCCAATATTGGAGGAGCCGTGCCCGATCCTGGTGAAACGAGCGAAGCGATTGCAATCGGCCCGCGCATTGTTGCGTCGAGCGGGTTCGAGGCGCTGTATCGCGAAGGCATGACGCTGATCGAAACTGTCGCGGGCTATCTCGATGAAGAGGGCCGGCACGACAGCCGCGTATTGCCGCGCGAGGCTGCCTTTCTCTACGCCACCGAATCCATGCGGTTGACGACAAGGCTGATGCAGCTTGCCTCATGGCTACTGCTGCAGCGCGCGGTCAATGAAGGCGAAATCACCCGCGAAAATGCCCGCTCCGAAAAGGAGAAGGTCAAGTTTTCAGCCACGCCATCGCAGCGGGGCGGGCCGGGCTATGATCTACTGCCCGAGCGGTTGCGCGACTATATCGACAAGGGCGATCGCCTGTTCGAGCGGGTGATCCAGCTCGATGCGCTGGAGCGCGGCAACCTGCCCGAGCCGACCGCCGGCATGGCCAATGGCATTGCGGATCAGCTGGCGCGCCTCAAGGCCGCTTTCGTGCGGGCATAGCTGCTCCGCGCGAGCCAAACCTTCAAATCCCCAAAAACAAAAAGCCCGGCGCGATGGCCGGGCTTTGAATTTGTTGCCAGTGAATGGCTTAGAGGCCGAGGCCCTTGAAGCGCTCCTTGAAGCGCGAGACGCGACCGCCGCGGTCCATCAGCTGGCCCGTGCCGCCGGTCCAGGCGGGATGGGTCTTGGGGTCGATGTCGAGCTGAAGGGTGTCGCCTTCCTTGCCGTAGGTCGAACGGGTCTCATAGGTGGTGCCGTCGGTCATCACGACCTTGATGGTGTGGTAGTCGGGATGGATGTCGTTCTTCATCGCACTTGCCTCAAATCAAACGGGCGCCGCAGCGCCCGGAGAGCAGGAAATCTCTATTCGGCGGCTTCCTACAGCAACGGGTGGCAAACCGCAAGTGCGGGTGCGCGTCAATTTTGCCCGTACGGCCCCTGTTGCTGCATGGCCGTGCAGGTCCTATATCGGGGCAGTGCCGCAGAGCGGTTGGCCCAGTAACAGAGCGGCGTATTCAAGCTATGACAGACCAGGCCGTGCCTGTTGAGGCCAATCCCGAAAAAATCATTCCCGAACAGACCCCCGAGTCTCGCCGCCTCCAGCCCCTGCGCCGGCTTGTGCCCTTCATGCTGGCCTATCCGGTGCGGCTCACGCTCACGGTCATATTCCTTTTGGTCTCCGCTGTTGCCTCCCTGGCCATTCCGGCGGCGCTGGGCGGCGCCATCGACGAAGGCTTTATCGCGCAGAACCTTGAAAATGTCGGGCGCTATGGCTGGCTGATCATCGGCATTGCGTTTGTCATGGCCATTGCCAGTGGCGCGCGCTTCTATTTCATTTCCGTCATTGGCGAACGCGTGCTGGCCGATCTGCGCCAGGCCGTTTTCGTGCATCTGTTGGGGCTCGACGCCCGCTATTTTGATACCCATCGCGTAGGCGAGCTGACCAGCCGCCTCAATGGCGACGTAGCGGTCATTCGTGGCGCGGTCGGCTCCAGCTTCTCGCTGGCGCTGCGCTCCATGGTCACCATTATCGGCGCGCTGATCATGATGATCCTCACCAGTCCGGCGCTGACTCTGGCCGTGGTCATCGCCGTGCCCGCCATAATCGTGCCGGTCATTTTCTACGCGCGGCGCCTGCGCGGCATGTCGCGGCAGACGCAGGATGCGCTGGCCGATCTTTCGGCCATGGCCACCGAAATGCTCGGCGCGACCCGCACGGTCAAGGCCTTCACCCAGGAAGCGCAGCAGGCTCATGTTTATGATGTCCACAGCGAATCCAGCTATCGCGCCGAAGTGCGCCGGCTGGGTGCGCGCTCCATCCTGGTGGCGCTGGTCATTTTCCTTGGCACCTGTGCGCTGGTCGGTCTCGTCTGGTGGGGCGCGCGCTCGGTGTTTGACGGCACGGTCACCGCCGGGCAGCTGACGCAGTTCCTCGTCTATGCGCTGATGGCCTCCGGCGCGCTCACCAATGTGTCCGAAGTGCTGGGCACGCTGCAGACGGTTGCCGGCGCCACCGAGCGGCTGACAGAAATTCTCGATACCGAAGCGGTCATCCGCGATCCGGAAAATCCAGTCGACTTGCCCGCCCAGCCGCTGGGCACGGTCAGTTTCGACCATGTCAATTTCGCTTATGATCCGTCGGCGCCAGAGCTTGTCCTGACTGATCTTAGCTTCACCCTCGCCAAGGGTGAGACGGTGGCGCTGGTTGGCCCCTCGGGCTCGGGCAAGTCCACCACGCTCTCCCTGCTGCAGCGCTTTTATGACGTGTCCTCGGGCAGCATCAGCGTCGACGGCGTCGATGTCCGGCAGGTGCGGCTCGAAGACCTGCGCAAGCGCTTCGCCTATGTCGAGCAGGAACCGACAATTTTCGCCGGGACGATTGCCGACAATATCCGCTTCGGCAAACCCGATGCCGGCATGGACGAAGTGATTGCCGCGGCCAAAGCCGCGCTGGTCGATGGCTTCGTCGCCGATCTGCCGCGGGGTTATGAGACCTTGGTGGGTGAGCGCGGCGTTATGCTGTCGGGCGGGCAAAAGCAGCGCCTGGCCATTGCCCGCGCCATTCTCAAGAATGCACCCATCCTGCTGCTCGATGAGGCCACCAGCGCGCTCGACGCGCAGAGCGAGCGGCTGGTGCAGACAGCGCTGGAGCATCTGATGGAGGGCCGCACGACCCTCGTCATCGCCCACCGCCTCGCCACCATTCGCGATGCCGACAAGATCCTCGTGCTCGATGGCGGCCGGGTTATCGATCAGGGCACCCATGACCAATTGGTGGCCAAGGGTGGCCGCTATGCCGAGCTGGCCAAGCTGCAGTTCAGGGACGCATAGGCCGGGTCAGCCGCCGCAGGCTGCCATCAGATCCCAGAGCCGATCCCGGCTGAGGATCAGCAGCCATGGCGTCTCGTCCTTTGGCACGATTTCGACCATGCCGCCCATCGCCGCATTGGACGTGCCCAACATGCCGCCCGGGGCCATGTGCAATCCATGCAGCGGATAGACGAGACCCTCTGATGACGTGAAGTCGATGGGCAGCAGCGGATGGATGGAAACCCGTTCGCCCGCCTGGGCAGAGAATGTGAATTTCCCCGTCGTCGCCAGTGCCACATCCACCTCGTCCACCAGCAGCAATTGCCGTTCATGGGCCACTTGTAATGCAGCGCTCAGCGCGGCCAGCGTATGGTCGAGCCGCTTGCCGGTCATGCCCAGCGCCAGGGTCACGGGCGCCCGGGTCGAATAGAGCGCTTTCTGGAAATCGGTGGTCTGCTGTTCGGGAATGTGGATGACGCGGCTGCGCCTTTCCCAGCCGTCGCGATCAGCGAGGGAATCGAGGTCGCCGATAATGGCTTCGGGTAGCAATCCGGCCGCGCCGATCACGTCGCCACCCCCGTCCGCGCCGACCAGGGCGACGTCATGGGCAGCAATGTCGCGCAGCAGTTCAGCATCGACAGCACCCCCGCCCACAATGGCCAGGGGCCGCTCAAAGACCAGCTTCAGGTCATCGGCGCCGTCGGGGGAAGGTGCTTGCACAGACATAATTCTCTCGTTAGGTTCGCCGCGTCTCGCTGGGGTGTTCCGGTCACAAGCCGGAGCTGAGAGTTACCCATTGAACCTGAACCAGGTCATGCTGGCGGAGGAAGTTCGAGATGGCAAGGGCGCTGTCGCGTCCTTCCATTGACACATCCCTTCACACATGGCCGCACACCCATGAAGGGAAGATCACTGTGATCAAATACTCCTCACTGGCGCTTGCGGTCTTTTGCGGTCTTGTTGCCGCACCCGTTTCTGCCCAGGATAAACCGACCCTCACTGTCTATACCTATGACAGCCTTGCCGCCGAATGGGGCCCCGGCCCGGCGCTGAAAACCGGGTTCGAAGCCACCTGCAATTGCACCCTCGAATGGGTCGCCGTGGAAGACGCAATCAGCACGCTGCGCCGCGTGCAGCTTGAAGGCGATAGCACCCAGGCTGACGTGCTTGTTGGTCTGGACACGGCCATTGCCGGCGAGGCACGGGCCAGCGGCCTCTTTGCCGATCACGGGCTGGAACTGGCTGATCTGAAGCTGCCCAACGCCTGGCAGGACGCGCAGTTCGTGCCCTTCGACTATTCTCACTTTGCCTTCGTCTATGACGCGGACAACGTCACCAATCCGCCGCGCACGTTCGAAGAGCTGATCGCCTTGCCGGACGATTTCAAGATCGTCATTCAGGACCCGCGTTCGTCCAGCCCCGGTCTTGGCCTCGTGCTGTGGATCAAGGCGGCCTATGGCGATCGCGCCGATGAAATCTGGGCTGGCCTCAAGCCCCATATTCTCACCATCACGCGTGGCTGGAGCGAAAGCTATTCCCTGTTCCTCGACGGGGAGGCCGACATGGCGCTCTCCTACACAACCTCACCCGCCTATCACATCGTGGCCGATGGCGATGATACTATCCATGCGGCCCTGTTTGATGAGGGCCATTTCCCGCAGATCGAAGTGGCCGGCATCCTGAAGTCGTCCGACCAGCAGGAACTGGCGCAGGAATTCCTCGCCTATCTGGCATCCGTAGAGGGCCAGAAGCTCATCCCCACCACCAATTGGATGTTCCCGGTCGTTGATCTCGGCGATGCGCTGGAGCCCGCCATTGCCGCCTTGCCGCAGCCGGAAAAGACCCTTGTGCTGAGCGATGACGAGATCACCGCCAATTCCGCTGCCTGGATCGACGAGATGCTGGCGGCGGTGCAGTAAGCCCTGACGCAAGTATGGCTCCTGCGCTCCCTCCCCCTTGAGGGGAGGGTAGCGACGCCCGGCCCGGTAAGGGCCATGGCAGAGCTGGGGTGGTTTTGTGATCCACCCCCACCCTCAATCCTTCTCTCCTCAAATCGCTCCATCGGAGCGATTTGCCCTCCGGAACGGGTCGAAGCCCTCAAGGGGGAGGGAGGCAAGGAGCCACGAAATTCGAGCCAAACGGACCGCTCACCTATGTTGACCCTTCCCCATCGTCCGCTGCGTATTGCCGGCGCCACTCTTCTGGCGCTGGCAATCGCTGTGCTGATTGCTGCGGTCCTGTGGTCGATCCTGGCTGCGGCGAGCGATGGGCAGGGCGCTTCGCGCATCGATATTCCGCATCTCCTGCGCATGAGTGCGCTTCAGGCCGGGCTCACCGTTTTGCTGTCGCTGATCGTCGGCGTGGCTCTGGCCTGGGCGCTCAACCGGCTGCGGTTTTTGGGGCGCGATCTGGTGGTGGGGCTCTTTGCTGCCGCCATTGTCACGCCGGGCATGGTGGTCGCCTTTGGCCTTCTCGCCATCTGGGGGCGCAATGGCTGGATCAACCAGGTCAGCAATGCCCTGTTCGGCTTTGGCATAGATAGCCCCGCCTATGGCTTGCAGGGCATCTTGCTGGCCCATGTGATTCTCGATGGGGCCTTTGCCGCGCGGATCCTGCTAGCCCGGCTCGATGCCATTCCACAAAGCCGGCTCAAGGTCGGGCAATCGCTGGCCCTATCGGCCTGGCAACGCTTCGTGCTGATCGACTGGCCCGCCTTGCGCGGCAGCCTGCCTGGCCTTGCGGCGATCATCTTCCTTCTCGCCTTCACCAGCTTCCCAATCGTGTTGATGCTGGGCGGCGGACCGGCCAATCAGACGCTGGAAGTAGCGATCTATACGGCGGTGCAGCTCAATTTCGATCTGGTCGGTGCCGTCTATCTGGCCATGACGCAGATTGCGGTTTGCGCGCTGGTCATCCTTCTGGCTTCGGCCATGTCGCCGGTGCCAACAGCCCTGGGCCGCTCGGCACAGCCACGCTGGCGGGACGGGCGCGCGACGCGAGGGCTGCAATGGCTGGTGCTTTTGCTCTGCGTGCTCGGCTTTGCCCTGCCGCTGCTATCGGTGCTCGTCAACGGGCTGGGGCTTGGCCTTGGCCGCGTGCTGGGACAGGCTAATTTCTGGCGGGCGAGCCTCACCAGTCTCGGTATCGCCACGGCTTCGGCCATGCTGACACTGGCCCTGACGCTGGTTCTGGCGCTGGGCCGCAGCGCGGCCAGCCAGCGCGGTGCGCGGATTGCCCTTGGCGCGCCGGCCTATGCCTATCTCGCCGTTCCCGCCGTGGTGTTGTCCCTGGGGTTTTTCCTATTGGTGCGCCAGATGGGGCTGGGGCTCGGCACGGCGGCGCCCGTGGTCGTCATTCTGGCCAATAGTCTTCTGGCGCTGCCCTTTGCCATGGCCACATTGGGGCCGCCGCTCGATATGGTGGTGCAGACGCGCGGCAAGCTGATCCGCTCGCTCGGTCTCTCTGGCTGGCAGCAATTTACCGCTGTCGAATATCCGCTCCTCGGGCGTGATATCGGCCTCATGCTGGCGCTGGCTTTTTGTTTTTCCCTCGGCGATCTTGGCGTCATCGCCCTTTTCGGCACGCAGGATTTTCAGACCCTGCCGCTGATGATGTTCCGGGCGCTGGGCTCCTATCGCACCAATGATGCTGCGACCATTGCGGCCCTGCTGCTCGTCATCACCATATTGGCCTTTGTCGGCCTGCCCCGGCTTGTCGAAAGGATCGCTCATGCTACGCGCCGATGATCTGGTCTTTGCCTATCCCGGCCAGGCCGCGCTCTATCGCTTCAGCCTCACCGCCGAGGCCGGGCAGGTCACCGCCGTGTCCGGCGCCAGCGGTTCGGGCAAATCGACCTTGCTCGATCTGCTGGCGGGTTTCCTGACGCCGAGGAGCGGCGCCCTGTCGCTCGACGGGCGCGATCTCATTCCCCTGAAGCCCGAAGAGAGGCCGGTGTCGCTGCTGTTGCAGTCCGACAATCTCTTCGAGCATCTCAGTGCCGGCGATAATGCCGCCCTCGGCCTGCCGCGCGGATTGGGCCGGCAAGATATGCGCCAGCGCGTAGCGCAGGCCTTGGCCGAAGTCGGGCTTGAAGGCTTGGAAAATCAGCAGGCCTCGACCCTTTCGGGCGGGCAGAAACAGCGCGTGGCGCTGGCGCGGACGCTCTTGCGGGACCGGCCGGTTCTGCTGCTCGACGAGCCTTTTTCAGCGCTGGACGATGAAACGCGGCGCACGACGCGCACGCTGGTGGGCGATCTCACGGCGCGGCACAATTGGCATACGCTTTTGGTCAGCCATCACGCCGAGGACATCGCGGCCCTGAGCCGCCGCCATTATCGCATCGCGAATGGCGTGCTGCAGCCCGCCTGAGCCTATTCAGCCCAGGCCGCGAAGACTTTTTCGAACAGCGCCTGCGCTTCGTCATCCTTTTCAAGCGTCAGGATGGCGTTGCGGCCCGTGCCATAGACCACGGCCAGATCCATCCAGCGCCGCGTCTCAAGCAGGCCGCGATTGGTCGTGGCGTCCTGTGGCGAGGCGCTGAGGGCGAAGAGGAAGGAATTGCCAACGATCCGCGCTGAGGCGCCCACCAGCGGCGCGCCGGGCACCAGTTCCTCGTCCTTGAGCAGAACGCCCGGAAGGCTGGTGATCGAGCCGCCGACAAAGGTGTCGCTGACGTCGAAATTGACTTCCATCAGATGGCTGGCCGGCAGCACCGGATCGGAATTCTTGCGGATGGTGACGGTCACGCCCAGATTGCGCGCCGGAATGCTGGCCTTGGCAATCAGTGTCGGCAGGCCGATTTCGTCCTGGCCTTCGGTCCAGTCCACCGTGCCCGAGAACGGCACGGCGCCGGTGCTGCCATTGGTCGAGGCCTCAAGCAGCAGCGACTGGCTGCCCGCCAAAACGGCCGGATCGACGCTGGCAGTCGGATCTTCGGCAGCGATGCTGGTTTCTTCGCTCGACAGGCGTTCTTCGGTTTTGACTTCGCCATTGCTGATCGAGGGCAGAACCGTTTCATTACCCGTCGGGGTTACCGGCTCCGGCGTTGGCTCCAGACGGTCCTCGATTTCCATGCCTTCAAGGGCCGTGGTCGGCTCGCCCGTTGTAGTCGTCGCCGTATTGCCTGGACCTGCCGTGCCATTGGCCGCGGTCTCGGGCAGGGATGATGGACTGTCCATGCTCGGCGTCGCGGGCGTTTCGGTATTTTGCGTCTGCACAACGGGGGGTGTGGCGCGGCCAAACATCTGGTCGAGCGGCAGGTAATCTTCCCGCCAGGCCCAATATCCCGCGCCGCCAACGGCGGAGAGGAGGAGCACGAAGACGACGAGGAAAATGGTCAGGCCCGGCCCGCTGCGCGGCGGCGCGTCAGCCGTGGCAAAGCCGCCATCGTCGATGGAGTCCAGATTGCGCCTTGTCGATGCGCGTTCGGGCAAGGCCTCGGTGGCTTCGCCGCGCGCCTCGCGGTCAAGCGTCTCGATGGCGCGCTCAATCGCGCCTTCGGCCTCGCGCGTGCCGTCTTCGGTTTCAACTTCGACTTCACGGACGCTGGACAGCGCGGGTTCCACCGGCGCCACTTCGGCAATGGCGGCAGCCTCAAGGTCCGGCTTGTGCGCCAATGCGGCGCCCGAAATGCTGGGCTCGATGCGCCCGGTCGAGAGCGCAGGCGCAGCATTTGCTGCCGGCGCCATGTCACGGCGCGGCGCAAAAACCGGTCCCTTGAGCGGGGCGGGTGCAGGCGTGGCGGGGCGTGGCGTCACGCCGATAATCTGGGGCGCCGGCTTGTCAGCCACAGGCACTGCCGGTCGCGGTGACAGCGGCGTCACGGGAGCTACTGGCGTCACCGGCGTGGTCTTTTCCACCTCGGTATTCCCCGAGGCAGCCGCCTGGGAAATGATGTCTTCGATCGACATGCGCGAAGCAGGCTTTGCCTCGACAGGCGCCACCGGCGTCGCGGGTTTTGGCGCTTCGGCCTCAGGTTCCTCAACAAGGCTTGCCTCGGGCTCTGGCTTTGCCTCGACCGGCTCAGGCTTTGGCTCTGCCTTGGGCTCGGGCTTTTCAGCGGCTGGCGGCGGCACAAAGGGCGCCGGCTTGCTCTCTTCGCGAGGCACGAAAGGCGGTGGAGAACTTGGCGGGGCAGGGGCCGTAAATGTTGTGGAAGACGGGGTAGGCTCGGGCGCAGGGGTCGAATTCTGCGCCAGAGAATCACGGCCCAGCGTGATGACGGCCTCGCTTGCCTCGTGTTCGACCTGACGGATGCAATCTTCGAGCTGGAGCCGGTGCTGGGTGATTTCACGAGCCGGCAGAGGGGGCGTAATCGCCCGCAATTGGGCCACAAGAGCCGCGCGCGCCTTCTCGTAGACTGCGCGCCGCGCAGCCCCATTGTTCTCCGGCAGCGCCGAGATCGCTCGGCGCAACAGCTCCTTGTAATCCGCCATGGGCTACTTGGTACTCACAATTTCAGCGACGTCTTGTAGCAAAATTTATCAGTCTTGGAATGGGTCAACCACAAGGATGGTATCTGCGCGTTCCGGGCTCGTCGATAGGAGCGCAACGGGCGCGCCGATCAGCTCTTCAATATAGCGTACATATTTGACCGCCTGCGCCGGCAATTCGGCCCAGGAGCGGGCGCCGGCGGTGGTGTCGGACCAGCCTTCCAGCGTTTCATAAATGGGCTTAACGCGCGCCTGTGCTCCCATTGAGGCAGGCAAATAATCAATGCGTGATCCATCGAGCTCATAGGCCACGCAGACCTTGATCTCTTTGAGCCCATCGAGCACGTCGAGCTTGGTCAGCGCGATGCCGGTAATGCCCGAGGTGCGCACGGTCTGGCGGACCAGCACGGCGTCGAACCAGCCGCAACGGCGCGGGCGGCCGGTATTGACGCCCACTTCGCGGCCGACGGTCGCCAGATGCCTGCCGACGTCATCGTCAAGTTCGCAGGGGAAGGGGCCTTCGCCGACGCGCGTCGTATAGGCCTTGGTGATGCCCAGCACATAGCCGATGGCCGTGGGCCCGAGGCCCGAGCCGGTTGCGGCCTGGCCGGCAACGGTGTTGGACGAGGTCACGAAGGGATAGGTGCCGTGGTCGTTGTCGAGCAGCGCGCCCTGCGCTCCTTCAAAGAGGATACGGGCGCCGGCCTTGCGCTTTTCTTCCAGCACGCGCCACACCTGATCCATGAAGGGCAGGATCTCGTCGGCGATGGAGGTCAGTTCGTCATGGACGCTCTGGGCGCTGATTTCGCTGAGCCCCATGCCGCGCCGCAGCGCGTTGTGATGGTTCAGCAGCCGCTCGATCTTGGGCATCAGCGTGTCGGGTTCGGAAAGGTCGATGAGACGGATGGCGCGACGGCCAACCTTGTCCTCATAGGCCGGGCCGATGCCGCGGCGGGTGGTGCCGATCTTGAGGCCCGAATTGCCGTCTTCGCGAATGCCGTCCAGCTCGCGGTGCAGCGACAGAATCAGCGGCGCATTGTCGGCCACGCGCAGCACTTCGGGGGTGATTTTCACGCCCTGGGCGCGCAGCTTGGCCATTTCCTGCACGAAGTGGTGCGGATCAACGACCACGCCATTGCCGATAACCGACAATTTGCCCTGCACAAGGCCCGAGGGCAGCAGCGCCAGCTTGTAGCTGACCCCGTCAATGACCAGCGTATGGCCGGCATTGTGGCCGCCATGATAGCGCACCACAACATCGGCGCGCTCGCTGAGCCAGTCCACAATCTTGCCCTTGCCCTCGTCGCCCCACTGCGAGCCGACGACAACCACATTCGCCATAGTCCGGTCTTCCCCAAGAGAACTCAATAAAGTCGGGTTTCGGCTTTTGCCGCGCCCGTTCACAAGTTGGACGTCTGTCCTCCCGGCCACCTTTGTCGGGTTTGTTTGTGGCCGAATAACTGCTAAGTCCGCTTGTCCTTACATCACTGGCGCGACGATGACAAAGCCGCACGACCACGAAAATCGCGGCATATCCGCTCGTTTTTTAGATCAACCCTATTTGCTGCTGGTGCTGGCACCCCTGTTTTGGGGTGGCAATGTCGTCGCGGCGAAAATGGTGGCGGGTGAAATCGACCCCTTCCTGCTGCTGGCCAGCCGCTGTGTAGGCGCCACCTTGTTCATCCTGCCCTTTGCCTGGCGGCATGTCAGGGCGGATTGGGCGATTATCCGCAAACACTGGCTGGTGGTCATGGCCTTCGGGGCCATCGGCTATGCCCTGTTCAATGTTTTCCTCTATATGGGCGTGCAATACACATCCGGGGTAAACTCCTCCATCGAGCAGGGTTCGCTCCCCATGCTTATTCTGGGTGCCAATTTTCTGGTGTTTCGTGTCCGGGCAAATGCCCTGCAGATCCTGGGCGTGATCGCGGCGATTTTCGGGGTCTTGCTGACGGCAACCCATGGCGATCCGGGCCGCCTGCTGACGCTCGACGTCAATATCGGCGATGGTTTCGTCATCATCGCCTGCCTCATCTACACCGCCTATACGCTGGCCCTGCGCTTCCGCCCGGAAATGCACATCATGAGTTTCATGGCCATCGCCTTTTCCGGCGCGGCGCTGACCGGGCTCGTCATGCTGGCGCTCTTTGGCGGCGGTCTGGGGCAGTTTGCAACGCTCGCCAATGCCTCGCCCACGGTCTGGGGCGTCATCATCTATGTGGCGATTTTCCCTTCGATGTTCAGTCAGGTGTTTTACGCCCGGGGAGTAGAACTTGTCGGGGCCAACCGGGCCGCGCCCGCACACAATCTCATTCCGCTCTTTGGCACTCTGGGCTCGGTGATCGTCCTCGGCGAATATCTCGAGCCCTATCACTTCATCGCCGCCGCCATCATCATCAGCGGCATCGTGCTCGCCGAATGGGCCGCACGGCGCAATCGGTAGGTCGCCAACAACCTTTTCAGCCATCCAAGTTGCTGGAAGACAAGGGGATAACGTTTACCGGAAACCGCATTACAGGCCCTGTAATTACAGGACCTGTTTGACGGATTCGGCGGATTCCGCTACAGAATGGTGGAGGCGACGGGAGTCGAACCCGCTGGCGAAGGATGGAAAGCCCGGTGCCAGTTACCTACCGCCCCCGAAAGGGGCTCCCTGCCCGTAAGGGCAAGGAGCGAGGGTTCAAACTATGGAGGGGGCATTTGCGTTCTCCTGAGTTAAAAATGCAGGGCGACGGTCAAAGCTGTCCAGGCTCCGTCGCCCTATCCTTTTGGATTTGCTAGATTATTCGGTCTCTATCTCTATCGGGAAGGTAAAAGAGGCCGTCTTCGTGTTTGTCAATTTCACCTATATCACGCCACATACGCGAAGCAGTCGTGTTCGCTTGCTGGCCAATATCCCTGCCAAATTCTCGGCTGATATATTCTCGGATTTCCTTAGGTGTAATGCCGCGCAAGCCACGCTGCCTAGCATCCATAAGCGCCTCTTTGACCATCTGTCTAATGGTCATCTGGGCTTTCCCTGAGTGAGAATGCTGGGTATCAGTTCCCTCGCTAGGGTCATGCCGCTGTTCACCAGAAAGCCTAATGAAAACGCGTTCGGCCACCTCTAGTTCTGACATCTCGGAATTTAAGGCTTCCAAACGGGATTGAAGCCGTTCAATTTCTTGAGCGACTGCTTGGCGGCGAATCTTTATGATGCTGCTATCCATGGTAGGACTTTGATAGGCCTGGCACCCATACAAGTCAACGTGGTTGAGAAGGTTATCCTCTCAAGGATGCCAATTTGTTCCTGGTGACTGTTCGATAACCCTACCAATCCGGCTTGGCAGTTACCTAGTACCTTCTTGGCCCGTAGGGCCGCCACTATCTGTCTCCACTTATCCATCTTATCCCCGGGCTAAAAACCTCAGGCATACTCTCCTCATCAGCCGGGCACGGATGGGGTTGCAACGATCAACTGCCCGGTGACAGTCGGGAGGCCTCGTCATCGTTAACGGAGGCTGTGTCCGGGGATGGGTTCGTGGCAGTAATGTCCCCCTACAAAACCTCCTCGCCAGAAATCCCGACGCCCCGAGGCGGATTTCGTCTCGTTATTTTACTACTCAGAGGCGGATTCCGTCTCGGGGCACCATCGACTAAAGCAAAACCGGAAGCGAAACCGCTGTCCGGCACTTCGGCACGCCCCGGCGTTGCGGAACGCTCTTTGAACCCAAAACCGACGCAAAGAAAAAGGCGGCCCGAAGGCCGCCTTGATCGGGTCGGATGGTTGAAAATCAGAACCGCAGCGACTTGGCCTGCTTGACGCCTTCAAGCGCGGCAATCTCGGCCAATTGCTTGTCGGTCAGGGTGCCGTCGATCGAGACCAGCGCAATGGCGTCGGCGCCGATATCGGCACGGCCAAGGTTGAAGTTGGCGATATTGATCCCGAGCGTGCCCAGGAGCGTGCCGAGGCGGCCGATATGGCCCGGCTTGTCCTCATTGGTCACATAGAGCATGGACGGGGTCAGTTCCGCTTCCATGTTGATGTCCTTGACCTGGATGATGCGCGGCTTGCCATTGGCGAAGATGGTGCCGGCAATCGAGCGGGTCTGACGCTCGGTGGTGATCGTGAGGCGGATATAGCCTTCATAGGCGCCCTGGCGGTCACGGTTAGTGGTTTCCACCGTGATGCCGCGATCCTTGGCGATCTGGGGCGCCGAGACCATGTTGATGTCGCCCAGTGACGGCTTCAAGACGCCATTGATGGCGGCGGCGATCATCGGCTTGGTGTTGAGCTGGGCCACATTGCCCTCGAACTCGATCTTGATGCCCTTGATGGCCGTTTCGGTCAGCTGGCCAGCAAAGGAACCCAGCGTTTCGGCCAACTTGACCCAAGGGGTCAGAAGCGGGGCTTCTTCGGCAGAGATCGAGGGGAAGTTGAGGGCATTGGTGATCTCGCCGGTCATCAGATAGGCCGAAATCTGCTCGGCCACCTGCAGGGCGACGTTCTCCTGCGCTTCCGTGGTCGATGCGCCAAGGTGCGGCGTGCAGATCACATTGGGCAGTTCGAACAGCGGGTTGTTCTCGGCGGGTTCGACCAGGAACACGTCGAGCGCGGCGCCGGCCACCTGGCCCGACTTCAGTGCGTCGTAGAGCGCGGCTTCATCGATCAGGCCACCACGGGCGCAATTGATGATGCGGACACCCTTCTTGGTCTTGGCCAGCGTCTCGGCGTTGAGGATGTTCTTGGTCGCCTCGATCAGCGGAGTATGGATGGTGATGAAATCGGCGCGGGCTAGAAGCTCGTCGAGTTCGACCTTTTCAATACCCAGCGTCTGGGCGCGGTCGGGGGTCAGGAAGGGGTCGAAGGCGACGACCTTCATCTTGAGCCCGATGGCGCGGTCAGCGACGATGGAGCCGATATTGCCGGCGCCGATCAGACCGAGGGTCTTGTTGGTCACCTCGACGCCCATGAAGCGGTTCTTTTCCCACTTGCTGGCGCGGGTCGAGGCATCGGCCTCGGGCAGCTGGCGGGCCAGGGCGAACATCATGGCGATGGCATGTTCAGCCGTGGTGATCGAATTGCCGAAGGGCGTGTTCATCACGATGATGCCCTTCTTGGTCGCCGCCGGAATGTCGACATTGTCGACACCGATGCCGGCGCGGCCGATGACCTTGAGATTGGTTGCTGCGGCGACAATCTTCTCGGTCACCTTGGTGGCCGAGCGGATGGCCAGGCCATCATATTGGCCGATGACTTCGAGCAGCTTTTCCTTGTCCTTGCCCAGATCGGGCAGGTAGTCCACCTCGACGCCATTGTCCTTGAAAATCTGGACGGCGGTTGGGCTGAGCTTGTCGGAAACGAGTACCTTGGGCATGTGAAATCCCTGATGTTCTGGCGTCATTTCAGTGACGCGGCGGGGGAATTGGGTAGCAGACTGTTAGCGTTGAGCGCTGCCGGATGCTGTTGGGGGCATCCGGCACGTCAAAGGTGTCAGGCAGCGGCCTTGAGGGCGGCCTTTTCCTGGGCAAAGGCCCAGTCCAGCCACGGGGTCAGCTTTTCGAGATCAGCCGCCTCGATGGTCGAGCCGGCCCAGATCCGCAGACCCGAGGGCGCGTCCTTATAGGAGCCGAAGTCATAGGCGACGTCCTGCTTGTCGAGGCGCGAAACGATGGCCTTGGCAAAGGCAGCCTGCGCATCGGCGTCGAGGGCGGTGATGTCGGGATCGACAATCGAGAGGCACACCGAGGTGTTGGACCGCTCGGCTTCGTTCTTGGCGAGGAAATCGATCCACGGGGTCTTGGCGACCCAGTCGGCCAGCACCTTGAAATTGGCATCGGCGCGGGCCTGCATGGCCTTGAGACCACCGATTTCCAAACCCCACTGCATGGCGTCGATGGCGTCTTCGATGCAGAGCATGGAGACAGTGTTGATGGTCTCGGCCTTGAAGATGCCTTCGATGAGCTTGCCGCCCTTGGTCATGCGGAAAATCTTGGGCAGAGGACGGTCGGGCTTATAGGTTTCGAGCCGTTCGACAGCGCGGGGCGAAAGGATCAGGATGCCATGCGCGGCTTCGCCGCCCAGCGCCTTCTGCCAGGAGAAGGTGACGACATCGAGCTTGGCGAAATCGAGCTTCTGGGCGAAAGCAGCCGAAGTGGCATCGCAGATGGTGAGGCCCTGGCGATCCGCCGGGATCCAGTCAGCATTGGGGACGCGGACGCCCGAAGTGGTGCCGTTCCAGGTGAAGACCACGTCGCGGTTGAAATCGACTTTCTTGAGGTCCGGCAATTCGCCATAGGGGGCTTCGAGGACGCGGACATCATCAAGCTTCAATTGCTTCTGAACATCGGTGACCCAGCCGGCGCCGAACGATTCCCAGGCGAGCATGTCGACGCCACGGGCGCCGAGAGCGCTCCAGAGGAACATCTCGACCGCGCCGGTATCGGAAGCGGGGACAATGCCGATGCGATAGTCGGCGGGAACTTCGAGTAGCTCACGGGTAAGGTCGATGGCCTGCTGAATGCGCGCCTTGGCCGGCTTGGCGCGATGCGAGCGGCCGGTCAGTGCGCCGGCAAGCGCGTCGAGCGTCCAACCTGGACGCTTGGAGCATGGCCCCGACGAGAAATTCGGATTAGCCGGTTTAACCGCCGGTGCGGTGTGGGGCGTATCAGCCATCTTCAGCGGCCCTCCCAGGCCTATGCGTCTCGCGTTAGGGCGAGATGTCCTGAGGCGGGAGATACGCCTGAGACGGATCGCCGTCAATGGGCATTCGCATCGGTGGAACGATGTGGTCTTTGTGCTTTCTTACCTTTGGTAAAGCGAGTGCGGCATTGCACATGCGGGAAATACAGCGCTGGGTTAGACCCAAGTAGTTTGGTCTTTCTTATCGAAATTGCTTTAAACCTTGTCGGATCATCTGTTCAGAATGGCTCGTCCATCTGGAAGGCCTTGGTTCATGGACGTGCTCAACAAGCGCAATTCGCTGCCCGAACGCCTCAGCACGGTTTATGGCGTGGCGACGACTATCGCCGCAGCGATTGGCATATTCTGGTTCATCGCGCTTCTTGCCATCGGCCAGATGCAGCTGGCCCTGATCGAGGGGGTGATGACCATTGTCTCGGTTCTCACCTGGCTTTTGATACGCAGCGGGCGTCTTTCCATCGCGCTCGTGCTGGCACAGTTCATCTTCTATGTCGTCCTGATGATCATCAGCCTGGTCTATGATGTGCCCAATGACGCCGCGCCTCGGGTAACGCACCTCTTCATGCTGGTGCTGGCGCTGCTGGGATATATCAATTACATCCGCCAGCCGTCGCTGGCGCAGCTGGCCATGATCGGCGTAGCGCTGCTTTCTTTCCTCTTTTTTGCCAGCACCAATTTCGTGCCATCCTTCGCCCAGCCTCTGCCGGATGCGATGCGCGTGCCCGGCTCCTGGATCAATTCTGCCACGGCGCTGATCATCATCTGCGGCTGCGTTTACATCATGCAGGCCGAGCTGGCGCGGCGGTCGGTGATGGTGCGCGAATTGCAAGCCGCATTGTTCGGCAATCAGATGGAGTTGTTCTACCAGCCCCAGGTGGACAACACCGGCAAGACAATCGGTGCCGAGGCATTGCTGCGCTGGAAGCATCCCAAGCGCGGCTATGTTTCGCCGGTTGAGTTCATCCCTGTGGCAGAGCAGAACGGGCTGATGACGCTGATCGGTGGCTGGGTGCTGGAGCAGGCCTGCCTGACACTGGTGGAATGGCAGAAGGACCCGGCTAAGCGCGATCTGCGACTGGCGGTCAATGTCAGCGCCAACCAGTTTCTCGATCCAGGCTTCGAAGCCTATGTGCTGGCGCTGACCGAGCGACTGGGCATTGATAGGCGCTGTCTGAAGCTGGAGCTGACCGAAAGCGTGATGGTGGCCAGTATCGATCTGGTCGCGGGCAAGATGACCACCTTGCATGAGGCCGGGATCGGTACCGCGCTTGACGATTTTGGTACGGGCTATTCGTCGCTCGGCTATCTCAAGCGCCTGCCGCTCGAGCAGCTCAAGATCGACCGTAGCTTTGTGCAGGACGTGCTCGACAATGAGCGCAGCGCCTCGCTGGCCCGCAGCGTTATCCAGATCGGCCATGATATGGGCCTCACAGTCTTGGCAGAGGGCGTCGAGACGGAGGCGCAGTTCCGGTTCCTGCGCGATGCCGGGTGCGGCGAGTTCCAGGGCTATTTCTTCGGACGGCCAGTGCCGCTGTCAGGCTTCTCCCTGGCGCCTGCCTTGCCTAGCGCCTAGCAATCCCCGCTGCTGTGCGCCAGGCCATGGCCATGATGGTCAGCACCGGGTTGAAGCCGCCATTGGTAGGGTGGACCGAACCATCACAAATATAAAGATTGTCGTGGCCCCAAACGCGTCCGTCTGTATCGGTTACAGAGGTCGCCGGATCAGTGCCCATGCGGCAGGTGCCGGCCTGATGCTGGCCAGCTGAAAGGCTGAGACGTAAGGGTCGTCCCCAGCGGGATTTGGCGCCGGCTGCGTCGAGCCAGTCGAAGCCGCGCTGTTGCATGAACTGGGCGGTCCGCAGCGTTTCTGGATGGATTGTGCCCGAAAGCCGCGCGACGGGCAGCCCCCAGCGGTCGGTGACGCGCGGATCAATTGTGACGCGGCTTTCGGGGTTGGGTACTTCGTGGACGGGGCCCATAATGCGCAGGACCTTGCGGAAATTGTCGCGCATGAAATCCTTTGCGCCCTGACCCCAGCGCTGCAGATCGGGCGGCATGGCTGCTTTCCAGAACAAAATGGGTGGCTGAATGAAATCATCGGCCAACATGCCACCGCCGATAATGCCTGGATTGCCATGGTTGAAACTGGTGGTGGCGACGGAGACGCCCGGGCCGTTGGAGCCATGAACTACGTCATCAAAAAGGCCATAGGCTTGCGGATAGACATGGCCCTGGAGGTTTCGTCCGACCTGATCGGTATTGTTGCCGAGGCCATCGGGTTCACGGGCGGATGGCGAATTGAGCAGGAGGCGCGCGGTTTCAATGGCGCTAGCAGCGACAACGATGGTTTTTGCGCACACGCTTGTGGTGACGCCATCGTGGCCCGCGAAGGTGACACCAGTGGCCCTGCCGGCGGCATCGGTATCGACACGGAGCACCATGGCGCCGGTGACCAATTCGCAGCGGCCCGTCGCCAGCGCTCGTTTGATCATGGTGTTCTGCGTGCCGTTCTTGGCGTCGCTGGGGCAGGGGAAGCCTACGCAGGAGCCGCAGGCGATGCAGGCGCCGCGCCCGTCGCGCGCCACGCTATTGATGGCGAGGGGCGGAATAGTCGTCTCTATGCCTAGCACTGCGGCGGCTGTTTGAAGGATGGCGGTCTGTTCCTGCTGCGGCAGAGGCGGCATGGGATAGTCACGGGCGCGGTGACCTTCATGCCTATGGCGGGCGCCGTCGCCACAAACACCGATTTCCCATTCGGCGCGCTCGTACCACGGTGCGAGGTCGTCATAGGTTATGGGCCAGTCGACCAGCGATGAGCCTTCGGGGACGCCATAGAGGCTTGCCATGCGGAAATCGTCGCGATGGAAGCGCCATAACTGGGCCCCATAGACCAGGGTGCCGCTGCCGACGGCGGATGCGAGGTTCTGGTAGCCATCCTGATGGGGTTCGAGAATGCGCTCGGCGCCGCCCGGGTCAACGAAGACGCGTGGATTTCCGTTCAGATCGGGCCCGGTATTGTGGCCATAGAGGGAGAGGCGATGATTGCGCAGATGATCGCGATGTCCGCTATCGGCATAGTCGCGCTCGACGCCGCGCTCGAGGAGGAGCACATGCTTGCCCGCTTCGGTGAGTACATGAGCGGCCACTCCACCTCCGGCGCCGGCACCGACGATGATGACGTCATAATCGAGGGTGCCAGAATGGGCGCGGGGTGGTTGGCCATCACGCCGGGCCGGCCCAGACGGACCCTCGGGCATGTTGTGGCGATAGTTGAGCATGGCCCAGGAGGCCGCGTCCGAATTGCCGCCATTGTCCGGGTCCGCATAGACGCCTTCGGCCACCAGCTCGGCCAGGAGCGCCAACCATATCTGCCCTTCGTGCTCGGCAAGCAGTTGGTCTTGCCCTGCCGCGCTTTGGGCGAGGAAATCGCTGCTGGCGAGGGACGCAAGGCCATTTTGTATGGTCGCAGCGTCATCCGGGAACTTAGCGAAATGGCGCGCCAGATAGGCCGGAGCGCCGAAGGCGCTGCCATCGCCGTGTTGATCGGCGGGATAAAGTCGCGCAATCACCGCGCGCAGAATCGGATCGTTTTCGAGCATGACTGACCTCTCCCTTGATAGAAGAGTGGGGTGAAACGGGCTGCGCCGGAAGCTGGAAAATCCCTTGGGTCAAACGATGTGACCGCCGAGTTCGCTCTCGACATGGTCGCGGATGATGGCGTCAAAACTGGCGTCCGGACGGAAGCCAAGCGCCAGGGCTCGGGCAGGGTCGAAGGCCTGGGGCCAGCCGGCGACGATGCGGGCAATGGTGTCGTCGGGCTCTCGCCGTATGCGGGCGACTGCCTTGGGGCCGGCAATACGACCGAGGGCGGCTATCTCTTCGCCCACCGTCGCGGCAAGGCCGGGCATGGAGAGATTGCGCCGCTGGCCAAGCTGGGCCGTATCAAGCTGGGCGGCGTGGAGCAGGAAGCCGACGGCGGCGCGGGGACTGGCAAACCAGTGGCGCACATCTTCACTGACCGGGAGGACGGCTTCGAGCCCCGCGAGTGGTTCGCGGATGATGCCCGAAAAAAAGCCCGACGCCGCTTTGTTGGGTTTGCCGGGGCGCACGACGATGGTGGGCAGTCGGATGCCGATGCCGTCTACAAAACCCCGACGGGAATAATCGGCCAGCAGCAGTTCGCAGATCGCCTTCTGCGTGCCGTAGCTGGTGAGCGGCGTATGGGCTTCGTTATCGGCGATGACGTCGGGCAGGGGCGTTCCAAAGACCGCGATGGATGAGGTGAACACGAGGCGCGGGCAATAGGGGGCATTGGCGCTCTGGTGGCGGATAGCATCGAGCAGATGGCGGGTGCCATCGAGATTGATGCGATAGCCCTTGTCGAAATCGGCTTCCGCTTCGCCAGACACAATCGCGGCGAGATGGAAGATGAGATCGGGGCGGGAAGCGATGAGGCGTTCCGCTACGCCGGGTTCGGAAAGGTCGGCGGCAACGGTGGAGCAGGCAATGCTGGTAGCGGGCGTGTCCGGCGCGACGATATCGGCTAGGGTAAGGCCGGTGATTTCGCGGTTTTCAACCCTGCCGGATGCGAGCAATGCGGCGACCAGCTTGCGGCCTATCATGCCGGCGGCGCCAATGATGAGTATGTTCATGCCTGTCTCCCATATGGGGCGAGGTGAGCATGATGGAGGCAAACTGTCTATCGGGGATAAGAAAATCGGCGCCCCTTGCGGGACGCCGATTGGATCGTGGCAATTATTCAGGCGATCAGTTGAAGCGGTAGCGGAGTGTGCCGCGAACTTCATGACCCCAGTTATTGGCGATGGAGTAGGGCTCGGTGGCCTTGGTGTTTTCAATGGAGTCGATATAGAGGGCGCGGTAGCCGATATCGGCGACCACCTGACCGAAATCATAGCCGACGCCGACCATGCCGGCAGCAGCCAGGCTGGTATTCTGGTCGCGGGTATCCGGCGCGCCGGGGCCATTGGTGATGAAGTCATTGAAGGCCACGCCGGCACCGGCGCCGACATAACCGAAGGTGCCGCCGGCGGCGCCATAGCCGTCATTGAGCAGTGGGAAAT
>JAEYTY010000064.1 GCA_023433775.1 Pseudomonadota bacterium | reverse complement strand
GTTTCCCGCCACATTCACGCCCGAATAAGCAAAGATTAACCACGCCAGCACACCCGGTTTTAAGATTAAGCACGGTAAATACCGCCCTTAAGATTTTAGCCTTTCCAGGAGCCTACCGTGGTCATTCCCGCACCCATCAATACCGCGTTGCGCGCTGCCGCGATGCTGCTCTTTGTTGTTGCCATCGCAGCCTGTTCGCGCAGCGCCGATAATGTCGGCATGACCGGCGTGGGCAATCTCGGCCCCGGCGGCGGCGCCCCGGGCAGCCAGCAGGAATTCCTCGTGACCGTGGGCGACCGCGTGTTCTTCGAAACCGATTCCAGCGCGCTGACCAGCGAAGCTTCGGCCACCCTCGACAAGCAGGCCGCCTGGCTCAACCAGTATCAGAACTACCGCATCATGATCGAAGGCCATGCCGACGAGCGCGGCACCCGCGAATACAACATCGCCCTCGGCGCCCGCCGTGCTTCGGTTGTCGTCAACTATCTGGTCTCGCGTGGCGTCAATGCCCAGCGGATCACCAGCCAGTCCTTCGGCAAGGAACGCCCGGTCGCGATCTGTAACGACATTTCCTGCTGGAGCCAGAACCGCCGCGCGGTCACCGTCGTCCAGTAATTCCGAACAGCTTTCCCCCAAGGGGGAAGGCCAACCTATCCAGTGCAAACTGGAGGCAAGAGCGCCCGGCACCATTTATTTGGTCCGGGCGCTTTCTTTTCACCAAAATTGCCCTTTATCGCCGAGCCAGGAACACCCATCTTGGCAGAGCTACGAAATCCGGAGGCCGATTTGAGCTTGAAGACATTTGCAAGGAAAGGCCGCACCGTGCTGTGCGCCCTGGGTGTTGGCCTGGGACTCATTGTCCCCGCCGCCAATGCCCAGCAGACGACCCTTTTTCCGCCCGCCGAACTGGGCGGCCTCACCTTCACCAATGCCGATTCAGGCCGCATTCTGGTGGCGCAGGCCGATCAGGCCCAGCAGATGGTCCGCATTCAGCAGCTCGAAGAGCAGCTGCGCCTGCTCAATGGGCAGATTGAGGGTCTCACCTTCCAGCTTACCCAGATGCAGGAAATCCTCAACCGGATGCAGGAAGACAATGAATTCCGTTTCCAGGCGCTGGAAGGCGGTGGCGCGGGAAAAACTGATGCGGCAACCCAAGCGGGCGGCGTGACGCAGCCCGAGGCGTTGCCGCAGAACCCCGCCCCCAATTCCGAAGACGCTGTCGCCCCCACCATCGTCCCCGAGCAGGGCGTCCGCCCGCTGCCCGGCGAAATGGAATTCGACCCCTCTTTCGACGATGGCTCAGCCCAGCCTGTCGATCAGCTTGGCCAGTCTGCCGATCCGCTGCTTGGCACTGGCCAGACCGGCGGCATTGACCTCGTAACCGGCGAACCGCTCGACCTGAGCTATGATCCACGTGCGGTTAATACCGGCAATGTCGATGCCGATGCCCAGTTTGCCGCCGGCTACGAAGCTTTCGTGGCGGGTGATCTGGCCTTTGCCGAAGAGCAGTTCAGCCAGTTCGTCGGCCTCTATCCCGACAATCCCCAGGCCACCGACGCCGCCAATTGGCTTGGCGAAACGCTGCTGGCCCGTTCGGCCTATGATCAGGCCGCTGAAGTCCTGCTCGATGCCTATCAGAAAGACCCCGATCACGTGCGCGCGCCCGATCTGCTGCTCAAGATCGGCGTGGCCATGACCGGCGCTGGCGAGCGGGAAACCGCCTGCCGCACCTTTGCCGAAGTCGACCGCCGTTATACCCAGACGACGCCGGCCTTCCGCGCCCGCCTTGAAGAAGAAAAAGTCAACGCTCAATGCCCGCCGGCCTGACCCCCGACTTTGGGGACCAGACAACACTAGCGCGCCTTTTCGCCCCGATAGCGGCTGAAAAGGCCGTGGGCCTCGCCGTCTCGGGCGGGGCCGATAGCCTGGCTTTGATGCTGCTGGCGGCCCGCTGGGCTGCGGGCCTCGCCAATCCACCCCAACTCATCGTCTATAGCGTCAATCACAACCTTCGCCCCGAAGCGGCGGATGAAGTCGCTATGGTTCTCTCCTCCGCTGAAGCCCTGGGCCTCAAGGCCCGCGGCCTCGTCTGGTCCGACGAAAAGCCCAGCGCTGGTGTGCAGGAAGCGGCGCGTCAGGCACGCTATCGGCTGATGGCCGATGCCATGACCCAGGATGGCGCCACCTATCTGATGACGGCCCATCACCGCGCCGATCAGGCCGAGACGGTGCTTATGCGCCTGGCCCATGGCAGCGGCATTGAGGGCCTCAGGGCCATGACGCCCCTGGCGCGGGTTGAAGGCATTATGCTCTTCCGCCCCCTGCTCGATGTCGAACCGGCGGCTCTGGCCGCAGTGGTCGAGGCGTCAGGGCTTAGCCCCGCGCTCGATCCTTCCAATCAGGACCCGGCCTATGAGCGGGTGCGCTGGCGCCAATTGCTGCCGACCCTGGCCGGCATGGATCTCGATAGCGCCACCCTCGCCCGCTTTGCTGCGCGCATGGGCGAAGCCGATCTGGCTCTGGGCCAGATGGCTGATGCTGCTTTTGCCGAGCTGGTCACACTGGACGGCTTTGGCGCTGCCAGCATGTCGCTGCCCGCGCTGAAGCTGCTCAGCCCCGCTATTGGCCGTCGCGTCTTGGGCCGCGTCCTCAACATTGTCGGCGGCCGCCAGAAGCCGCGCGCACTGGGCCAGGTTGAGCGCCTCTATGACCAGATCCTGGGGGACGAACTGCCCCGCGCGGCAACGCTGCTCGGCACAGTCACAAAACTGCGGGGCGATGTCCTGCAGGTGTCGCGTGAGCCGGGCCGCGCCCTCCCGGCTGAAATGTATCTGCCCCCGCGCACCGGTCTGGTCTGGGACGAGCGCTTTCTCATTACCAATATTTCCGACGCGTCGGGCCTCGTCGCCAGCGCCGCCGATTTCATGCCTCGTCACCGGCTGGAAAGCGTCCTCGGCTTCAAGGTAACAAGCCCCGCCGAAGCCATCCGCACCGCGCCCATGGTCCGCGACGCTGAGGGCGGCGTGCTCTCGCTGGGCGGCTGGTCCTTCGACGAGCGCGTCACTGTCGAACTGCTGATCGACTGAATTTTAGATCCGCGTGACCGCGCCCTTGGCGACAATCGGGCCATGCGGATTGCCATCGGGCGATCCGCCCTTCTGTTCAAGCGTGATGGCAAGCACCGAGCCTTCGCCCCAGCCCTGCTGCACCTGTTCGGACAGCCCGACAACGCTACGGGCATTGACCGGAATGACACCCATGGAAATGGGATTGCCGCCGCCCTGGATTGCCCAGAGTTCAAGATCACGATCCGGCACGGGGTCTCCGGACAACGCCGTCAGCCGGACCGCGCCGCTGCCGTCGTACAGGGCAATGAACCGGACATCGCTGCCCTCTTCCTCAAGCGCGGCAACAAGCTGGTTCGTCAGCGAAGAGACATCCGGGCTCGGCTGCATCAGGCCAAAGCCGATAGCCGCCACTGCAATTGCCAATGCCCCTGTTGTGAGCCCGCGCCACAGCGCCAGACTATCCCACCACGATGTCGGCGCAGCCACGCCGAACAGACGCCGTTCAATGGCGGGCAAGACGTGACGCGGCGGCGCCTCGTCAGCGAATTCGCCATCGAGTGTCGAAAACCGGTTTGCCCAGAAGTCACGCTCGGCGGCAAGCGTTGCGTCATCCTCGATCATGCGATCGACACGAGCGTGTTCGGACGGGCCCAGCAGGCCGAGGACATACTCGGCCACCAGAGCCTGGCGTCCACCCTCTCCCGCGCTGTCCCGTGTCTCGCTCATGTCGTCAGGCACTCTCTCAGTTTAATCAGGCTGCGCCGCAGCCAGGTTCGCATCGTATTGAGCGGCACCGCATAGCGCTCGGCCAGCTCGTCATAACTATAGCCATCAAGATAGGCCCCGCGCACCGCTTCTGCGCGGTCGGGCTCCAGCGTGGCCAGACACTGCTCGATTCTGGCGCCTTCCTGGCTGGCTTCCGTCAGCTTTTCCGGGCTCGGGCCATCATCGGCAAGATCGAGCGCAGCATCAATATCGTCAGATTGCGGGCGTCGGGCCCGCAAAATGTCTAGAGAATGATTGCGCGCTACGGCCACCAGCCAGCTTATGGGACTGGTATTGCCAGCCACATAGCGATCGGCCCGCTGCCAGATCTTGATATAAATCTCCTGAATGGCCTCCTCGGCCTCTGCTCTGTCACGTAAGATACGCAACGCCACGCCGAAGAGTTTCGCGCTCGTCCGCTCATAAAGCGAACGGAAGGCGCGCCGGTCACGCAACGCGCAACGCGAAATCAGGTCGGCGATGTCGCGCGACGGTAAATCCATACTCATGATGTATCGTTTCTCCGCCCGCCTGCCTAGCGTTAGCCGCCCTTTTGCAGGCGTCTTCGCTATTCTCCAGCCCCTCATACGCAAACCATCGGCAAGCCGATCACTTTTATAACGACACCTTCTCCAATCAGTTGCGCGTTTATGCTCAGCCAAACAAACGGGTGGGCGAACACGATTTTGTCAGAGTGAATGATTTAAACGAGGCGAAAAATCTTATAGACCCAAAAGCCAAATGCAGGCCTTGCAGGAAACGCCACGCCCATGTCCGATACAACAACCTCGTCATCCACCGACCGGTTCAGCCATGACGCTGGCATCCTCGCCCAGGCCCTGCCCTATATGCAGCGCTATGAGGGCAAGACGGTCGTTGTGAAATATGGCGGCCATGCCATGGGCGACGCCGCCCTCGGCCAGGCCTTTGCCCGCGACATCGCCCTGCTCAAGCAGTCCAAGGTCAATCCGATTGTCGTGCATGGCGGCGGTCCGCAGATCGCTTCAATGCTGAAAAACCTCGGTATCGAATCCAAGTTCGAGGGTGGTCTGCGCGTCACCGATCGGCGGACCATGGAAATCGTCGAAATGGTTCTGGCCGGCTCGATCAACAAGGAAATCGTCGCCCTTATCAATGCCGAGGGCGAATGGGCCATCGGGCTTTGCGGCAAGGATGGCAATATGGTCTTTGCCAAAAAGGCCGAAAAGACCATCAAGGACCCGGGCTCCAATATCGAGCGCGTGCTTGATCTCGGTTTCGTGGGCGAGCCGGTGGAAGTCGACCGCACCCTGCTCGATCTGCTGGCCCGCTCGGAAATGATCCCGGTTATCGCTCCGGTCGCGCCCGGCCGCGACGGCAATACCTACAATATCAACGCCGATACCTTTGCCGGCGCCATTGCCGGCTCGCTCGGCGCCAAGCGCCTGCTGTTCCTCACCGACGTGCCCGGCGTGCTCGACAAGGACAAGAAGCTGATCCCCGAGCTGACCGTGCGCGAGGCCAAGGCCCTGATGGCCGACGGCACCATTTCGGGCGGCATGATCCCCAAAGTGGAAACCTGCCTCGAAGCGCTCGAAAACGGCGTCGAAGGCGTGGTGATCCTCAACGGCAAGACACCGCATGTGGTGCTCGTCGAACTTTTCACCGAACACGGCGCCGGAACGCTCATCGTGCGCTGAACCCGCGGGGCAAGGCAAACTTTTCCATTTTGCCTGCCAGCCGCGCAATGCCGCTGACATGAATTCTCTACCCTTTGAATAGGGTATCGGATAATTTGCTCGCCGTCTGTCTGGGGAGGCGGTATGGGCTCCGAGTTTTTCATCTTCGCGGCGGTGGGGTTTCTGGCCCAGATCGTCGACGGCGCCCTGGGCATGGCCTATGGCGTGGTCAGCTCGACCATGCTGCTGGCCTTCGGCGTGCCGCCTGCCGCGGCCTCGGCCAGCGTCCATGCGGCCGAAATGTTCACCACCGCAGCCTCAGCCACCAGCCATGTCGCCCATCGCAATGTGAACTGGCGCCTGTTCTGGCGCCTGGCGCCCGCCGGCATTCTTGGCGGCATCCTGGGCACCTACGTCCTCACCGCCATTGACGGCGCCGTGCTGCGCCCCTTCGTCACCACCTATCTGGGACTTTTGGGCGTCTATATTCTCTACCGCGCCTTCCGCAGCCGCGGCCCCTATCGCGAGCCGCGCACCGGCGTTGTCCTGCCGCTCGGCGTCGCCGGTGGCTTTGTTGATGCTGCCGGCGGCGGTGGCTGGGGCCCCATCGTCACCTCCAGCCTGATCGGCTCGGGCGGCGCACCGCGCTTTGTTGTCGGCACGGTCAACACAGTAGAATTCTTCGTCACCACTGCCGTCTCCGCCGCCTTCATCGTGGCGCTGCTCACCGGGCATTGGGAAGAGGCCGATGGCATCGGCAAATATATCTGGTCCGTAGCCGGGCTTGTGGTCGGCGGCGTGCTGGCCGCGCCACTCGCGGGCTTCGTGGTCCGCATCATCCCCGCCCGGCGCCTGATGCTGCTGGTCGGCGGTCTGGTCATTACCCTTGCCGGCTACCAGACTTGGCAATTGCTGGCCTGAACGAAAAGGCCGCCCTGAAAGGCGGCCTTTGATTTGATCAGGCTTCCACCACCACCGGCGCTGCCGGGCGGTTCTGTTGCGGGCTCGATGGCTTGAACACAAAGGCCAGCGCCATCACCAGGCCAAACGTGATGACCTGATACCAGAGCGCCAGCGCCGTCGCGTCGGCAAAGGCCGATTGCGGCGTACCCCCCGTGGCAAAATTCCCCGCCAGCCGCGCAAAGAAAATCTGCCCGACCAGCGCCACGCCCAGCGCACCACCCACCTGCTGGAAGGCCTGCAGCGCACCTGAACCCGCCCCGGCATCCCGCTGCGGCACATTGCGCAGCACCAGCTGGAAGAGGCACGAAAAACCCGTGCCCAGACCAATGCCCGCAACCAGCATCGGCGGCAGGAAGCTCCACGGGTCAATACTCTGTCCCGCTCCGGCAATGATGAAATGCAGCCACAAAATCCCCGCCGTCAGCAGCCCGCCGGCTACGGCCACGCGGCTGCGCAGATAATGCGCCCCGAACCGACCGGCGATGAACGAGGCAATCAGCACACCGACCGAAAACGGCGTATTGGTCAGCCCCGATTGCAGGGGGCTGAAGCCGAAGCCCGATTGCAGCAGCAGTGAAATGATCAGGAACATGCCCGGAATGCCTGAGGCAAACACCGTCGTCACAAAGGCGCCGAACATATAGTCGCGATTGCGCAACAGGTCATAATTCAGCAATTGCGGCGCCCCGATCGCGGCGCGATGCTTTTGCCAGAAATAGAACACCACGATCAGGCCGAGCCCGACCGCCAGCATGGCAAAAGTCCAGGCCGGCCAGCCCAGCTCGCGCCCTTCGATGATGGGAAACACCACCGCCACAATGCCGATCCCGAACAGCGTAATGCCGACATAGTCATTGCTGAGCGACTTGTGCCCCGGCAGGCGCGGAATGAGGAACCAGCCGGCAACAATGGCCGCAATGCCGATCGGTATATTGACGAGAAAAATCGGCTGCCAGTCGAGGCCAAACAATTGCGCATCGATCAGCACCCCGCCCAGGATCGGCCCGCAAACCGAGGCCAGCCCAGCCGAAAGACCGAACAGCGAGAAGGCCTGCCCGCGCTCATGCGGGGGAAAGGTCACCGTCGCAATGGCCAGCACCTGCGGCGTCATCATCGCCCCGGCCAGCCCCTGCAACACCCGCGCCCCGATCAGCATCTCGATGGAGGGCGCGAGGCCGCAAAGCGCCGAAGCCAGCGTGAACCCGCTGACGCCCCAGAGAAACATTTTCGTGCGCCCCACAATGTCGCCCAGCCGCCCGAAGGGCAGCAGGCCCAGCGCGAAGGCAAGCACAAAGGCGGCAATCACCCATTCGATCTGGCTGTCGGACGCGCCAAGGCTTTCGCGCATCGAGGGCAGCGCGACATTGACGATGGTGACGTCGATCAGATTCATGAAATTGGCGATCAGCAGGATCATCAGCGCCAACCAGCGGCGCGGATCAGGCGAGGCCACGCTCGTGGCCTGAGATTCGGACATGATATTCCCCGGAAGGTCCGCGTCATGCGCGGCAGGATAGAATGCAATTTGCCGCTTGTGCGCCCCCAGGCGGGGACAATCAAGGTGTCCTGAATGCGACCCGGCTATTCTGCTCCGACCGTTGACATTTCCTGTCAGCAGGCGTCCATCACCGCCATTGCCCGGGAGCAGCGCATGACGGACTACATCCGCAAAATCCTGACCTCATCGGTCTATGAGATCGCCGAACAGACCCCGCTCGAGCCGATGGAATTGCTCTCGGCGCGCCTCGGCGTGCCTGTGCTGGTCAAGCGCGAGGACATGCAGCCCGTCTTCTCCTTCAAGATCCGCGGCGCCCACAATCGCATCGCGCAATTGACGCCCGGAGAACGAGCCCGCGGGGTCATCTGCGCCTCCGCGGGCAATCATGCCCAGGGCGTCGCGCTTTCGGCAACGCGTCTCGGCATTCGCTCCGTCATTGTCATGCCCACCACTACCCCGATCATCAAGGTCGGCGCCGTCCGCCGGCTGGGTGGCGAAGTGGTCCTCTTCGGCGATGGTTTCGACGCCGCCCGCGCCCATGCGGTCGAACTCGCGGCGCAGCACAACTATGTCTTTGTCCATCCCTTCGATGACCCCGATGTCATCGCCGGCCAAGGCACCGTCGGGCTTGAACTTTTGCGCCAGCATCCCGGCGACATCGGCGCCATCTATATTCCGGTCGGCGGTGGGGGTTTGGCCGCCGGCATTGCCAGCTTCGTCAAATTCCTCCGCCCCGAAATCCGCGTCATCGGCGTCGAGCCCGAAGAAGCCGCCAGCATGAAAGCCGCCATCGCCGCCGGTCATCCGGTTCCGCTCGATCAGGTGGGCCTCTTTGCCGATGGCGTCGCCGTGCGTCAGGTGGGCGAGGAAACCTTCCGCCTCTGCCGCGATCTGCTTGACGACACCGTCACCGTCACCGCCGACGAAATCTGCGCCGCCATCAAGGACATTTTTGACGATCATCGCGCCATAGCCGAACCGGCCGGAGCCCTCGCGCTGGCCGGGCTGCGCAAGCAGGTCGAATCCGGCGCCGCGCCGCAGGGCCCGCTCATCGCCATCAATTCGGGCGCCAATGTCAATTTCGACCGCCTGCGCTATGTTGCCGAACGCGCCGAAATCGGCGAGCGGGCCGAGGCCCTTCTGGCCGTCACCATCCCCGAACGCCCCGGCTCCTATCGCGCCTTCATCCGCATGATCGGTCAGCGCGCCATCACCGAGTTCATTTATCGCTACGCCCCCGGCGCCAGCGCCAACATCTTTGTCGGCGTCAAGCTCTCCGGTGGCGATGCGGAAAAGCACGAAATCATCGATCTGCTGACCGCTGGCGATCTGGGCGTCACCGACATGACCGACAATGAAGTGGCCAAGCTTCATGTCCGCCACATGGTTGGCGGCCGCGTCGCCGGTCTCACCGACGAAATGGTCTTCCGCTTCCAGTTTCCTGAACGGCCCGGCGCTCTGCTGAAATTTCTCGAGGGTCTCAACGATGCCTGGAACATTTCATTGTTCCACTATCGCAATCATGGCGCCGATTATGGCCGTGTGCTCGTCGGCATTCAGGTGCCAATGGATCAGCGGCCCGATTTCTTCGCCCACATTGACGCCATAGGCTTCCCTTATTGGGATGAAACCACCAACCCCGCCTATCGCCAGTTTCTGGATATGGCGTAACATTACCCCGGAATGGGGTTCGACATTAGGACGAAATATACCGCAACTATAGTCACGACGGTCTTTCTGCACGGTGACAGTTGCAATTTGTCGGCCAAGGGCCGATCTGCATTGCCAAGCAATGCGTTCCAAACAAAGCCTCCGGTCCAGTGACCATCCAGAATTTTACGGGAGACATGATGAAAACCTTCAAGACCACCAGCCTGATGCTTGCCAGCGGGCTCGCCACACTTGCCCTGATGCAGCCGGCCATGGCGCTGGATGCCGAGGCTTTTGTCAGCCGCATTGCTGAAGTCTACAAGACCGCTGGCTATGACATCGACTTTGGTCCCGCCACCCTTGATGGCGATACGGTCACCGTGCAGGGTGCTACCGTCAATGTCGATGGCGCCGAAGAACCCTTCTCCTTCGACACCGAACTGACCTTCACCGGCGTCAGCGAAACCGACGATGGCGGCTATACCGCCGACGCGATGACCATTCCCGATATCGATGTCGAATTTGCAGAAGACCCGACGGGCCGCCTGACCCTGTCCGACATTGTTGCAGAAGACCTCTACCTGCCACCCGCAGGCGAAGCCAATTCGGAAGTCCTCTTGCAGACCGTGGGCCGCTTTGCGACCGGTCCGCTCAGCGTCTCGGCCGGTGACAAGGAAGTCTTCAGCATCGAGAGCATGGAGATGACCTCGGACTTCACCTATGACGACAGCGATGCCCTGAGCGACATCGACACATATACAGCCATCAATGGCATCTGGGCCGATCTGTCTTTCGCCGCCGACATGGATCCTGAGGCCGCTGCGATCATCACCGCCCTGGACATCACCGAGCTGAATGGCAATCTCACCCAGACCATGACCTGGTCGATGGCCGACGGCCATGTGGTGATCGACGACTTCCTCGTCGACTTTGCCGATCTGGGCGCCCTGACCTTCAAGACCGACCTGTCCGGCTTCACGCCGGCCATACTGGACAAGATCTACGCCATGTCGGACAGCGATCTCGATCCGGCCAGCGAAGAAGCCCAGGCCAAGCAGATGATGGTAGGTATGGAACTGCTTCAGGCCATCTCGATCACCAGCGCCAGCCTCCGCTATGACGATGCATCGCTTGCCACCCGTCTGCTCGACATGTTTGCCGCCCAGTCGGGCGTCGAGCGCGCCGAGTTTGTCGCTTCGATCAAGACCGTGGTTCCCGTCATGGTTGGCCAGGCCGGCATTCCGGCCCTCACCGACATGGTCACCCCGGCGGTCAACGCTTTCCTCGACGATCCGAAGAGTTTTGAAGTGGCGATCAAGCCCGCCAGCCCGACAACGCTTCTGGTTCTCTCGGCCGCTGCGGCCAATCCGGCCGGTCTGATCTCGGCCCTTGGCCTGACCATCCAGGCCAACCAGTAATCAAGGCGGGGCCCTGTTTTTTCAGGGCCCCCATCTGCCCGCTATGAAGCCTTCACGTTTTTCTGGCACAATGGGACGATGAACAACATCAGCCCAAATCGGCCCGCCAGCCTCAGCCACATCACCGATTGGGTGTTCGACCTCGACAACACCCTCTATCCGCGCGAATGCAATCTCTTCGCCCAGATCGATGTGCGCATCACCCACTACGTCATGGATGTGACCAGGCTGGATTTTGAGGCCGCGCGCGACTTGCAAAAAACCTATTACCGCGATTTCGGCACCACGCTGAACGGGCTGATGACGCGCCATGACATCGACCCCGATCATTTCCTCAACACCGTCCACGCCATTGACTATGCGCCGGTCGATCCCCACCCCGAGCTGATCGAGGCCATACGCGATCTGCCCGGCCGAAAATTCATCCTCACCAATGGCGATGTGAGCCATGCCCGATCCGTGTTGACGCGCCTTGGCGGCAATGAACTTTTCGAGCATGTGCACGACATCCGCGCCATGACCTATGTGCCCAAGCCGCACCGGGAAGCCTATGACGGCTTCTTCGCGCGTCACGGCATTGACCCCACCCGCGCCATCATGTTCGACGATCTCGAAAAGAACCTCGTCGTCCCCCATGAAGTGGGCATGTCCACCGTTCAGGTCGTGGCCGGGGAAGGCTTTGCCCACGAACAGGTCGACGCCTGGGAACTGGGCCGCACCACCGGGCCGCATGTGCACCACATTACCGGCGACCTGGCAGGTTTCCTGCGCAATCTGCCCTGACCATATTGCGGTCGCTTTACAGCGACATTCTGGGGCGCTAAAACGTTTCATCGGCACTTGCCGATAGATCCCATTCCGTCCGGATTGCTGCGCCCTGACGCCTGCCCCTCTCGGGCCGCTCCGGACTTCAACACATAAAACCAGCGGCCAGACCGCATCGCCAATAGGGAAGAGCATCATGGAATATCGTCGCCTCGGCAAATCCGGCCTCAAGGTCAGCGAACTCTCACTCGGCTCCTGGGTCACCTTTTCCAAGCAGGTCGATCAGTCCGATGCCATCGCGCTCATGAGCCACGCCTATGACGAAGGCATCAACTTCTTCGACAATGCCGAGGGCTATGAAGCCGGCGAGAGCGAAAAGCTGATGGGCGAAGCGCTGAAGAAACTCGGCTGGGGCCGCGATACCTATTCAGTGTCCTCCAAGGTCTTCTGGGGCGGCAGCAAGCCGACGCAAAAGGGCCTCTCCCGCAAGCACGTCACAGACGCCGCCCATGCCGCGCTGAAGCGCCTGCAGGTCGACTATCTCGACCTCTACTTCTGCCACCGCCCCGACATCGATACCCCGATCGAGGAAACCGTCTGGGCCATGCATAATCTCGTGACCCAGGGCAAGATTCTCTATTGGGGCACCTCCGAATGGAACGCGCAGCAGCTGACCGAAGCCTGGGGCTTTGCCCGCGCCAATCACCTCACCCCGCCGACCATGGAACAGCCGCAATACAACCTCTTCACCCGCGAAAAGGTCGAGAAGGACTATCTGCCGGTCTATGAACTCCTCGGCCTCGGCACCACCATCTGGTCCCCGCTCGCCTCTGGCCTTCTCACGGGCAAATACAATGACGGCATTCCCGCCGACAGCCGCCTCAGCCTGCCCGGCTATGAATGGCTGCGCGACCAGTGGTCGAGCGAGGAAGGCAAGGCCAAGCTCGACAAGATCCGCGAACTGGCCAAGCTCGCCAAGGATGTCGGCATCTCGATCACCCACCTCTCCCTGCTCTGGTGCCTGCGCAATCCGCATGTCTCCACGGTCATCCTCGGCGCCTCCAAAATGAGCCAGCTCAAGGACAACCTTGCCGCCCTCCAGCACAAGGACAAGCTGACCCCCGACGTGATCGAAAAGATCGAAGCCATCATGGGCAACAAGCCCAAGCCCGCCGAACGCTACTGATCCCGAACGAGCAAAGCGGGGTGGGGTCACTTGAATCCCCCACCCCCTATTCCCGCCGCCCCAATGACACACTACATGTGTCACCATGACCGATCTCCCCGGCCGGCGTCCGCCGCCCATCCCCGACCAGGCGCCATCCTTTCGCCAGCGTCTTGAAAATCTGCGCCATCTCGGCCGGCTCGTCGCCCAGATCTGGCGCACCAGCCGCTGGCTGACCGGCGCCAGCATCGGCCTGCGCATTGTCGCCGCCTTCCAACCCATTGCCACGCTCTATGTCGGCAAGCTGATCATCGACGAAGTCGTCCGCCTCACCGCCATCAATGCGCCCGGCCCCGGCTTTGCCGAGTGGTGGGCCAGCGGGGTCCTGACCCCGGTCATCGGCCTGCTGCTGATCGAACTGGCGCTGGTCCTCGCCTCCGATGCCATTGCCCGCGCCACCGGCCTCGTCGATTCCGTCCTCTCAGAGCTCCATTCCAACACCGTCAGCGTCGAGCTCATGGCCCATGCCGCCCGGCTCGATCTCATGCATTTCGAAAGCGCCGAATATCAGGACCGGCTCGAGCGCGCCCGCCGCCAGGCCGCTGGCCGCAATGCGCTCTTGAGCCAGATGTTCGGCCAGGCGCAGGACATTCTCACCGTCATCACCCTCGCCGCCGGCCTCTTCTTCTACGCCCCCTGGCTGATCCTGCTCCTGCCGCTGAGCTTCATCCCTGCCGTCTGGGGCGAAACCCGCTTCAATACCCTGGCCTATATGCTGAGCCGCTGGCGCACCCCCGAACGGCGCGAACTCGAATATATCCGCCATGTCGGGGCCAGCGCCGAAACCGCCAAGGAGATCAAGCTCTTTGGCCTCGGCGATTTTCTCATCACCCGCTTCCGCGGCCTCGCCCACCAGATTTTCCTCGAAAACCGCCGCGTCGCCATGCTGCGCGCCGGCTGGGGCGCGCTCTTTGCCGCCATTGCCAGCCTCACCTATTA
>JAEYTY010000031.1 GCA_023433775.1 Pseudomonadota bacterium | reverse complement strand
ATTCAGGCGGCGCTGCTCTCCGAAGCCAAGGTCGTGCATGGGCCGGCGCGGGTGCAGGCCGGCGGCACGGTGACGCTCTGGCCGCCGGTGCAGGACGCCAAACCCGAGCGCGACGATAGCGAATGGCCCAAAACGCCGCTCGACGCCGAACAGAGCGCGGCGCGGCAGGTGGCGGTTCGCATTGCCCGCGAAATCAGCGCATGGATCAGTTCCGGACGGCTTCTGGGCGAGCGCAATCGCGCGGTGAAGGCGGACGATGTGCTGATCCTTGTCCAGTCGCGCAATGCGCTGTTTCAGGAAATCATCCGCGCCCTGCGCGTCGAGGGCCTGCCGACGCCGGGCGCCGACCGGCTGGCGGTGACCGGCCATATCGCCGTGCTGGACCTGCTGGCCCTGATCGATGTGCTGCTCAATCCGGCCGATGATCTGCAATTGGCGGCGCTGCTGCGCTCGCCGCTATTCGATATTTCCGAGGATGACCTCTTCATGCTCGCCAATGGCCGCGCCTCCGGCCAGACGCTTTGGTCTGCGCTGTTTGCTTCGAGCCTGCCTGTGGCGCGCGAAGCGGCGGAGCGGCTGGGAGGCTGGCGATCAACGCTCGATTTCGAGCGGCCCTTCGAATTTCTCGCCGGCGTGCTCTATGCCTCGGGCGGCCTGCGGCGCTTTCATGCGCGGCTCGGCAATGAAGTCGATGAAGTGCTCTCCGAACTGCTTGAACTGGCGCTGGCCCATGAACAGGTCGAGCAGCCGTCCCTGCAGGGTTTTGCCGCCGAGATGCGCCGCCGCTCAGTGACGATCAAGCGCGAGCTGGCCGAGGCCGGTGGCGGCGTGCGGGTGATGACCGTGCATGGCGCCAAGGGGCTGGAGGCGCCAATCGTCATTCTGGCTGACGCCGCCAGCAAGCCCAGCGGCCGCCAGACCGGCAAGCCGGTCTATGTGGTCAATAATGCACCCGGGCCGCTGCTCATCCACGCCTCCTCGGGCAAGCAGCATGTGCCGGCGACGGCCTTGCTGAAGGAGACCAGCGACGCCAATCTGGCCCAGGAATATTGGCGCAAGCTCTATGTCGCCATGACCCGCGCCGAGGACGAACTCTATGTCACCGGCCCCTTGACCCAGACCGGCAAGCTTGACGGCACCTGGTATGAGGCGGTGGAACAAGCGCTGGGGCCGGAGGCCGAAACAATCACCGATGCCGAAGGTAATCTGCTGGCGCTGGTCTATCCCGAGCGGTTGAACGCTGGCGAAGCCATCATCGAGCCCATCGGCCTCGTGGCCGAAGAAGCGGCGCCTGATTTGAGATCCGTTCCGGAGCCGGAAAAAATTCCGCTGCTGTCGCCCTCGCGGGTGGGCGCAATTTCGGTGCCGCAAAACGCGCTGCAGACGCTGGCCGAGCAGGTTCGGGATGCCGAGGCAGCGCGCAAGGGTGGCCTCGCGCTACACGCCCTGCTGCAGCATCTGGGCCGGGTCGAGCGGGATCTGTGGCCGCAAGTTCTGCCCCGGGCGCTCGAAACGCTGTTGCCGGACTATCCGGAGTTGCATCAGGGGATCTTGGACAAGGCTATATCCATCCTGACGCGGCCTGATCTTGCTCATCTCTTTGGGCCCGGCAGCCGCGCTGAAGTGCCTTTCCTCGTCAATGTGCTGCGCGATGGCACGCCCGCGCGTCTCTCGGGCCGGATTGACCGGCTTGTGGCCGATGATCAGGGCATATTGATTGTCGACTTCAAGTCGGATGCACATGTCCCGGAATCGGTTAAAGCTGTGCCGGGGAACTACCTGACCCAATTGGGGTTGTATGCACTGGTTGCAGGTCAGCTCTTCCCCGGGCAACCTGTGCGCGCCGCGATTCTGTGGACAGAACTGGAATCACTCATGAATTTGCCGCCTGACCTGCTTGATCAGGCGCGAACCGGCTTCACCCTGCGGTGAGCGCTCTTGTTCCAAGGGTGGACTTTGCCCACCTTTGGGAGCAGAAGAAACGCCGCTTTCAACCCTAAAGGCACAAGCAATGACGAAAGAAGTTTCCGACGCCACGTTCGGCGAGGAAGTCCTTAATTCTCAGGAACCCGTTTTGGTGGATTTCTGGGCCGAGTGGTGCGGGCCCTGCCGGGCGATCGCGCCGGTGCTCGAAGAGCTTTCCGTCGAACTGGCCGGCAAGGTCAAGATCGTAAAGCTCAACACCGACCTCAACCCCTCGACCACGGTCAAGTACGGGGTCCGCTCGATCCCGACCATGATCCTGTTCAAGAATGGCGAAGCCGCCGACATGAAGGTCGGCGCCGGCACGCCTAAGGCGGGCCTGACCAAATGGCTCGAAGGCCACGCGGCCTGAGCCTGGACGCTGAATGACACACACCGCCGGAGCGATCCGGCGGTGTTTTTTTTGCGCCTGCGCGACGCGGCGCAAAGCCATGTCTTCTCGGCTGGCGCGACTCGGCCTAACCTCCATCGCAAAATACCGATGAGGAGGGTTTTGAGATGGCCGCGCATGTGACCGACAGCAATTTTGCCGTAGAAGTTCTCGGCTCCGACAAGCCGGTGCTGGTCGATTTCTGGGCCGAATGGTGCCCGCCCTGCAAGGCCATGAGCCCCACCATCGATGCATTGGCCGAGGAAATGGCCCAGAGCGTCAAGATCGTCAAACTCGATGTCGACGCCAATCCGGGCATCACGGTGCAGTATAATGTGCGGGCCATGCCCACGCTGATCATCTTCAAGAATGGCCAGCCGGTGGACATGAAAGTCGGTGCCGGGCAGAGCCGCGTGCAGTTGGTGAAGTGGCTGGAGGCCCACGCTGCGGCGTGATCTCCCTTAGGAACAACAAGGAACTTCCTGCTTGCGCCCCGAATGAGATTGTGGCCGGATAGTACGGTTCCTTTGCCTCCCTCCCCCTTGAGGGGAGGGAATGAGGGTGGGGGTCCATCTGTGTGAACTCCGAACCACCCCCACCCCAGCTTTGCTAGGCCCTTCGGGCTAAGCTTCGCTACCCTCCCCTCAAGGGGGAGGGAGGGCAAGGTCAGTCCGGCGGCGTGCCGTTTTTCGCCAACACATCGCCTGCGAGATAGAGCGAGCCGCAGATCATTACGCGTGCGTTTGCAACATTGGCCGCCTCGCGTAGCGCGCTGCGTATCGAGCGCATAGGCCTTGCCGAAAAGCCCTTGGCGCGGGCCATTTGCGCGATAGAGGCCGCCGTATGGGCATTGGGCTCGTCGGGAATGGTGAGCGTCAGCACAGGCGGCTGCTGCGCCCGGAAATGGCTCAGGAATTCCGCCGGGTCGCGATTGTTCATCATGCCCATGATCAACACCAGCGGGCGGGGCGGCGTGAGTTCTTCGATGGTGCGGGCCAAAGCCGCAGCCCCATGGGCATTGTGCCCGCCATCGAGCCATAGCTCATGGCTTTCCGGCAGCAGGGCGCGCAGCTTGCCGGTCCGGATCGGCGTCATCCGCGCCGGCCAATTGACCGCGCGCAGGCCCCCGGCAATCGCAGCTTCATTAACTGGCAGGCCGAAATGGCGGCTGGCGGCAATGGCGAGGGCGGCATTGTCGAATTGGTGCGGCCCAAGAAGGGCGGGAGGTGGCAGATCGAGCAGGCCCTGCTCGTCCGAATAGACCAGCCGCCCATCTTCGTCATGGCCATGGAAATCCTCGCCCTGCCAGATAGGGCGAATGCCGAGGCGATGCGCGGCACGCTCCAGAACGGCGCGGCTTTCATCGTGCTGCAGGCCCATGACAGCCTTGGCGCCGCGCTTGAGGATGCCCGCCTTGTTGGAGGCGATTTCGGCCAGCGTGTTGCCTAGGAAGGCCTGATGGTCATAGTCGATCGGGGTGATGATGGTGCCCAGAGGGTGCTTGACCACATTGGTCGTATCATAGGTGCCGCCCATGCCGGTTTCGAGCAGCAGGTAATCGGCTGGTGTCTCGGCAAAGAGCTTGAAGGCGGCGACGGTGGTCACCTCGAAAAAGGTGATCGGGTCGCCTTTATTGATGCGCTCGACCTCCTCCAGCACGGCATTGAGACGGCGCGTGCCGACATAGGTTCCGGCCAGCCGGATACGCTCGTTAAAGCGCACGAGATGAGGTGAATTATAGACATGGACCCTCTGGCCGGCCGCTTCGAGAAAAGCGCGCAGATAGGCAATGGTCGAGCCCTTGGCATTGGTGCCCGCCACGTGAATGACCGGCGGCAGATGATCCTGCGGATTACCCAGCCGCTCCAGCAGCGGCAGCATCCGGTCGAGGCTAAGATCGATCAGCCTGGGGTGGAGCTGGCTGAGACGGGCAAGGATGGCATCGGTGCGGGACATGGGTGAACTCGATGGATCGGTAATGGCCCCTCCCCCTTGAGGGGAGGGGTGGGGGGTGGGGGTCCACGAGTGGACCACAGAATTACCCCCTCCCCAGCTTCGCTAGGCCTGACGGCCAGCTTTGCTACCCTCCCCTCAGGGGGGAGGGAGGGCAGGAGCCGTGCCACCGCGCCTGGGCGAGGCTACTTCCTGAGCTCCCCACCGGTCGCCTTGGTCACTGCCGCGACGATGGAGGCCGAAACCGCTTCGATATCCTCATCGGTCAGCGTCTGCTCGCGCGGCTGCAGGGTTACGGCGATGGCGACGGATTTCTTGCCCTCGCCGACATGCGTGCCCTCGAAAACGTCGAAAATATCGACGTTCGCGATCAGCGCCTTGTCGGCGCCCTTGGCGGCACGCAGCAGGGTGGCGGCAGGGACCGTGCGATCCATGACGAAGGCAAAGTCACGGCTCAGCGGCTGGAAGGACGAGAGGGCCAGCGCTGGCTTGGTGCGGGTGGCCTTCTTGCGCGGTTCGGGCAGGGCGTCGAGATCGATCTCGAAACCGGCGACGGGACCGGAAAGATCAAGCTCGGCGACCAGGGCCGGATGCAACTCGCCGAACCAGCCCAGCGTCACCTTGGGGCCGAGCGCAATGCGCCCGCCACGGCCCGGATGGCTCCAGGGAGCCGGTTCGGGCAGCACCTGCACCTTGTCGATATCAACGCCCAGCGCATCGAGCACCGCCGCAAGATCGGCCTTGGCATCGAAGACGCCGACCACTTCGGCCTTGCCCGACCAGTGACGGCCCGCGCCGTCCATGCGGGCCGTGCCGGTGCGAATGCCACTGGCATAGGTGTGCTGGCCCTCCGGCGCGTCGGAGAGGAAAATCTGCCCCACCTCGAACAGCGCCAGATCGGCATAGCCGCGATTGCCATTGCGGCGCGCGGCAGCGAGCAGGCCCGGCAGCAGCGAGGGGCGCATGTCGGTCATGTCCGAAGCGATGGCATTAGCCAGTTGCAGGCTTTCCTGCCCGCCGCCGAAACGGGTGGCTTCGTCATGGGAAATGAAGCTCCAGGTCACCGCCTCATCGAGCCCGCGCGCGGCGAGCGCGCGCCGGGCAATGCGGCGGCGGTTCTGGATGGAGGTCAACATGCGCGGTGCGACATGGTTGAGGCGGGTGAGGGGTTCGACGGGGACATTGTCGACCCCGACCATACGCATGACCTCTTCAACGAGATCGGCCTTCTGTGTCACGTCTGGGCGCCAGCTCGGCACTTTTACCGTGCGGGTCGCGCCATTGCCGTCCAGCGCAAAGCCCAGGCGGGTGAGAATGGCGGTAATGTCCTCGGCGCTGACATCGAGGCCGGTGAGGCGCTTGACCTCGGCCAGCGGGAAATCAACGACTGTGTCGGGAAAGACGTCCTCGCCCGAAATCGCCGGTTCTTTCGCCTCGCCGCCGCAAAGCTCCAGCACGAGGCGGGTCGCCAATTCCATGCCCGGCTCGGTTAGCGCCGGATCGACATTGCGTTCGAGCCGATAGCGGGCGTCGGAGACAATGCCGGTCTTGCGGCCCGTGCGGGCGATCAGGTCCGGGTCCCAGCTGGCGCATTCCATGAGGATATTGGTGGTGGTTTCGGTGACGCCCGAGCGGATGCCGCCCATAATGCCGCCGAGGCAGAGCGGGCCAGAATCGTCGGCGATGACCGTCATGGTCTCGTCGAGATTATAGACCTTGTTGTCCAGCGCATCGAAGGCCTCGCCACGCGCATTGCGCAGCACCGGCTGGCCGACAATCTTGTCGGCGTCATAGGCGTGGAGCGGACGGCCCCAGCCGAGCGAGACCAGATTGGTGATATCGACGATTGCGTTGATGGGCCTGAGGCCCACGGCGCGCA
The DNA here is from genome assembly GCA_023433775.1 of Pseudomonadota bacterium. Taxonomy (GTDB): domain Bacteria; phylum Pseudomonadota; class Alphaproteobacteria; order Rhizobiales; family Devosiaceae; genus Devosia. The sequence continues at coordinate 17,602 of JAEYTY010000031.1, read as the reverse complement.
GGCGCGCCTGCAGCCAATCGGGCGAGGGGCCGTTTTTGACATTGGCGATATAGCGCCCGGCAAATTTGCGGATGGCCTTGGGCTCATCGGCAGAAAACTGATGTGGCAGCGGCGCAATGGGGCTCTTGCCGGTCGAGGCGACGGGCGACATGTCGGTGCTTTTGAGCGTGCCGAGGCCAAAGGCCGCCAGATCACGGGCAATGCCATAGACGCCTGTCGCGTCGCCGCGATTGGGGGTGATGGAGATGTCAAAGACCACGCCGTCCATGCCGGCATAATCGACATATTTGACCCCGATGGGCGCATCGGCCGGAAGCTCGATAATGCCGTCATGATCGTCGCTCAGTTCCAGCTCGGCATTGGAACACAACATGCCATTGGACACCTGGCCACGAATATTGCCCTTGCCGATAGTCATGTCCTTGCCCGGAATATAGGTGCCGGGGAAGGCGAAGACGGATTTGAGACCGGTCCGCGCATTGGGCGCACCGCAGACCACGTCGATCAATTCGCCCGTGCCGGCATCCACCTTGCAGACGCGCAGCTTGTCGGCATTGGGGTGCTGCTCGGCCGAGACGACATGGGCGGTGACAAAGCTGGCGAGACTTGCCCCCTGGCTTTCCATGCCTTCGAGCTCCAGCCCGATCAGGGTCAGCGCCTTGCCGATCTCATTGGCGGAGGCAGTGGTTTCAAGGTGCTCCTTGAGCCAGTCGAGCGTGAATTTCATGTTTTTGGCCTTTAGCGGAAGTCGCTTTTGCTACCATTGATGGGCGGCAGCTGGGAGGAAAGTTTCAAAAGTTCGACGAGGACATTGGCAAAGCCGCGTGCATCGTCGATGGCTTTATGGGTATGGGCGATATGGCCGTAGAACTCGGCCGGCAGCTTGCTCATCCCCCAGTCGAGATAGGGCGCGCCGCGCAGGGTTCCGGCCATGGTGTAAAGACAGATGCCGCCGCCGCGAAAGATCTGGCGGCCCTTGAAGGGGCCCGAGAGGGCGCGGGTGCCGGCATATTCATCGAGATAATGGTCCATCCAGAGACCATCAAAGATCATCGGCGCGGCGACGAATACTTTTGGGCCGGGTAGGCTTTCAACCCAGTCGGCAAAGCGCGGCATGACGATTGCCGCCTCTTCGGCGCCCTCAGTCGCGGCCTTCCAGGCCTCCGGCTGGGTCGCCCACCATGTCATGGTGGTTTCATTGGTGGTCCGGTCCGGGCGCGGCTTCAGCACGGCCTCGAACTCGCCATGGCGCGTGCCATTGGCTTCCACGGCGACCGAGGCAAAACTCAGCATGGAATTGTGCAGCGGCGTCGGCCCATCGGATTCGATATCGGTGACGATGAAGATCGGCGTCGCGACCCGGTTATAAACCTCGCGCCCGGCAGGGAGCACGGTGACGAGGCGGAAGGTCTCGCAGACGATCTCCATGTCCGGCGCAAAGCCGCCATTGCGGGCGAAATAGGCTTCATGCCCCGCGCGCCATTCGGCGTAAGGCCCTTCGCCCTCACGGGCCGTGAAGCCGGGGTCGATGTCATCAAAACAGAGCGTTTCGACCGAAAGTGTCTCGATCACGCAGGCTTCTTCGCCCGCGCCATTGAGCACGATATCGCGGCGGCCAACCTCCGGCATGGGTTCGCCATTGCCGCCATAATCGCGCAGCGCCCCGCAGGTCGCAGTTTTCTTGCCCGCCAGCACCAGCGCGAGAAGACGATCAGCCAGCGCGGGAGAATCCCCGAAGCTGAAGCGGATCGGCGCGGTAGTGGCGGAGGCTGACGTCAAGGCGCGACGGCCCCCGGCGCCTTTTCGCCGCGCAACATGCTGGCGATAGAAATGTCTTCATCAAGCTCTGGCCAGTGCAGCCCCATGGGCATGAGTTCAATTTCGGCGCGCGCGGCCGGACTTGCGGCGCTAAGGCGCGGATACCACCAGAGCGGCGTCGACACCGCGCGGCCATCTGCGAGCCGGACATGCAACTGGCTGTTGTCACACCGCGCTTCGATCGGCCGGCTGTCTTCGATATCAAGCACCAAAGTAGTCATTCCATGCCTCCAGAAAGACGCTTCTGTTCTCGCGGGTCGCACCAATAATCTCATTGAGATCGCGCGCGGAGAAGCCAAGATTGACGGCCACGTTAAGGTCTCGCAGCCATATTTTGGCTTCTCGACCATCCTTTACAACATGCACATGTGGCGGTTCCCAGCCATCAGCCGAGTAGAAGAAGAACCGATACCCCTTCCACCGCAACAGGGTCGGCATGACTAGCTGCTGAGCCCCCCGAACAGCGTCGGCAGGTCCAGCGGACGGAAGCCGTAATGATCGAGCCAGCGCTGGTCGGCGTCGAAGAAGGCGCGGAGGTCGGGCATTCCGTATTTCAGCATGGCGATACGGTCGATGCCGATGCCCCAGGCAAAGCCCTGATAGACATCGGGGTCGAGCCCGGCATTGCGGATGACGTTGGGGTGGACCATGCCGCAGCCCAAAATTTCGAGCCAGTCATTGCCCTCGCCGATCTTCACCTCGCTGCCCGAGCGGTCGCATTGCACATCGACTTCCATCGATGGCTCGGTGAAGGGGAAGAAGCTGGGGCGGAAGCGCAGGGTGACATTGGGCACTTCGAAATAGGCCTTGAGGAACTCCTCCAATACCCAGCGCAGCTGGCCGATATGGCTCGACTTGTCGATGACAAGACCCTCGACCTGATGGAACATCGGGGTATGGGTCTGGTCACTGTCATTGCGATAGGTGCGGCCCGGCATAACGACGCGGATCGGCGGGTCCATGGCCGGGGTGATGTAGCCGGCGGCCGGCTTCTCATTGGTCTTCTGCATGACGCGCATCTGCACCGGGGAGGTGTGGGTGCGGAGCACCTTCTTCACCCCGTCCGGGCCGGGCTTCATGAAGAACGTGTCATGCATTTCGCGCGCTGGGTGTCCCTCGGGGAAATTGAGCGCGGTGAAATTGAAATAGTCGGTCTCGATGTCCGGCCCTTCGGCGATGGAAAAACCCATGTCGGAGAAGATGGCGGTGATTTCGTCGATGGTTTGCGAAATCGGGTGGATGCGGCCCTTCGCCGTCGGCGCAGGCTGCAAGGGGAGGGTGACGTCGAGGGTTTCGGCCTTGAGGCGGGAGTCGAGCGCGGCGGATTTGAGCGTCGTGCTGCGCGCTTCGATCAGCTCAGAAATCTCCACCTTGAGCCCATTGATCGCTGGCCCGGCGCTTTTGCGGTCTTCCGGGGCCATGGAGCCCAGCGTGGCGAGAAGCGCTGAAACGCTGCCCTTTTTGCCGAGGGCGGCAACGCGCACCGCGTCGAGCGCTGCTTCATTGTCCGCAGCGGCAATGGCCGCGGAAAGTTCGGTGCGCAGGGTTTCGATCTGGGTTTCGAGCGACATGATCTTCTCTATTCGGACGGCTGCGGGCGGTTAGACCAAAACAAAACGCCCCGCGCCAGCCCTTTCGGGTGGCGCAAGGCGCGAATTTGACCTCAGCGACGCTGGGGAGTGTTAGGCGGTAACGCGCGCATGGGTCGTCTTGTCGACCCCTTCGAGATACGAGAGAGCAGCCTTGGCCTTGACGACCAGCGCGGCGAACGCTTCGGGCTGGGTGATCGCGAGATCGCTCAGCACCTTGCGGTCAACGGCAACCTCAGCCTTGCTGAGGCCGTCGATAAATCGGCCATAGGTCAGGCCATGATCGCGCACGGCGGCATTGATGCGCTGGATCCAGAGCGCGCGGAAATTGCGCTTCTTGACGCGACGATCGCGGTAGGCGTACTGGCCGGCCTTTTCGACGGCCTGCTTGGCGATACGGATCGTAGACTTGCGGCGGCCATAATAGCCCTCGGCTGCCTTCAAGACCTTCTTGTGGCGAGCGTGGGCGGTAACGCCTCTTTTAACGCGTGACATGTGTCAGCTTCCTTTCAGCGTTAGCGATTGTACGGCATGTACCACTTCACCAGACCTTCATCTCCCTTGGAGAGGATCTTGGTGCCGCGGTTGGTGCGGATGTACTTGGCGTTGTGGCTGATCAGGCGGTGGCGCTTGCCGGCAACGCCGGCCTTCACCTTGCCGGTGGCGGTGAAGCTGAAACGCTTCTTGGCACCAGACTTGGTCTTCATTTTGGGCATTTTGCGGGTCCTTTAGATTAGTCTGGATGGATTTGAGGCCCATCGCATTCATGAACCGCCACGGCATGCCTTTTGGCCGGGCGGTCCGGAGAAGTGGGCTCTATAGGGGGAAAGCCCGTTGGTGGCAAGTGCCGCGCGCGCTTAATGGGCGGCATCCAGCATGGGCTGCAGATGATCTTCGAACAGCAACCCCGGTTTGGCTGCGAGCGCCGCGCCATAGGCGGCTTCCGCTTCGAGCGAAATACGCAGAAAGGCCGCGACGCCCGCGACGTCCTCCTCGGCCAGCCCGTAATGGCCCGCCTCCAGCCGCCGCAGGATTTCGGTCTTCGAGGCGATCATCCCGGCGGCGACATCCTTGCCATTGCTCATCGAGCCGTCGCGCTTGATGTAATCATGCAGCGGCGTGCCGAGATGGAAGCTCTGGGCATTGGTGCGGTAGAGCTGGAGCAGGAATTCGAGGTCGGTCATATTGCTCATATTCGGGTCATAGCGCCCGTCGCCGCGCCGCCGGTCCCAGGCGATCATCGAATCCATCGAAATGCTCGTCCATTTGTGCTGGCCAGGGCGCAAAGCCTGATCCGGGCCGTCGCCGACATAGCGCAAATGCTGGAATGAGCTGGTCATGACGTCGAGCGCCGTGGTGACAATGCCGTAGTCAGTCAGCGCTGCGACGGCCAGTTCCAGCTTTTGCGGCTTGAGGCGATCATCGGCATCGAGAATAGCGGCATAGGGCGCCTCGATCTGGTCCAGCGCCACATTGCGTGTGACGGAAGCGCCGCGCCCGACGCCTCCACTGCTGAGAAAAACCTGTCGTTTGTCACGCAGGCCCGCCTCGTCAAGAAAGGCGGCATAGTCAAAGCCGTCATCGGCGATGATCCAGTGTTGCCAATCGGCATGGGTCTGGCCCAGCACGCTTTGCACCGTGGTGGGCAAAGTGTCCTGCGCGCGAAAGACCGGGGTGATGATGGCGATGGTCTGCGACAAGGGGTGTCTCCGGCCAGTCTTGAACCTTGCTGGTGCTTGACCCATATCTTGGTCATTGCTGCGATGCCACTTCAATTCGGGTCGCAGCCCAGACGTTGCTTGTGTCAAGGACGCAGTTGCATGACCCGTATTTCGGTGTTTTCCGCGCCTTTTCTTCTCGGCTTTGACAGCTTCGAGGAGCGTATCGACCGCTTGAGCCGGTCAGCGGAATCCTATCCGCCCTATAATATCGAACGCACCACCGGCGCGGACGGAACCGAGAGGTTCCTGATCTCGATTGCCGTGGCCGGCTTTTCGCAGGCCGAGCTCGATGTGATGGTTGAAGACAACCAGTTGCAGGTGCGCGGCCGCCAGAAGGATGACCCGGGCAAGCAATATCTGCATCGCGGCATTGCGGCCCGCCAATTCCAGCGCAATTTCCTCCTCGCCGACGGCATGGAGGTAAAAGATGCAACTTTAGGGCATGGAATGCTCGTTGTTACTCTGGAGCGCCCGCAGGCGCCCAAAATCGCCCGTCAAATCGATATTCGTAGTTTGTGACGACAGAAAGGGCCGAAAAATGATGAACCATCGCAATTCAGACAATCTGTCCACCGGCAGCCATCCGCTCAAATTGCTCACTGCCGAACAATTCGCGGCCCTGGGCGGCGACGCCGTCGCCTATATCAAATCGGTTTCCGGCGGCCTGCTGTCGGGCATGATTTCCGAGGCAGAGTTCGATTCCGGTGCAGAATACCAGCTGGTCATGTCCGCTGACGGCACGCCGCTCATGGTGGCCGACACCGAGGACGCCGTGGCCGAATGGCTGGTCGACCAGAATCTGGGCCTTGCCACCCTCCACTGATCCCGCCTCCCGCACATAAAAAAGACCCCCATGGCCTGGCCCTGGGGGTCTTTTGTTTGGGGAGATGTCCGCTCAGGCGGCGTAAGTGGCTTCGAGTGGCGCCGTCAGCGCCGCATAGAGCCGTGCCGGATCGGTATCGGCGCGCAATTGCTCGACCACACTTTCCGTCCGCAAGAGGCGCGCCACACGCGACAGGGCCTTGAGATGATCGGCACCTGCGCCAACAGGGGCCAGCAGCATCATGACGAGATCAACCGGATGATCATCGACGGCATCGAATTCGATGGGCTGGTCGAGCCGGGCGAATACCGCCGTCACGCCGTTGAGGCCCATCAGCTTGCCATGGGGAATGGCAATGCCATTGCCCAGACCCGTCGAGCCAAGCTCCTCGCGGCCCGTCAGGGCTGCGAGGATGTCGGAATAGGACCGATCGGTGATTTCGGCCGCTTTTTTGGCCAGTATTTCAAATAGCTGACGCTTGTTCGTCACGTCCGTGCAAGACAGCACAGCGTGCTCCGTCAGAATATCGGCCAATTCCATTAAACTGCCTTAGGATATACTTATCTCAAAGGGTGCAGCGAGCGCGTTAATTCCCGCTCAGGGCCGGGTCGATCCAGCCTATATTGCCATCCGCGCGGCGGTAAACCACATTCAGCCCGCCTTGTCCAGCGCGGCGGAACATCACCACCTGCGACCCGCTGAGATCAAGCTCCATAACGGCTTCTTCCACGCTCATCTCGCGCAGATTCCGCGTCGTTTCGGCAATCACCGGCGGCGCATAGTCTTCATCGAGCTCATCATGGTCATCAGAGGCGCCGAAAACGGTGTATTGCGCCATGACATCGGGGCTGCCATTGGCGCCGCGACGGTGCTGTTTCAACTTTCTGTTATAGCGACGCAGGCGCTTTTCGATATTGAGCGCCATCACCTCATAGGCCGAGGTCGCGTCGCCGCCCTGGGCGCTGGCCTGCAGCGTGGCGCCGCTGTCGAGATGCACAACGCAGTCGGCGCGGAAGCCGATACCATCGGGCGTCAGGGTGAGATGGCCATCATAGCCGCCGTCGAAATATTTCCCGACAACTGCGGCAAAATGATCCTCCGCCTTGCCGCGCAGGGCATCGCCGACATCCATGTTTTTTCCCGAAACTCGCAAGGTCATGGCTTGTTCTTCCTTTCGCTCGTTGGTTCGACGCGAGGTGTCCCTAAGCCGTTCCCGGCTATCGGGAGTACGTCTGCCGCCACACCTGATGTGGGGGTGCGGCGGGCCTGAGTCTAGACCCGCCAGCCTTTCCATGTCCATGCGCAACTCCCCGTCTCTCCCGCCCAAACAGGGGGTGACAGGCCCGGTGCGTCATCCTAGCATTTCGCCGCTGGTGATAAGGGGAGCGCGGCAGATATGGAGATTCCGGCCATGGCAGTGAACGGGATCGCGCCCGTGCTGCATCCCCTTCTTGTCGTCTTCATATTTTTGTCACTGGCCGGCGCGGTTCTGCTGCTGGCAGCCCTGCTGCGCCGCAATCTGCTGCTGGTGACGCAGAAAGGCCTCAACCCGTTCAGCCTCGGCGATGCCCAGCGCGCCGCCGACCCCACATTCTCCACGCGCCCGGCGGGAGCCCCGCCCTTTCACCGGACCCTTTATGGCCGCGTGGCTTTGGGCCTGCTGACCGTGGGGGTGACAGGCATCATTGTCATGCTGCTGGTTGAGCTGTTTGGCGGGTAAAGCCTAGGCGATCTTTTCCAGATTGCGCTTTTGGCGGCGGCGGATGACCGAGGAGGGGATATTCATGCCCTCTCGATATTTGGCCACGGTGCGCCGCGCCACGTCGATCCCTTGCTCCTTCTTGAGCATTTCGGCGATGGTATCGTCCGAAAGAATGTCGCTGGCCGGCTCGGCATCGATCAACTGGCGAATGCGGTGGCGTACCGCTTCCGCCGAATGGTCCCCGCCGCCGTCGCTCGAGGCAATGGCGGTGGTGAAGAAATATTTCATTTCATAAAGGCCGCGCGGCGTGGCCATATATTTGTTCGAGGTCACGCGGCTGACCGTCGATTCGTGCATGTCGATTTCTTCGGCGACCATTTTGAGCGTCATGGGCCGCAAATGGGCGATGCCATGGGTCAAAAACCCGTCCTGCTGACGCACGATTTCGGCGGCCACCTTGGTAATGGTCTGGGCCCGTTGATCGAGACTCTTGGTCAGCCAATTGGCGGTCGAGAGGCAATCGGAGAGGAAGCTCTTTTCGGCCGCGTCCCGCGCCTTCTTGCTGACGCTGGCATAATAGACCCGGTTGACCAGGACCTTTGGCAGCACATCTGAATTAAGCTCGATCTGCCAGCCGCCATCGGGGCCGGCGCGCACAAAGACATCGGGCACCACGGTTTCCACCGGGCCAGAGTCAAAGGCGAGGCCGGGGCGCGGATCGAGATTGCGCAATTCGGCCAGCATGTCGGTGAGGTCTTCGCGGTCGCAGCCCACGGCCTTGAGCAGGCCGCTCATATTGTGCTCGGCCACCAGATGCAGATTGTCGAGCAGGCGCATCATCATCGGATCGAGCCGGTCGCGTTCGCGCAATTGCATGGCAAGGCATTCGGCGACATTGCGGGCAAAGACACCCACCGGATCGCAACCCTGCAGGGCGCCCAGCACCGCCTCGACATCGCCCAGCTCGGCGCCCAGCAGCTCGGCAATGGCGTCGAGCTCGACGGCGAGATATCCGGCCTCATTGAGCGAATCGATGAGGTGCCTTGCAATCAGCCGGTCTGCCGCCGTGCGCAGCACCATATTGGCCTGCTCTTCGAGATGATCCGAGAGACGCGGGCGCGAGGCGACATATTGGTCGAGGTCCGGCGCTTCGCCGCCCTCGAAACTGCCATTGCGATCAGGTCCGCCACTGCCGCCCATGTCCTGCGGCGCCTGGTCGGGAAAGACGTTTTCGACCGCCGTGTCATAGCCCTCGGCAATCTGGTCGGCGTCCTTGATCCGGTCGCCCTGACTGACCGTGTCCTCATAGGCGCTCATCTCGGTCTTGCGTTCGGGAGCCTCGCCCGGTTCGCTGTCGCCGCCGTCCTCGCGCTCCAGCAATGGATTGCGCATCAGCTCGGTGTCGATGAAATCATTGAGTTCGAGATGGCTCAACTGCAGCAGTTTGATCGACTGCATCAGCTGCGGCGTCAGCGTCAGGCTTTGGGCCTGCCGAAATTCGAGCCGCGGCGAAAGCGCCATGTCTGCCAGTCCCTTGAGTCACATTCCATGGGCACGGAGGCCCGCCACAGGCGGGCAACATGACTCAAAAAACAGCAGGGAGCAAGGGAAGGGCAAGTTCCGTGCCACTCGCTTGCGCGCTTGGTTAAATCAGATGGAGAAGTTCTCGCCGAGATAGACCCGGCGTGCATCGGGATCGGCGGAGATCGTCTCGGGCCGGCCCTGGATCATCACCTTGCCGCCATGGATGAGATAGGCGCGGTCCACCAGCCCCAGCGTTTCGCGCACGGCATGGTCGGTGATGAGGACGCCAATGCCGCGCTGGGTCAATTGCCGGACCAGCCCCTTGACCTCGGCCACGGCAATCGGATCAACGCCGGCAAAAGGCTCGTCGAGCAGCATGAAAACCGGATCAGCGGCCAGCGCGCGGGCAATTTCGACGCGGCGGCGTTCACCACCGGAGAGAGCCAGGGCATTGGATTTGGCCAGGTGGGAGATGGAAAACTCCTCCATCAGCGTCGCCAGCCGCCTTCGCCGCTCCGCCTTGTCGCGCACATGGTTTTCCAGCACCGCCATGATGTTGTCTGCAACGCTAAGCCCGCGAAAGATCGAGGGCTCCTGTGGCAGATAGCCGATGCCCAATTGCCCGCGCTGAAACAGCGGCAAATGGGTGATCGCCTGCCCGTCCAGCAGGATGCGGCCACTATCGGGCGGCACAAGGCCCATGATCATGGTGAAAACCGTGGTCTTGCCCGCGCCATTGGGGCCGAGCAGCCCCACCGCCTCACCGCGCCGCACGGCCAGCGACACGTCGCGCACCACGGCCCGCTTGCCAAAACTCTTGGCAAGGCTGTGGGCGACCAGCCACCCGGTCTGGTCAACACGGGGACGGTTTGCGGCCTCTGAACTCATTGCGAGGTGAAAATCCCGGTCACCCGGCCGCCACCGCCGCCGGTAAAGGTCGAGACATTGGTTTCAAGGTTCACCACCAGTTCGGTGGCGTTCACCGTGCCGCTCGAATTGGTCACCTTCACATTGCCGGTGAGGCGCAGCAATTGATCGCCCGGAGTGAACACGGCCTGTTCGCCGGTCGCGTCCTGATCAGTGGTTTTGAGGCGTACATTGCCCGAAGCCACAAAGGTCTCGATATCGGTGGTGCCGCCTTCGCCATAGGTGGCAACGACTTTGGGCGCCCAGACGGTGACGGTGGGGTGCTTGACCACGACCGAGCCGGTGAACACGGCCTCGCGCCGCTCTTCCTCGATGGTGAAGGTGTCGGCGGTGATTTCCACCGGCTGCTGCTGGGCAAAGGCCGGAGCGGCAAGAGCGAAAAGCGTGGCGATGAGGACGATGGGGCGGATCATTGCGGGTCTTCTCCGGGTCCGGTTTGCCCGGGTGTTGAGGGCAGGGTGACCACCGCCCGCGTAAATGTCCAGATCATTGCACTGCCATCATAGACCATGGTTTGGGCTCGGACACTTGTTCCATTGGAATAGTCGATTTCAACCGGGCCCTGCGATGACAGCGTCTGGGTCGCGCCATCAAAGGTGGAATTGATGAGACGAGCGGCGGTTCCCGTCGTGTCCCGCACTTCGGCAAGCCCTTCCACCAGCACCACCTGGCTCGACATATTGAGCTGGGCCTCGTCGGCATCGATGTCCATGACCACGCCACTGGTGCGCTGAATGCTGAGATGCGCATCGACAAGGCCGATCTGGTCGGTGCTGCCCACCAGGGCCCGCGCTGTTTCGGCCCAGACGCGATAGGCCGAACCATCATCGAAGACGCCCGCATATTCAGGCGCTTCGACTTTGACGCTTTCGGGCGTCACTTCGATGCGGCCCACGCCATAGCGCGCGCCAAGGCTCGAAAGATAAATCTGCGACATCAAGCCGACAAGGATAAGCACGCCCAGCACCGGCACGCCGATGCGCAGCACGCCGACCACGCGATTGCGCCTGGCCAGCCGGCGATAGATGGCTGGCCGGTCGAGCACGCGATGGGCCGCATTCATCGCCATTGTTCCCTCAACTATGGGCGAAAATGTCGGTTTCTTCCCAGCCCATCAGGTCCAGCGCGCAGCGCGTCTTGAGGAAATCAAAGCAGGACTGGGCCAGCTCGGTGCGGCCTTCGCGGGCCAGCATCCGATCAAGATGGCGCTTGAGATCGTGCAGATAGAGCACGTCGGACGCCGCATATTCGAGCTGGGCCTCGGAGAGCTTGTCGCCGCCCCAGTCCGAGCTCTGCTGCTGCTTGGAAAGATCGACATTGAGAAGCTCGCGCACCAGTTCCTTGAGACCATGCCGGTCGGTATAGGTGCGGACCAGCTTGGACGCGATCTTGGTGCAATAGACCGGGCCGGTGACGACGCCAAAACGGTTCTGCAGCACGGCCACGTCAAAGCGCGCATAGTGGAAAATCTTGGTGACACCCGGATCGGAGAGGAGCTTGACCAGATTGGGCGCCTCGCTCGCATCCTGCGGGATCTGCACCACATCGGCGCTGCCATCGCCTGGCGAGAGCTGCACCACGCAGAGCCGGTCCCGATGCGGGTTGAGGCCCATGGTCTCGGTATCAATGGCCACTTCGCGCCCATAATTGGAAAGGTTTGGCAGGTCGCCGCGATGCACTCTGATGGCCATGGTCTTATCCGGAATGAATTGGTCATCCCTCTTGGCACAGCGTCATGGCAATGGAAAGGCATGGCAACGCGCCAGCCCCGGCAACCGATATAAAGCTTTCCTTATATGGCTGTTGCATTCCCTTCACGGACCTGCGAGAAACAGCGCCGAAAGTGGAGGGAATGTGTCTCTCCACGCGCACTTCCGCGTGCGCCCTCGCCACTCACAAAGAGGTTTAACGTGGCCCGTTCTTCCTATCTCTTCACCTCGGAATCCGTTTCTGAGGGTCATCCCGACAAGGTTTGCGACCGGATTTCCGACGAGATCGTCGATCTCGTGTTCCGCGAAGCCGGCAAGGCCGGCATGGACCCTGCGCAGGTCCGCATTGCCTGCGAAACGCTGGCCACGACCAATCGCGTGGTCATTGCCGGCGAGGTCCGTGTCCCCGAATCGCTGCTCAAGAAGGGCAAGGACGGCAAGGTCATGCTCGACGCTTCGGGCGCCCCGGTGATCAACCCCTCCAAGTTCAAGTCTGCCGCCCGCAAGGCCATCAAGGCCATCGGCTATGAGCAGGCCGGCTTCCACTGGAAGACGGCGCGCATCGACGTGCTGCTGCATGGCCAGTCGGCTGACATTGCCCAGGGCGTTGACGAAGCCGGCGACAAGGATGTCGGCGCCGGAGACCAAGGCATCATGTTTGGCTATGCCGCGCGCGAAACGCCTGAACTGCTGCCCGCTCCGATCTATTATGCCCACAAGATTCTCGAGACGCTGACCAATGCCCGCAAGTCCGGCGAGGGTCCAGCGGTCAAGCTTGGCCCCGATGCCAAGAGCCAGGTGACGGTCAAGTATGAAGACGGCAAGCCCGTCGGCGTCACCCAGATCGTGCTCTCGACCCAGCATCTCGACGACAAGCTGACCTCGGCCGACGTCCGCAAGATTGTTGAGCCCTATATCCGCGAAGCCCTGCCCGAAGGCTGGATTTCCAAGGATACCGTCTGGCACATCAATCCCACCGGCAAGTTTGTCGTTGGCGGCCCCGATGGCGACGCGGGCCTCACCGGTCGCAAGATCATCGTCGATACCTATGGTGGCGCAGCGCCCCATGGCGGCGGCGCATTCTCGGGCAAGGACCCCACCAAGGTGGATCGCTCGGCAGCCTATGCCGCGCGCTATCTGGCGAAAAACGTGGTTGCCGCCGGTCTTGCCGACCGCGCCACCATCCAGCTTTCCTACGCCATTGGCGTGGCCAAGCCCCTGTCGATCTATGTCGACCTGCACGGCACCGGCAAGGTGGATGAGGCAAAGCTGGAAACAGCGCTGGCCGAAGTGATGGACCTGACGCCACGCGGCATCCGCACCCATCTCAGCCTCAATAAGCCCATCTATGCCAAGACTTCCGCCTATGGTCACTTTGGCCGCAAGGCGGGCCGCGATGGTAGCTTCTCCTGGGAGAAGACTGATCTGGTGAAGGCGCTCAAGGCTGCTGTAGCCTGATCTGATTGCCTGGATTGGCGGGCAGGTATAATCTGCCCGCCATGGACACACCGCACACATCCATCACCGATGAGCATCTAAAGCTGCTCAAGCGCGTCGTTTCTACGCCGGGAATAATCGGCGGGAAGCCGCGCATTGATGGCACGCGTGTCGGGGTTTCTCACATTCTCGAAGCTCTGGCGGCGGGAGACACTGCCGATGAAATCGTTGACGCTCTCCCCTGGCTTACGCACGACGATATCAAGGCCGCGCTGATTTATGGTGCCTATCAAGCCGAACAATCTGGCGTTCAGGCCGCTGAGTGATCACCTTTCTGATCGATGCTCAACTGTCCAGAAAGTTGGCAGAATATTTGAGGACGAAAGGTCATATCGCGACACATGTCTATGATCATCTCGATCCGCAGGCGGACGACCGGGAAATCGCTAATCTTGCCAATGAGATGCACGCCAGTGTGGTCAGCAAGGATGCCGATTTTGCCGATTTGGCATCACGGGGTGTGCTGAACCGCACCTTCGTCTGGCTCAAGCTGCCAAATCTTTCCAACCAGCAGATGCTGGAAATGCTGGACCAGGCTTTGCCGGAAATTGTATCGGCAATCGACGCCAATAAGCCAATCGTCGAAATCCGCTAGGACCCAAATGACTGACCACCAGCTTCCCAAAACCCGCTCCGGCGAGCCGCGTGCCTTTTTTGGGCGCCGCTCGGGCAAGAAGCTGCATGGCGGGCAGAAGGCGCAGGTAGCCGAACTGCTGCCGCAGGTCGAGATCGCGCTGGAAGGATCGCTGGACCCCAAAAGCCTCTTTCCCGAGGCTGACAGAATCGTCATCGAGATCGGCTATGGCGGTGGCGAGCATCTGGCGCGCAAGGCCGAGGAGGAGCCCGATACCGGCTTTATCGGTTGCGAAGTCTTCACCGGCGGCATCGGCAAGATGGTGCAGGCCATCGAAGCGCGCGGCATTACCAATGTCCGGCTCTTTACCGATGACGCGCTGAAACTGCTGGTCGCGCTGCCCGATGCCAGCGTCGACGCGGTCTATCTGCTCTATCCCGATCCATGGCCCAAGACGCGGCATCACAAGCGGCGCTTTGTTTCGCCCACGACGCTGGCGGAACTGGCCCGCGTCATACGGCCCGGCGGCGTCTTTCATTTTGCCAGCGATATCGAGGATTATGCCAACTGGACGCTGGCTCATATCGTGCGCGCGCCCGAATTCAGCTTCGAGCCGGAAGCGCCGGGCAGCTGGCACATTCCCTATCCCGGCTGGCAGGCGACGCGCTATGAGCAGAAGGCCCGCCGCGAGGGGCGCATGATCAGTTTCTATTTCAGCTTTCCGCGCCGTTAGGGCCTGCAAGTTGACCCCGTCCTTTTTCACCACGCAAGATGGCATGAGCCACGCCTGGTATGAGCTGGGCGATTCCGCAGCGCCCGGTCCCGCCATCATTCTCCAGCATGGCTTTTCTGGCACCACATTCCACGAATGGGTGCAGCCGGGCATCGCCACTGCCACTGCCGGTCTCGGGCGGCGGGTAATCGGTCTCGATGCTCTGGGTCATGGTGCGTCCACCCGCTCGCATGATCCGGCGGATTATCAGGGCGAGCGCATGTCGGACGATGTCTTGGCGCTCGCCACACATCTCGAGCTCGAGAGCTTCGACTATCTCGGCTATTCCATGGGCGGGGTCATAGGCCTGCGCATGGCGACAAAGGAAAAGCGCCTGCGCCGGCTCATCGTGGCCGGCATTGGCGAGGGCGCCGTGGTCTGCGGTGGCGTCGATACCCGCCATCTCGATCCGGCCTTGCTGGCCGAAGGGCTGCGGGCGACCGATCTCTCGGGCTTTCCCGATCTGGTGCGCGCCTTTCGTTCGGGCGTGCTCGCCATGGGCAATGATCCGCTCGCGCTGGCCGCCCATGCCGACAGCATTTTGCGCACGCCCATTGCGCTCGACAGCATCATCGCGCCAACCGTGGTGATTGCCGGGGACAATGATCCCCTAGCGATCCACCCCGAGCGTCTCGCCGCCGCGATTCCGGGTTGCCGTCTGGTCATGGTGCCCGGCGATCACGTCTCGGCGCGGCTCTGTCCGGAATTTACGGCGGCGGTGATCGAGGCCCTGCGCTGATCTTGCCTTTTGCGCGCGGCAGGGCTATATGGAGCCTACATCGTTGCTCTCTTTCGAGAGTGGTGCCCTGACCGGCCCCGCTCTTTTTGCTTATCCGGACCTTCATGGCTTTCGATCTGAGCGAACAGCGCTACATCAAGGAAAGCGGGCTTGAAGCCCGCATTGCCCGCATTGTCGAGCCCGTGGCCAATGGCCTGGGCTATGCTTTGGTGCGCATCAAGATCACGCCGGAAAATGGCTGCACCCTGCAGATCATGGCCGAAGACGAACATGGTCGTTTCACCATCACGGACTGCGAAAATCTCTCCAAGGATCTTTCGCCCGTTCTGGATGTGGAAGACCCCATCGACCGCGAATATCACCTGGAAGTCTCGTCTCCCGGCATCGACCGCCCACTCGTGCGCAAGCGCGATTTCGAGCGTTTCGTCGGTCACGAAGCCAAGATCGAGCTCAGCGACATGATCAATGGCCGCAAGCGTTTCCGGGGCGAAATCGGCCCCGTCGATGACGAAGGTGTCACCATTATCCTGCCCGACGCGCCCGGCGGCACCGATCCCAATCACAAACTGAGCTTCGCCACCATTGCCGAAGCCAAGCTGGTAATGACCGACAAGCTCATGGATATGGCTCGCGCCGACCAGGAGCAGCACCCCATCGACGACGACGAGACCGAAACGGTCGAATATGCCGACGCCGACAATGACGACGACACGCTCTCCGAGGAGAAGAATTAAATGGCCGTTAGTGCGAACCGCCTTGAGCTGTTGCAGATTGCTGATGCTGTCGCCCGCGAAAAGTCCATCGACCGCATGGTCGTGATCGAGGCGATGCAGGATGCGATGGAAAAGGCCGCCAAGGGCCGTTATGGCGCCGAGACCGAAATCAAGGTCGAGATCAATCCGCGCTCGGGCGAAACCCGCATGTGGCGCCTGCTCGAAATCGTCGAGGATGTCGAAGAGCCCAGCCGCCAGATCACGCTGAAGCTGGCCCAGCTCAAGTCGCCCCAGGCCAAGGTCGGTGACTTCCTCACCGAGCCCCTGCCGCCCATGGAATTCGGCCGCATTGCGGCTCAGTCGGCCAAGCAGGTCATCGTGCAGAAGGTGCGCGATGCCGAGCGCGACCGCATGTATGAAGAATATTTTGGCCGCATTGGCGAAGTCGTCAACGGCTCGGTCAAGCGCGTCGAATATGGCAATGTCATCGTTGATCTGGGCCGTGGCGAAGCCATTATCCGCCGCGATGAACTGATCCCGCGCGAACTCTTCCGCTACGGTGATCGCGTCCGTGCCTATATCTATGACGTGCGCCGCGAACAGCGCGGCCCGCAGATTTTCCTCTCCCGCACGCATCCCCAGTTCATGGCGAAGCTCTTCATGCAGGAAGTGCCGGAAATCTATGATGGCGTGATCACCATCCGCTCGATTGCCCGCGATCCGGGCAGCCGCGCCAAGATCGCCGTGACGTCCAATGATTCGTCCATCGATCCGGTCGGCGCCTGCGTTGGTATGCGTGGCTCCCGCGTTCAGGCTGTCGTGGCCGAACTGCAGGGCGAAAAGATCGACATCATCCCCTGGACCGATTCCATTGCCGATCTCGTGGTTTCCGCCCTGCAGCCCGCCGATGTTGCCAAGGTCGTGCTGGACGAGCAGGCCGAGCGCATCGAAGTGGTCGTGCCCGACGAGCAGCTTTCGCTGGCCATCGGTCGCCGTGGCCAGAATGTGCGCCTCGCATCGCAGCTGATTGGCTGGGATATCGACATCCTGACCGAGCAGGAAGAAAGCGAACGTCGCCAGAAGGAATTCACTGAACGTTCGACCCTCTTCATGCAGGCCCTTGATGTTGACGAGATGGTTGCCCAGCTATTGGCTTCCGAAGGCTTCTCCTCGGTTGAGGAACTGGCCTATATCGAGCCGGGCGAAATCGCCTCCATCGAAGGCTTTGACGAAGAAACCGCCGGGGAAATCCAGAACCGCGCCGCCGAATATCTGGCCGAGATCGAGCGCAAGTTCGACGACGAGCGCAAGGCGCTGGGTGTCGAAGACGAGCTTTATGAAATTGCCGGGCTCAACGCCGCCATGCTTGCGGCCCTGGGCAAGGAAGACATCAAGACGGTCGAAGATTTTGCCGGCTGCGCTGCCGACGATCTGGTTGGCTGGACCGAACGCAAGGATGGAGAGACCAAGCGCTTTGACGGCACGTTCAAGGAC
>JAEYTY010000105.1 GCA_023433775.1 Pseudomonadota bacterium | reverse complement strand
GCTTGCGGTCCGAATGGGTGGCAAGGGTTGAGCCATTGCCGGGCAGGCTGAGGCCCAGCGCTTCGGTCAGGCAATTCATCGAATTGGCGGTGAACATGCCCGAGCAGGAGCCGCAGGTGGGGCAGGCTGCTTCTTCAACGGCCTGCACTTCCTCGTCGGTATAGTGATCATCGGCAGCCATCACCATGGCATCGACCAGATCGAGCGCCTGAAGCTTGCCCTTGAGCATGGCCTTGCCGGCTTCCATCGGCCCGCCCGAGACGAAAACCACCGGAATATTGATGCGCATGGCGGCATTCAACATGCCGGGGGTGATCTTGTCGCAATTGGAAATGCAGACCATGGCGTCGGCACAGTGGGCGTTGACCATGTATTCGACCGAGTCGGCGATCAGGTCGCGGCTCGGGAGCGAATAGAGCATCCCGTCATGGCCCATGGCGATGCCGTCATCGACCGCGATGGTGTTGAATTCCTTGGCGACGCCGCCTGCCGCTTCGATCTCACGGGCCACCAGCTGGCCGAGGTCCTTCAAATGGACGTGACCGGGCACGAACTGGGTGAAGGAATTCACCACCGCGATAATGGGCTTGCCGAAATCGCCGTCCTTCATGCCGGTGGCGCGCCACAGGCCGCGCGCGCCGGCCATGTTGCGGCCATGGGTGGTGGTGCGGGAACGATAGACGGGCATGGCTTGTCCTCGAAAATGCTGCCGGTGGGCCGGTTTTGTATTTGCTCCTGTTTAGACCCATTCCAGTCGGGCTTCAAGGAATTTCCGTACCGTACCGTACGGTACGCTTGATGGGGAACGGCGCTTCGTCCCGTGGGCCCGCCTGCGGGTCTTTGCGTCAGGCCTTGGGGCGCGCCGCCAGCACCATGTAATTGATCGCCATGTCGCGCGACTTGCGCCATTCGTCGGCCAGAGGGTGGAAGACCACGCCGGTCTCGTCTGTCACAGTGAGGCCGTTCCGGGTCAGCATTGTCTTGATTTCGTCCGGCGTCAGGAACTTGTTCCAGTCATGCGTGCCCCTAGGTAGCCAGCGCAGGATGCGTTCGGCGCCGACAATGGCGAAGGCGAAGGCGCGCGCCGTGCGGTTGAGCGTTGCCGTCAGCATCATGCCGCCCGGCTTCACCAGGTCGGCGCAGCTTTTCATGTAGAGCGGCACATTGTCGACATGCTCGACCACTTCCATGTTGAGCACCATGTCATATTGCTCACCCGCCGCGGCGAGCGCCTCGCTGGTGGTGGCGCGGTAGTCGATGTCGAGGCCCGATTGCTCGGCGTGAATGCGGGCAATGGCGATATTGCGCTCGGCCGCGTCAATGCCGGTCACCGTCGCGCCCAGCCGGGTCAGCGGTTCGCAGAGCAGGCCGCCGCCGCAGCCGACATCGAGAATGGCGAGGCCCTCAAAGGGGCGCATGGCACTGCCATCGCGGCCGAAATGGCTGAGCATATGCTCGCGGATATAGCTCAGCCGCACCGGATTGAACTTGTGCAGCGGCTTGAACTTGCCCTTGGGGTCCCACCATTGCTCAGCCATCGCGGTGAATTTGGCGACTTCGGCATCGTTGATCGTGGTTTCGGTCATGGGCGGGCTCCTTGCCCCTCCATATGAACCCGCGGACAAGGCGCTAGCAAGGCGCGGCGTGTCGCAGGCCGTCAGGACATGCTGGCCAGCACTGCTTTGCGGCTCTGCAGTGCATAGGGGTAGCCGGGATGAATATTCTCCTGGTCCGGCGCGGGCATGGCCGGTTCGGGTTCGCTGGAAAGGAAAAAGCGGAATTGCTGGCGGTCCGAGCCTGCCAGGATAAGGTCGATCACCTCCGAGGGCAGGGCAAAGCATGGCGCGCCCAGGCAGGGTTCATCGACACGCTCAGCCTTGAACACGCGGGCGGCATTCCACCATTCGGGGCTGCGCATGAAGGTGAAGTCGCTCTCCTGCTCATCGGGCAGGGCGTCAGGATAGACCATCAGTGTGATGGACCCATTGGCCATGGCCGTGCGTGCCGCGTCGCCCATGGTCATGAGGCGAATGCTGCCATCGGTGCCGACGGTGAAGGCCACGGGGATCGCGCCTGTGCCATCCAGCGTCTCGTAACGGTCAAGGCCCTGCCACAGGTCGAACTTGCGATTGCCCGCGGCATCGACCAGGCTGGTCATGGAGGCGGTATCCTCGGGATTGCTCTGCAGCCGGATACGATAGCCGGCAGTGTCGGCGTTCCACTCAAAGAGCAGGTCATCGACCACCCGCACGGTGCCCTCGACCATGGAGTCGAAATAATAGCTCATCGTGGTGGCCTCATAGAGCGGATCGCCCGTTACAAAGGCATCGGAAAGCCCGAAGTCCGGGAAAAGCTGGCCAGCAAAGGGGTCGGACGCGACGTCTTCGGCCCGCGCATTGTCGACTTTGACCTGGGCCTGGCGCTGCGCATACTGGACGAAACCCTGCCAGTTTTCGCCATAAAGCGGGCCAATCAGATTCTCGTAGATTTGCGCCGCCTGCAATTGTTCGGGCAGGAGCGATCCTGCCTGCGTGGCGATGATCAGATCGGCATAAAGGCCACGGGCCACCTTGTCGCGAATGCCGATGATGTAGGGGGCCGCCGCCTGATTGTCCGTGCAGGCGATTTCATCCGCGCGTGCCCGCCCGGCTTCGAAAAGTTTGTCATAAGCGGCCTGGTATTCTTCCTGGGTGATCTTGAGCGAGCTGTTGGCGCGGTAGAAATCCAGTGGCGCCAGCAAATCCTGCTCGACGGGCCAGGTACGTCCACGCTCAAAGGCGCGCAGGAAGTGGCATTTCTCGTCTATGGCAAGGCCCGTATGAAAATCCATGAAGGCCTGCTCGTCAGGGCTTTGCGCCTGCGCCGGAGACCAGAACAGGCAATATGTCAGCAGGGCAAGCAAAACAGGGCGCAGCATTCTCATCTCCTCAAGGGCGATCAGACTGTGCTCCAGGGGGCATGGCGTCACCCCGCATATAAGGGGTGCGCCACAGACGCCCATTGATTGCGCCTGCCCTTTGTGGCATCTCCCCGGCCAGTAATTCAGCGTACCGCCGGGTTCGGCGGGCAGCGGGGAAGAAAGTGGCTCGTATCGTCGTCAAGTTTGGTGGCACTTCGGTCGCCAATGTCGAGCGTATCCGTCAGGCGGCGCGGCATGTGAAGCGTGAGGTCGATGCCGGCCATCAGGTGGCTGTCGTGGTGTCGGCCATGAGCGGCAAGACCAATGAGCTTGTCGGCTGGGTCAATGAAGCCAGCAAATTCCATGATGCGCGCGAATATGATGCCGTGGTCGCCTCGGGCGAACAGGTCACCGCCGGGCTCATGGCCATTGTGCTGAGCGAAATGGGCATTCAGTCGCGCAGCTTTGCCGGCTGGCAGGTGCCGATCCATACCGATGATTCCCACGGCGCGGCGCGTATCACCGATATCGATCCGACCGAACTCGACAAGCGGATGAATGATGGCTGGGTGCCGGTGATCACTGGCTTCCAGGGCATTTCCCCGCATAACCGGATTACCACGCTTGGCCGTGGCGGCTCCGACACGAGCGCGGTTGCGGTGGCGGCGGCGGTCAAGGCGGATCGCTGCGATATCTATACGGATGTGGACGGTGTTTACACGACCGATCCGCGCATCGTGCCCAAGGCCCAGCGCCTCACGCGTATTTCCTTTGAGGAAATGCTCGAAATGGCTTCGCTTGGCGCCAAGGTGCTGATGATCCGTTCGGTTGAAATGGCCATGGCCCACAAGGTGCGGCTTCTGGTCCGCTCGAGCTTTGATGATCCTGAGGCGCCACAGCTGGCGCCGGACGGAACCCCGGGCGTGCCGGGCACACTGGTTTGCGATGAGGATGAGATCGTGGAAAAGCAGATCGTTTCGGGCGTGACGCTCGCCAAGGCCGAGGCCAAGATCACCCTGCGCGACGTGAAGGACAATCCCGGCGTCGCCGCTGCCATTTTCGGCACGCTGGCCGACAAGGGCATTGTGGTCGACATGATCGTGCAGAATATTTCTGACGATGGCGCCACCACCGACATCACCTTCACCGTGCCCGACAGTGAATATGACAAGGCGGTCAAGACGCTTGAGGACAATGGCGGGCGCTTTGAATATGCGCGTCTTTCCGGCTCCAAGGGCGGCGCCAAGGTGTCGGTCGTGGGTGTCGGTATGCGCAGCCATGCGGGCGTTGCATCCATGATGTTCAAGGCGCTGGCCGACAAGGGCATCAACATCCAGCTCATCACCACTTCGGAAATCAAGACCTCGGTTCTGATCGATGAAGAATATGCCGAGCTTGCGGTCCGCGCGCTCCACACCTATTACGGTTTGGACAAGAAGGACGCCTGATCTCTTTTTGAGAGATGTGAGGCCGGCGTCCTTTAACAGGGGGGCGGCTTTGCGGGCTGCCTGAAAAGGCGATGGTCACGACCATAGGCGGCCCACGGGTGCTGCTGCGGCAATTGCGCGAGACGATGGCGGAGCCTCTGGCTTCGCAGGAACGTCTCGACAAGATCGTCTCCCTTATCGCCGAAAACATGCGGGCAGACGTCTGCTCCTTCTATGTCCTGCGCGATGACGGCGCGCTCGAACTTTTCGCCACGCGCGGCCTCAAGGCCGAATCGGTTCACTTGACCACCTTGCGCCTGGGCGAGGGCCTGGTCGGCCTCATCGCTGCCGAGGCCGAACCGCTCAGCCTCGATGATGCGCCCAGCCATCCCGGTTTTGCTTACCGTCCGGAAACCGGCGAAGAAAAATACAATTCCTTCCTCGGTGTGCCGGTGCTCCGTGCCGGCCAGACCCTGGGCGTTCTGGTGGTGCAGAATGCCGAGCGCCGCCATTATGGCGAGGACGAAACCGAAGCCATGCTGACCACGGCCACAATCCTGGCCGAGATGGTCGCTACCAGCGATTTCGACAATCTGATCAAGCCGGGATCGGATATCGATCTCAGGCGGCCTCGCATGTTCACTGGCGTCAGCTTCACCGATGGCATAGCGCTGGGCAAGGTTGTGCTCCACGACCCGCGCGTGGTGGTGACCAATTTCATCGCCGACGATACCGATACGGAAAAGGCACGGCTCGATGCGGCGCTCGAAAAGATGCGCGTTTCCATCGACGTCATGCTCGACCACGGCGATATGCAGTCGACCTCCGATCATCGCGAAATTCTCGAAACCTATCGCATGTTCGCCAATGACCGGGGCTGGGTAAACCGGCTGGTCGAGGCCATCGACAATGGCCTTTCCGCTGAGGCGGCGGTCGAGCGTGTGCAGAACGATACCCGTGCGCGCATGTTGCGCCAGACCGATCCCTATATCCGCGACCGGCTGCATGATCTTGATGATCTGGCCAATCGGCTGCTGCGCGTCCTCACCGGCAATGGCCTGGCGCTCGGGCGCAAGAACCTGCCGGACAATGCCATTCTCGTGGCGCGCAATATGGGCCCGGCCGAATTGCTCGAATATGACCGCACCAAGCTGCGCGGCATCGTGCTCGAAGAAGGCGGGGCCACGGCCCATGTCGCCATTGTGGCGCGTTCGCTCGGCATGGTGGCGGTCGGTCAGGCCCAGTCCATCGTCTCGATGTGCGAAGGCGGCGATGACATCATCATCGACGGTACGGCCGGCACGGTGCATCTCAGGCCCACGCCCGATGTCGAGCAGACCTATATCGACAAGGTGCGGGTCTCGGCCCGCCGCCGGGCGCACTATGCCGCGCTCAAGGACAAGCCCAGTGTGACGCGGGACGGGGTGGACATCACCCTGCTGCACAATTCCGGTCTCGTGGCCGATCTGCCTATGCTGGACGATACCGGCGCCACCGGTGTCGGTCTTTTCCGCACCGAATTGCAGTTCATGATTGCCAGTAAGCTCCCCCGGCTTGCCGAGCAGGTGGCCCTCTATGCCGAGGCGATGGAAATCGCCGGCGAGCGCCCGGTGGTCTTCCGCCTGCTCGATATTGGTGGCGACAAGGTCGTGCCCTATCTGCGCTCCACGGCCGAGGAAAACCCGGCCATGGGCTATCGCTCGATCCGGCTGGGCTTGGATCGTCCCGGCCTTTTGCGCACTCAGGTCAGGGCGCTGTTGATGGCCGCCAATGGCAGGCCGCTCAAAATCCTCGTGCCCATGGTCACCGAAACATTCGAGTTCCGGCAGACCAAGACGGTGATCTGCAAGGAAATGGATCGGCTGAGGCGGGCCGGCCATGCCCTGCCGTCGCGGCTCGAAATCGGCGCCATGGTGGAGGTGCCCTCGCTGCTCTTCGAGCTCGATCAATTGCTGCCCGAGGCCGATTTCGTCTCCATCGGCTCCAATGATCTGGTGCAGTTCCTGACCGCTGCCGACCGGGCCAATCCGCGCGTTTCCAAGAACTACGATCCCATTGCCCTGCCGCGCCTGCGCGCCATCAGGCTGGTGGTCGATGCGGCCCGGCGGCACAACAAGCCCGTCACCATGTGCGGTGAACTGGCCGGCAAGCCGATGGAAGCATTGGCCCTCATGGCCATCGGCATGACGCGCCTTTCCATGGGCCCGGCTTCGATCGGCCCGATCAAGGAAATGATCCTCAATCTCGAATTGCAGCCCATCCGCGACGTCGTCGCGGCAGCGTTGAGTGATGGCGCCGATGGCGTCGGCATCCGCGAATTGCTTACCGAATGGGTCGAAAAGCAGAACCTGCCGCTGGGGTAGGGCGGACAGCCTGCGCGGGCTTTTCTTCAGCTGAAGAGAACCCACCCAACTTCCCCCGAAGGAGGAGGAGCGGGGTGTTCATCATGTCCAGTGTGGCAAACTCGATGTGACACCTCCCCCTGTGATGGGGGAGGCAAGCGAAGCTTGGCCGAAGGCCTAGCGCAGCTCGGAGGGGGTGACGCCGCACATTGTTTCACTCGATGCCCCCCCACTTATCCCCGGGCCAAAAACCTCAGGCATACTCTCCCCATCAACCGGGCAGAGATGGAGTTGTGACGATCAACTGCCCGGTGACAGTCGGGAGGCCTCTTCATCGTCGCAAGGAGGCTGGGCCCGGAGATGGGTTGCGGCAGTAATGCCGCCCCTAGGAAACTCCCCTCGCCAGAAATCCCGGCGCTCCGAGACGTCTTGCGTCTCATTTTTAAATTTCGAGACAAAAGGCGTCTCGGAGCACCATCAACTAAAGCGAAACCGGGGGTTTTGGGACCACCCGGCGCAAAGGCTCGTCTGTTGCAATCCGGGCGCTGGCTCATTACACGCTCAGGCGCTGGCTCTGCCGCGATGAATGTTCGAAAGACCCGCCATGCCCACTCTGCCCCAGGACAAGCTCGACGCGCTTGAAACGCGTTTCCAGTATATCGAGGCCGCATTGTCGGGTGGCGCCAGTCAGGATGAATTTGCCAAACTCTCCAAGGAGCATTCCGACCTCAGCGAAATCGTCGGGCAGATCAGCGCTTACAAAAAGGCCCTGAAGGACCGCGCCGAGGCGCAGAGCCTGCTCAAGAGCGGCGACAAGGACATGGCCGAAATGGCCGAGGCCGAGATCGAGGACCTCGACCAGAAAATCGAAGAGCTGGTCCAGTCCATCCGCATCCTGCTGCTGCCCAAGGACGAGGCGGACGAAAAATCCATCATCCTCGAAATCCGCGGCGGCACGGGCGGCGATGAAGCGGCGCTTTTCGCCGGCGATCTCTTCCGCATGTATGAGCGCTACGCCGCCAATCGGGGCTGGAAAGTCACCGTCATGGAAGAAAGCCCCGGCGAAATGGGGGGCTTCAAGGAAATCATCGCCAATGTCAGCGGGCGCGGCGTCTATGCCCGGATGAAATATGAAAGCGGGGTGCACCGCGTGCAGCGCGTGCCGGCCACCGAAGGTTCGGGCCGCATCCATACCTCGGCGGCCACGGTGGCGGTGCTGCCCGAGGTTGAAGACATCGACATTGAAATCCGCAACGAGGATATCCGCATCGACACGATGCGCGCCTCGGGCGCCGGCGGGCAGCACGTCAACACCACCGACTCGGCGGTGCGCATCACCCATCTGCCCACGGGCCTGATCGTGACGTCGGCGATGAAGTCGCAGCATCAGAACCGGGCTCAGGCCATGCTGGTCCTGCGCTCGCGGCTCTATGAAATGCAGCGCGAAGAACGCGACAGCGCTCGCTCGGCCGAACGCAAGGGGCAGGTGGGGTCGGGCGATCGCTCCGAGCGCATCCGCACTTATAATTTCCCGCAGGGCCGGGTCACCGATCACCGCATCAACCTCACGCTCTACAAGCTCGACAAGGTCATTACCGGCGAAGCACTGGATGAGCTGATCGAGGCGCTGATCACCGAAAATCAGGCAGCGCAGCTGGCGGCGATGGAGGCTCCCAACTGACCGAGACGGTCACCATCGGTGCGCTCTGGCGCGGTTGGCGCGATGTGCTGGGCCGGCTCGGCTTTGAATCGGCAGCGCTCGACGCCAAGCTGCTGACGGGCCACGCCCTGGGGATCGACGCCCTTGGTCTCGCCACGCGGGAACGGAATAGGGTTTCGGAGGCCGAAGCCGCCCGCGTCGCCGATCTGATCCAGCGCCGCATGAGCGGAGAATCGGTGGCACGGATCATCGGGGCCCGCGAATTTTACGGGCTGGAATTCAGGCTCAACGCCGCAACGCTGGAGCCGCGGCCAGACACCGAATTGCTGGTCGATCTGGCGTTGGCAGCGCTGCCCGAGGGCGGCGCCATCCTCGATCTCGGCACCGGCACTGGCTGCATCCCCATCGCCATCCTGGCCAACCGGCCGGACGCCACAGGTATTGCGACGGACATCAATCCCGAAGCACTGGCCATGGCCGCCAGCAATGCCGAGCGTCAAGGCGTTGCGGAGAGGCTCCGCGTCTCGCAAGGCGACTGGTTTGCTGCGCTGCCCTCCGATGCACCCCGCTTCAACCTCATCCTCTCCAACCCGCCCTATATCGCCAGCGCGGTGATCGAAACGCTTTCGGCGGAGGTGAAGGATTTCGATCCGCGTCTGGCGCTCGATGGCGGGCCGGATGGCCTCTTGCCCTATCGGGTGATCGCGGCTGAATCAGCGCGCCATCTGGCGCCGGGCGGGCAGGTCTTGGTGGAGATCGGCTATGATCAGGCCGAGGCGGTTTCGGCGCTTTTCCGCCAGGCCGGCTTCGGCAATATCGGCGTTCACAAGGATCTGGCGGGGCTTGATCGTGTTGTTTGTGCACACCACATCGGAGGCTGAAAGGACAGCGCCGCACTTTGTGCTGGTCAAACCGGGACGAAACAGCTAGTTTGCCCTTGCTGTCTATGGCGCATCATGAGCGCCGCGGCAACCACACCCGAATTTTCAGCAATGATGCTGCCGAGTGCAGCGCGGTTCCGGCGGGCCGGAGCGACGCGGGGAACAGGGCGGATTTTTCCTGTGGGACGCTGTCAGGCCGCATTCGGTCTTCATGAAGCCAGCTATACCCCGCTCGGACGCTGATGCGATCCGCCGGGTCAGGGGCCAGACCGGGCCAAGTGCCGGTCCGCCCAGATGTGACGCTTAACTTTTAGAGTTAGATAAAGCGACCCTATGAGACCTAACAATCAGAACAAGAATCGCCAGCGTGGCCGTAATGGCGGGCGCAAGCATGTTAATCCGCTGTCGCGCAACTACGAGAGCAACGGCCCCGATGTGAAGGTGCGCGGCAACGCGGCCCATGTCGCCGAAAAATATCTCCAGCTGGCGCGTGATGCCCAGTCTTCTGGCGATTCGGTGATGGCGGAGAATTATCTCCAGCACGCCGAGCATTATTTCCGCATCGTCTCTTCTGCCCAGCAGGCCCTCAACGGTCCGCGTGAAGGCCAGAGCCAGGACGATCTGGATTTCGATGACGACGCCAATGACGTCAATTCCCGCTTCTCCTCGCCCCAGCCGGTGCAGCAGCATCAGCAGCACGGCGATGATGAGGGCCAGCATGGCGGCGGCAATGGTAATGGTAATGGTAATGGCAATGAGGCTCCCGCCGCTGCACCGCAGCCGCACCAGGGTGAGCCGGCCGGCCAGACTGCCGCAGCGGAAGGCGAAGGCCGCAAGCCGCGAGAGCGCCGGCCACGGCGTCGGCGCCCTGCCTCCGAGGGCGGCGATCCGGGCAATGCCCCACAGCCTGATGTGGGCGAGCTTCCCGCCTTCCTCACCGCCGGCACGCCAAACGCCGCCGAGTAAAGCGACCAGAATTTGACAATGCCGGGCCTCGTGCCCGGCATTGTTGTGTCGAGGTGGCGCGCCCCCGGAAGGCGGCTTTATCCCCGGCCAGTTAACGGGTGCTACACTTTGCATCGGTATTCCTTGGCCCTGGACAAGGCCGATCCCCGCTGTCGAAGTGATGCAATGACCTACCAGATCAAGATGCGGATTCTGGCGCTTGCGGTCCTGACCTATGCGGCGATCGCGCTGGCCGTTTCGCCCGATGTTTTTTTCGACATGGTCCGATCCTATTTCAGCCAGGCGATGATCATCCCTGCCTTTGGCAGCTTTGCCGTGCCGATTGTCGCCCTTGTCACGCATCCGCGCGCGCCGCTGGCTTTCCTGCTCGATATCCTGCGCAATGGTGGGATACGGCTCCTGCTCGTGCTGTGCATATTCTCCACCGGCATGGCAGCGTTCACGACGCTCAAACTTTCCATTCCCGATATCGTGCCCTTTTATGCCGATCAGTTCCTGGCCGATGCAGACGCCTGGCTGCATGGGGGCAATCCCGGTGATTATGCGCACGCGCTTATTCCGGACTGGGCCGAGTATCCTTTGGGTTATCTCTATGGCCCGGTCTGGTTCATGCAGTGGTTTGCCTTGGTGGCCTTCGTGGCCCTGCAGGAAAACGCCCAGCTGCGGGTGCGCTATTTCTGGTCCATGGCGCTGTCGGTATGCCTGCTGGGGACGGTGGCCGCGGCGGCATTCTCCTCCGTGGGCCCGATTTTTTACGCAGATTTTGTCGACCCGATCCGCTTCGAAAACCTCATGGCTTCCATCAAGGCAAGCGCCATAGGCGATTACATGGCGCAGGCATCGGGCTATCTGTTGGCCAATTTCAACAGCTATGACGGCGGCGCGGGCACGGGAATTTCGGCGATGCCGAGTATGCACCTGGCGATCGTGACGCTGAATGCCTGTATGCTTACCAGCCTCAACCGGCTTTTCGGATTGATTGCCTGGGTCTATGTGGCCCTGATCCAGCTCGGTTCTGTCTTTCTCGGCTGGCATTATGCGCTGGACGGCTATTTCTCCATCGCCGTGGTCAGCCTGATCTGGTGGGTCATTGGCAGGGTTTCGGCTCATGCCCCGCGCATCGTGAGCAGCCAGGCAGAAGCCTCGGCGGCATAGGGCGCTGTCTTTTGTGCCATGTGCCTCTTTTGTTCGTGGCGGCGATACCTACATCTTCTCTCGAAGGGATGCGCCGGAACTGGGCATTCCAACAAACGACGCTTCCGCCGCGTGTTCAGGTGCCTTCGGGGCCGGGCAGCGGGCGAGATCAGGAGAGTTGAATGAACATTGAGAAATATACCGAACGGGCGCGCGGCTTTATCCAGAGCGCGCAGACCGGAGCCCTGGGACAGGGGCACCAGCAGTTTTCACCCATACACCTTTTGAAGGTTCTGCTCGACGACGATCAGGGCATGGCCAATGGGTTGATTGAACGCGCCGGGGGCGACCCCAAGGCCGCGCGGGCGGGCGTCGAAGCGGCGCTGAAGAAAGTGCCCAAGGTGAGCGGCGATGCCGGCCAGCTTTATCTCGGCCGGGAACTGGCGCGCGTCTTTGAAACCGCCGAGCAGGCGGCGCAGAAGGCCGGCGACAGTTTTGTCACGGTCGAGCGGCTGTTGCTGGCACTGACCATCGAAAAAGATACCGATGCCGGAAAGATCCTCGCCTCTGCCGGCGTGACGGCACAGGGGCTGAACGCGGCCATCGAAGCGATCCGCAAGGGCCGCACGGCTGATTCTGCTTCGGCCGAAAACGCCTATGATGCGCTCAAGAAATATGCGCGCGACCTGACGGCAGATGTGCGTGAGGGCAAGCTCGACCCGGTGATTGGCCGCGACGAAGAAATCCGCCGCACCATTCAGGTGCTGAGCCGCCGGACGAAGAACAATCCTGTGCTGATCGGCGAACCCGGCGTGGGCAAGACGGCAATTGCCGAAGGCCTGGCCATTCGCATCGTCAATGGCGATGTGCCCGAAAGCCTCAAGAACAAGAGCCTGCTCTCGCTCGATATGGGTGCGCTGATTGCCGGCGCCAAATATCGCGGTGAATTCGAGGAGCGGTTGAAGGCGGTCCTCAGCGAGGTGACCTCGGCTGAGGGGCAGATCATCCTTTTCATCGACGAAATGCACACGCTGGTTGGCGCAGGCAAGAGCGAGGGCGCGATGGATGCGTCCAATCTTTTGAAGCCCGCTCTGGCACGCGGCGAGCTCCATTGCGTGGGCGCGACGACGCTGGATGAATATCGCAAGCATGTCGAAAAGGATCCGGCTTTGGCCCGGCGATTCCAGCCGGTCTTCGTGTCCGAGCCGACCGTGGAAGACACGATCTCGATTCTTCGCGGCCTCAAGGAAAAGTATGAGCTGCATCACGGCATCCGCATTTCCGATTCGGCGCTGGTGAGCGCGGCAACGCTATCCAACCGCTATATCACCGACCGCTTCCTGCCCGACAAGGCCATCGACCTGATGGACGAGGCGGCAGCGCGGCTGCGCATGGCTGTCGATAGCAAGCCCGAAGCGCTGGACGAACTCGATCGGCGCATCATGCAGCTCAAGATCGAGCGCGAAGCCTTGCGCAAGGAAGATGATGATGGTTCGCGGACCCGGCTTGGCCGGCTTGAAAGCGAATTGTCCGATCTCGAAGAGCAGGCGCAGGGCCTGTCGGCCAAGTGGTTGGCAGAAAAGGAGAGGCTGCAGGGTTCGACCAAGATCAAGGAAGAGCTTGATGCAGCCCGCAACCAGCTCGAAATCGCCCAGCGGCAAGGCGACCTCGCCAAGGCAGGCGAGCTGGCCTATGGCGTGATTCCCGAACTGGAAAAGCGCCTCAAGTCGGCTGATGATCCTGATGGTGACGGCAAGCCCGATCCGCTGATGGCCAAGGAAACGGTGGACGCCAGCGATATTGCCCAGGTGGTGTCGCGCTGGACCGGTATTCCGGTTGACCGGATGCTGGAAGGCGAGCGCGAAAAGCTGCTGCATATGGAAAGCTCGCTCGGCGCGCGCGTCATCGGCCAGTCCGAAGCCGTGGCCGCCGTGGCCAAAGCGGTTCGTCGTTCGCGCGCCGGATTGCAGGATCCCAATCGTCCCATCGGCTCCTTCATGTTCCTCGGGCCCACGGGCGTGGGCAAGACCGAGCTGACCAAGACGCTGGCCCAGTTCCTCTTTGATGACGAGACCGCCATGGTGCGGCTCGACATGAGCGAGTTCATGGAGAAGCACTCGGTGGCCCGGCTGATCGGCGCCCCTCCGGGCTATGTCGGCTATGATGAAGGTGGCGTGCTGACCGAAGCAGTGCGGCGCCGGCCCTATCAGGTGATTCTGTTCGACGAGATCGAAAAGGCCCATCCTGATGTGTTCAACGTGCTGTTGCAGGTGCTCGATGACGGGCGGCTGACAGACGGGCAGGGCAGGACGGTGGATTTCCGCAACACGGTCATCATCCTCACCTCCAATATCGGGGCCGAATATCTCGTCGAACTCAAGGACGGCGATCCGGTCGAATTGGTGCGCGGCAAGGTTCTGGATCTGGTCAAGGCCACCTTCCGTCCGGAATTCCTCAACCGCATCGACGAAATCCTGCTGTTCCACCGCTTGGGGCGCGAGCATATGGGCGCAATCGTCGATATCCAGTTCGGGCGGCTGCAGAGCCTGCTCCGGGATCGCGATATTGTTCTGGAGCTGACGCCAAGGGCGCGCGAATGGCTGGCCAATGAAGGCTATGATCCCGCCTATGGCGCCCGCCCACTCAAGCGGGTCATCCAGCGCGAAGTGCAGGATGAGCTGGCCGAGGAGATTTTGGGCGGTCGCGTCAGCGATGGCGGACGTGTCGTGGTGGATGCCGACGACAATGGCATCGTACTCCGCCCGGGCGACAGCGCAGTGGGCGAGGTCGCTGCTTAGCAGGAGATGATAGGGCAGGGGCCGGTGTTCGCACCGGCCCCATGCAATTCTCACTTGCCAAAACCTCTGAAAGGGAACATAACAAGAACAAATTGGAGTGGCGAAATTGGCAGACCGGATCGACTATATCGAGTTTCCATCGACAGACCGGGCGGGCACCGGCGCCTTCTTTCAGGCGGCCTTTGGCTGGGGCAGCACAAGCTATGGCCCCGACTATGATGGCATCGAGGGCGCGGGAATCGATGGTGGCGTTGATCAGGCGTCGGAACGAGTCGCCGCCACCATGGCCATCGTGCGTACGGACGATCTCGATGGGGCCGAAGCGCGGGTCCTGGCGGCAGGTGGCGTGATCACGCGGGCGCAGTTCGACTTTCCCGGCGGGCGCCGGTTTCATTTCCGCGAGCCAGGCGGCAATGAGCTTGCCGTCTGGGTGTCTCGGGAGGAGTAGGCGTCCTAGTTCACAGAGGCGGTGGTCACTGCCTGAGCGACACTGACCGGCGCGGGCTCACGTGCCATCAGGTCGTTGATCT
Organism: Pseudomonadota bacterium; assembly: GCA_023433775.1. Taxonomy (GTDB): domain Bacteria; phylum Pseudomonadota; class Alphaproteobacteria; order Rhizobiales; family Devosiaceae; genus Devosia. Next base: position 2,976 of record JAEYTY010000105.1, on the reverse strand, counting down.
GGGCGATGGTCCGATCGAATTCGTCACGGAACTGCGGCGCCAGGACATTGTCCTTGGGCAGTTTGACACTGAGCGGATCGACAAGATTGCCGTTGATCAGGATTTCAAAGTGCAGGTGCGGGCCGGTGGACTGGCCGGTGGAGCCGACATAGCCGATGAGCTGGCCCTGACGCACAGTGCTGCCGACGCCCAGCCCGTCGGCATAGCGCGACATGTGGCCATAGGCGGTCTCGTAGCCATTGACGTGCTGGATCTCGACTTTGTTCCCGTAGCCCGACTGCCACTTATAATACTGGATGACACCGTCGCCGGCGGCATAGATCGGCGTGCCGGTGCGGGCGGCGAGGTCGACGCCGGTATGCAGGCGGCGAGTCTTGAAGATGGGATGGATGCGATAGCCGAAGCGGGAGCGCAATGTGCCGCCGCCTTCAAGGGGCCGGCGATTGAGGAAGCGCTTTCCGGTTTCGCCATCGGGATCATAGAAATCGGCTACGCCTTCTTCGGGCGAGAAGCGATAGAGCTTGCGCTCGGTGCCGGACAATTTGAGCCCGACATAAAGCAGCTCGGCCTTGGCCTCTGCGGTTGCGGGTGTCTGCAGGATTTCGATCGTATCGCCGGCGGTGATGCGCTTGGTCATATCGACGTCATAGGCGAACATGCCCACTATGCGTTCGATGGTCTCATTATCGAGGTCATGCTTGCGGCCGGTCTCCCAGATGGAGCGATAGATCGTGGGCAGGTTACCCACATTGATCTGCTCGACATCTTCTTCGGGGAATTCTACCCAGTCGGGTTCGAGGCCGACCACATATTGTCCGTTATCGCTGAGCGCCACCGTGCCGATATGCTGGTCGCCAGTTGTGCCTTCCGGGCGGTAGATCGACATGCGGAAGGGAACCAGGCTGTTGGCGTCGCTGGTCAGCGGTCCATAAAGAATGCGCAGCCTGATGCCGGCGGGCAGGCCACCGGCGGGAATGATATTGGCGAGTGTGTTCTCGACCATGGCCACATTGGCCGGGGTGAAGCCATTGCGCACCAGCGTGTCGGCCAGGGGGCCAACTTCGCGCACCGTGAGGAAACGCTCGGTTCGACCCATCCCGCCCGCATTGGCCAAGGTGGTCTTGGGCATGGCCGTCACATTTTCCGCAATGCCGGAGACGCCCCAAGCCTCGGGCGTGGGGGCGAGCGCGGTGACGGCTGGCGCCAGCGATGCATAGGCCATGGCCGGATTTGCGTCGCCAAAGAAGTCGGCTTCGGCCAGGCCGCGGACATATTCAGCGGCAGCTTCGCGGGTGACGGCGAGCGGCGGCACGAAATCCATCGGCATGGCGGCCTGGCGTACGGCGACTTCGCCTTCAACGCTGGCGCCATAGACATCGGTCGCAAGATCGAGCGTTGCCGACATGATGGGCTGGGTCTTGTTGAGAATGCCGACCGGATCATAGGGCGGCGCATCAGCGGAGAGCGAGGTGGCGGTGGTCGCCAGCGTCGCGCGGATGCGGACAAAGGGTTGGTTGCGGATCATCTCGCGGCCATCGACATTTTGCCGGATGGCGGCTTCGACGATTTCGAGGTCCGACCGCGTGGCGGCCACGGGACGGATTCGCGACGACTTGGTCATGGAGTCGGACGGACCGGACTGGCTGACCTTGGGGGCCGCCAATTGCAGGGCAGCATAGGCCGTCGAGAAAGTGTCCTGCCCCTGGAAGGATACATAGAGAGCCGCGCCCATAAGAAGGACGCTGGTGAGCCCGGTCATCACCGTGCCGCTGAGCCAGGCGAAGCTGAGTTCGCGGCCCTTGGGAATTTCGCCGTCGGTGGACTGCACGGTCAGAGCCGGGCTGTCTTCAAACCCGCTCGCCCTGAGAAGGGCCACATGGCGTTGTCTTTGCGCAGCGTTCAACGCTTCACCCTGGATCGTTCTATTGGTCTTTCCCCCAAGCTGGTCCGAAGCCAGCCTCTTACGCGCGTGACGCGCGGGTTCTCTATAGCACCGGACGACGCCCTCTTCGGAAAAAAATGCGGCGAAAGCGGGGAAGGCGCATTTGCGCCTCTATATATATGTGGACGAAGCACCGGCGCGCCGGTCGAACCCCGGAAAAAGCGATCAACAGCGCCCGACAAGAAAAAGTGCCAAGGCATTGAAAAATAGGGAACTTGGAACAAACCCTTGAATCACCGGCGTTTCAGTCGAGTTTTCCACACGGCCCGGCGCACGAAATTCGAAAAATGACGGTTTTGTCGTTTTGGGGGGTTTACAGGAAAATGGGTCGCCCCTATAACCCGCTCATCGCTGAAGAGCGCGGCGCCAAACGGCGGCGGGCACGGAAGCAAGCCACTGAAATCACTAAGAAATTAGCGATCTCAGAGAGAAGGTTCCAGGCAACTGAGATCTTCCGGTTTTCGAGGTTCGGTAAGAAACGAATTCGAAAATAGGGTGTTGACAGACGAAAACGTCTCGAATACAACCCGCCACGTTGACGACGTCGAGCGAGTTTCGCTCCCACTGTTCAGCGTTTTCTGAAAGGGCAGAGGATCTGCCGGGCAACCGGACAGAAAGACCTGTTCCCTGAAAGAATGTGGAAGCCAACGCTTCCAATGACGTCCTAGCCCGCGAGGGCAGTGAGGTCAGCTCTTTGAAATTGTGAAGATGGAAGAAAGAGAAACGTGGACGGCGAGGTTCTTGCGAACTGAAGCTGGAAGCAATTCCGGCGGAAGTTAAAAGACTTTCGATGGGTGCACGTTTTCTGAGAGAAAACAGATTGTTCTCGCACAACTTCGGTTGTTGCTGAGAGCAGTGTGAGTTCTCGTCAATCATGCAAATGTGCATTCAGCGACCATGTCAGATTTCAAACTTGAGAGTTTGATCCTGGCTCAGAACGAACGCTGGCGGCAGGCTTAACACATGCAAGTCGAACGCCCCGCAAGGGGAGTGGCAGACGGGTGAGTAACGCGTGGGAATCTACCTAGTTCTAC
>JAEYTY010000058.1 GCA_023433775.1 Pseudomonadota bacterium | reverse complement strand
CCGCCAATCCTACTGCCCAGAGATGGTCGACCAGTAGAACCTCTGTCCGACCGGCCAGCGTGGGCCGATCCGTTTCGTCCCTCAGTAGCAGGACGCTACTCGGCCTCGGCTTGCGGATCGAGAGGGATGCCGTTTTGCCGGAGCCAATCTCTGATCTCGCGGCGGTCGGCCAGTGCCTGGTCGTTGAGAATTGAACTGTCGTAGCCGAAATAGAAAGCCTGAAAGGTTGTGCCACCCGTTTCCGCCAACGGGGAGGCTCCGGCATTGAGCAGGATGAGGATCGCCTTGCCGTTGTTGGTGCGGGCTGCGGCGTGCAGTGGCGTGCCGCCATTCGGATCGGCTAGATTTGGATCTGCCCCTGCAGCCAAGAGCCTCTCCACCTTCTCGAGGGAATAGGATCTCGCCAGGATAGCATCAACCAGCGGGGTTGTGCCCGCCACTCCACGCACGTTCGGATCCCCACCATGAGCAAGGACGATATCTAGCAGATGCGGATCATCGGCAAATGCGGCGCGGTGCACGGCAGTCTTGCCGCCCGGGTCAATCGAGTTCGGATCCGCACCGGCAGCGAGCACGGCTTGGACCTCGGCCACGTTCTCGGCGGTCAAGGCGTTATGCAAACTGGCGGAAAGCTCCTCTGGCGTTTCGGACATAAGCGGTGTGACGGCTTTCTGTTGGCCCAGAGTTGCCGTCGCCATCCCCGCCGAAGCGAACATCAACAAAAGGGCGGCGAGGGCTCGGCTCCTTTTCCCGATCATGACCATTTCCTCTGGTTTGGTGGTTGATCATTTCAGCCTGGGGCGGCCAGCACGGCTTGCAGCCAGTCAAGCCGCTCCTGGGTCAATTCCAGCCAGCAATCGGCCTGCGTCACGGCCGCGAAGCTGCCGTCGCCCCACAACGCCGCTGCCGCGTTGCAGGTTGACTGCCGATAAGTGTGCCAGTCCCGCTGTGCGGCGTCCAACGCACGGGTCTGCTCAGACGACAGCAGCGGTCGGTGTTCAGCCAGCAGCGCGTCCATCGCGGATTGGGCCTGGTCGCTGGCGGCGCCGATGCAATCGAGCATGGCCACCGTCACGCCGCCGCTTTGCGCCATGCAGGCATCGTAACCGTCATAGGCCGCCGCCTGAGCGAAGCCCGGGCCAGCAACACATGCGAGAAGGATGGCGGTGAACAGCTTCATTGCGAATTCCTCGATGCGGGCAAGAGGCTACCGATACATAGAGGACGATCGAACGCCGTGCGTTCTTGGTGCGACCCCTATCTGAATGCGATCGATGGGAACGCGGTGCTACTCGGATGTGGCCGACTAGCCGATCAGGCGATCCCGATGCCCGTTCCTGCGGCAGGTATCGATGAACTCCATTGCCGAAGCTGGATTGTCGCGAAAGCGCGTGAACTCTTCGGCGTCGATGCAATAGTATGCCTCGTATTGGGCAAGGTGATGCAAGCCATCCTTGGTGATGAGCGTGGACAAGTAGTGCGAGCCGGTTTTTTCTTCGACGCCCAGGCTGAACTGGTGCTCGCGATTGATGAACAGGTCTGTGAAATGGCTAACCAGCGCTCTCTCCTCAAGTGTCTATCGCTCATCACAGTCCCGATAACCCCGTCCGCGGATTGTGCGCATCCGCGTGCGTCGCCGTCATGGCGAAGACGTGGCGCTCGATTCTGGACGAGGTTCGTTGAGCCCGATGGGGCCGAACGCGGCGGTGCCGGATGGCTCCTGGAGGCACGCGGTGCTGAAGTAGCCCACGATGTAGCGTCCAGGATAAGGGGCAAAGCCGGAATCAAGGCTGTGGCTATTTCCTGTCACGGGGTCGACGGATGCAATGTTGACGCCACCATTGTCCATCAGGCGATTTCGAGTGATCGCCCAGCCCCGCTCCCGCCAGTCGTCGAGCACTGAGACAAGCACGCGATCCGCGTTATCCTGTTCGGCGACGAGCCGCATGCCGATCCAGACGGCGTAGATATCGTCGCGCATTTCTCCCTGTGCGCCCTCGCATCGATTGATCCTCATTTCGAAGTGCTCGCGCTCGACCGGGAGGGTGGCGATCATCGCCTCCAAATGCTCGGCAAACGCGATCGCGGCCTGCGGGCTATCTCGCTGAACAATTTCCGCCTGGCCGGCCATTGCGATGACCGGTAGGCAAATCGCAATGCAGTGGCCCGGCAGCCCGGCTCTGATACGCCCAAGGTGAAATGTGCCTGTCATTTATCCTATCTCTGTCGGCAAGCATGGGGATGGCTTGCTGATCTATAGGACGATGAGGAAGGCGCTACGCTTGGTTGCTCCTCTCCATTTCGCCTTGGCAGACCAATATTCTGGCCTTTAGTGGCGTCTCATGTCTGAGGGCTCCAAGGAGACCAGTCCATGGCCGTTTTGCACCGGTAGTCGGGCCCTCTTGCGAGGACGCGTATTCTTTCTGGTTGCTTATCGAGCATGATATTGGCCAGCTCCGGCCGCATCACATCACATCGGAGAAGAACGATGAGACAGCATCTCGGCAGAGTGGCAGCAGCATTGCTGCTGTGGAACGCAGCCAGTATGAGCGGAGCCGTACCCGCCTCCGCATCTTCGACGACGGGCGGGCTTGTCACGACCGCGCTGACGCGACTGCCTGCGCCGCCGCAGCTCGTCGAGCCGGGGTCCTGCGACTATCTGACGATCGAGCCCCAAACGGCAGGTGGGAGGCTGGCCAGTGCCCTTGGCTGGGCTGTGACCGGAGAGGTCTCCCTGAATGGCATGGACGTGGTGAGCTTCGTCGGTGGCTTTGAGCCGGGCACCAGCGGGTCCTGCCAGATGACAGACGGCAATGTGGGTGTCTTCGACGAGGAGCAGTTACGCTGGCTGGTCTATGGCAAGAAGGGCAAAAGCTCACGCATTGGCATCGTCCAGGCCTTTGAGAATTCCGCCATCCGGATCTGGAGTGGCGACTATCTTCCCCAGCCGCTTGTCGACATGCGCATTGGCACCAGCGGCGCGGTTTCCCTTGGCAACCTAGCCCCGGTCGAGCGGTTTTGCGATGGCAAGGCGACGGTGCCCAACATCTACGGAATTCCGATTGCCGAAGCACGCGAGGCATTGGCATCCGCCGGGTGGGGGCCGGTTCTGGGCATCGCGCAGGGCGAGCCGGTGGACCTGCGGAGTGAACAGCTGAAAGCGGCGGGCATTTACGAGGTGCAGTCCTGCTCGGGAACCGGATTTGGCTATTGCAGCTTTGGGTATGCCGGCCAGTTCGCCGAATTGTCGGTCGTCACGGTGGGCGAAGGCGAGCCATCCGCCACCCCGGAGGTCGTCCACTACAGCATCTCGTGCGCCGTTCCGGATTAGGCAACGGCGCCGTTGGGGTCGCCGCTATTGGGGGCAACGTCCCCAGACCTCGATTTCTACCGCGCTCCTGGCCACCATGACATCCGGTACGGGTAGCCAAATCTCCTCGCCCCCCTCAAGGATGACCTTCATTTCCTCCAACAGCTCCCGCTGCCGAGATGCCGGAGCATCTTCCAGCCCATAGATGGAGAGGATGTAGTCCTCATCTATTTCGGTGCTGAACTCTCGGCCGCCGCCCACGGCCACCATGTCGAAGGTCCCCTGATCCTTGCCGGCCGGCGATTGCTGCTCGATGCGGAAACTGTCGGGGCCAGTCGCGGAGAAGGTGACGATGTTCTCCCAGTCATCGGCGCATAGCCGCTCAATGCCCTGCTTCAGATATTGTCTGGCGGAACTGCCCTCCCGCTCCCAGTTGCGAACCGTATTGTTGAGGGTAAACCAGCGCCCCGACAGGCCTCTGACGATCTCGGATGCGGTGTCGGGGCCCCCGAGCTGCTCTGGTTCGCCTGCGACGACAAGGGAGGCGATCCGGTCAATCTGATCGGCAATGCTCTCGGATGCCGAGGCGGCGAATACCGACAGCAGCAGCGTTGCCGCGGCAATGATCGTTGGTTTCATCATTGTCGCACGCTCCATGATAGTTTTGGTCGTAGGTAAGACGTAGGTCCCTGTGCTCCTATTGGGGGGCGCTAGCGGCATTTTTTGAGTATCGAGATCTCCCAAGGCTTGCCTCGTCATGCTCGGGACAACCTTTTTGGACCCAATACGGGACCATTGACCAAGAACACGCCACGGGAACCGTCTTACCAAAGCAGGCTGGAGATTGGGATGAGCGCACCTGGAGACATCACACCGGTCGTGCTGGGCGTGCACCTGCCGTCAGCTGCGACTTGGATGACAATATTCCTGGGCCTATATTCGATTTACGCGCTCCTTGCGATCGGCTCCCACATGTATTGGCGCGGTGTCGCTGACGAACAGTTCGCCGACCCGTCGACACGCGAGCACATGAACCTTGGCGTAACCGCCGGGCCCTTGTCCAACCATTACAAGGCCATCGTGGAACGCCTCGCGGAACCGACCCGGGCTACGGCCCGCCGTTGGCATGCCTGGCTTCTGAGCTACCTACTGGTTATCACCGCCGCAGCGGCGGTGATCCTGAGCCTCTACGCCGCCTTTGTGCTGTGAAAGTGGATATGTGTCATTGGCAAAGGGAGGCACGGCTATGAAACGGGTGTCCTTCGGTTCGGTGGCGTCCTATCTTATGGGTGCCGCTATGCTGGGCCTCGCGATATGGCTGAGCTCGGATTGGCACTGGGGAATTCGTGCGCCTGTGCTGTTCTACTTGTCGGTTTGCACGCTCGTGTTTCCACTAGCCAAGCGTCCGGCCGATCTGCTGATCGGCGGCATCGCTTTCGGCGCCCCCATCCAGATCACCGGGCTGATGGCATGGCTCGCACTGGTGGCCATCTATGTCGTGGCTTGGGTCGCTGCACCGCTGTTCGCCCCCATCGGCTACCTCTTGCTTCGGGGAGCTCAGGAGACGAAGGCGCGCTTGGATTGACCGCGAAAAATCCGGGTTAGCGGACCAAAGTTGGCGATCTGCGGCACGTCGTACTAGGGCTCAGGTTTGAGGAGGCGCTCTATGCGTTCACTGACCATTTCAGTTGCACTGGTTTTGGCCGCTGCCATTCCCGTCGGTGCCGCCGATACGGCCGCGCTGCGAATGGCCCTCGGCCAGATGCCACAAGCTGTCCTGACCAGTCCGTACGCCGAGCTGGCGCAGTTCGTGGACATGAGGGTGCTGCGTCGTCTGAGCGGTGTGGACCTGACACCTCGGTCGCTAGACCGGGCTCGCCTGGCGGGCTCAATTCGCGCGCTTGAGGCGCTCGGAATCGCCGGCCCTCAGGCCTGGAGCGAGAAGGCAGGAATCGCGTTGGGGGAGGTGGACTATTTCCTCGGCTTCGGACAAGCGCCCCGAACCGTGACAATCTGGGGCCTGGGAAACGAGGCTGCCGCCGAAACGCTTATCATCGCTCTCGGCGAACGGGGCTTTGTGCCGGTTGACGGCGACATCCTCGGCAATGGCGAACCCATGGCGATGGACCCGGCGAAACGAGATCCCGCCACTCCGTGGCGCAGCATGATCGGTGCCGCCAGTTTCGTGGCTCGAGATGAATCTGTGATCATCCAGGGCTCGGCTCCCGAGGCCATTGCGGCGCAAGCCGGTCTGGTTGGGGCGGCCGACCACCCGATCGTGGCGACCGCGTTGGCTGGACTAGCCGAGACCGCGGGAAGCGAACCCGTAGTCCAAGCCATGCTGGTTTCGCCCATCATCGGCATGGATGGCTTCGATCCTGCTGCACTGATGACCCCATCCCAGGATTTGGACGCTGTCTGGGACAACCTGTTGGCCCAGTTCGAGGCCGGAGGCGATGGGTTACCACCCTATGCTCTAGGCATTATCGCCGATATTGCGGCCGATCCGTCCGCCGTGGCCATTTCCCTTGCCTATGCAGACTGTGAGAGCGCAGGCGAGGCCGTCCACTTGCTGTCCGACCGGTGGTCATCGAGCATGCCCGAGCCAGCACAGGGTAGGCTTGAAAGCGGGCTCGTGAAAGGCGTGGACACACTCTGTGCGGCAACCCTGACAGTGACCGCCGAAGAGGCCGCACCATCAGCCAATGCCATCTTTGATGCCGTGCTCAACGCCCACATACGCGGCGCCTTGGCAGCTTTGCAGATTGGTTCGACACAAGCAGGAGACACGCATTGAGGCCACGCCACCACCATGCCGGTCCGGCGCTGCTCGTATTGCCATTCCTGTTCGGCGGGGCTGTTGCCCAGGATCGCACTTGGCAGACAGTGGCCATCGACAAAGCCGTGCAGCAGCATGTCAATAACCTGCCCACCGGCTGCGATGTCCCGGGCGCCTCCTTTGCGCCGCTAGCGGTTCACGACCTGCCGATTGGCGAGGATACCGCTGCCAGAGAGGCTCTCTTGCTGCAACTGCCCTGTACGGCCAAGACTTCGGTTTACCTGCTCGCCGATGATGAGGGGATCGTGTCGGAAATTCGGCTGTTGACGCCCTTTGTCGCGAACATGGCGGAAATCGACACTGACTTTGGTCCCGCACGTGATCAGGTGCGGATCGACTGGCTCGAAACCCGGCAGGTGAGCCAACCCGACTATGACGAAGACCGACGAGTTATGTCATCAAAGGTCGTGTGGCCGGGAGACGATCAGCGCTACAGCGCTTCACTCTGGGGTTTCAGGGACGGGCGGTTTCAGTTGATGCAGTTTGCGGTGGACGCCAATAGTAACGGACAGGACGACCCGGAAATCCTGTTCAAGAGTCAGCTGTGGTAGGCTTGGCTCGCCTTCCAATTGTCTCAAGAACCGGGAACCATGCGTGTAGTGCGGTGGAGCAGCGAGCCGGTTTGACCGCGCAGTTCATTCACCCGACCTGCGACCGGCCAGGTACTCTTGCCGCGGGCTGCCGCATTGGCCGAGGAGGTTTCGTTCCCCGCTGGCGTCATACGGTGAGCCCAGCGTTTCGATGATCCGGCCATTACTCGTTGCATAGGCATAGTAGTAGATGCCCCGGCAATAGCCGGTGCTTTGGATTGGACGCAGGCAGCGGAGGTAGCGGCTTCCTTCGACAGTGGCTTCTTCAACGCTGCACCGAAACCCATTCTGATCGAGAAGGGCCTCCCGGTCGGCCAGGGGCATATCGGCAGGCAGGTACCGCGAGAATACTGCGGTCAACTCCGACGCATCGGATGGTGCCATCAGCAGGGCCTCGCTAAGTTCTCCTGTTGCCACCGGGTCTTCGCGGGTGTTCATGTAGAGGCCGGCTCCCCCGAGCCCTGCCACCACGACGAGCCCAATTGTCACCATTGTCTTGCGCATCAAATACCTCGCTCACTCCCTCAGCTGCTGCCGCCCACCGGCATTGGGCCAGTGTTCTATGCCCTGATCAGCAGCTACCGATGATCCTGTCCAGTGCGAGTTCTCCTCCCGAGAACCTTGCTTCAACCAGGGTACAGCCCTCCAGGTAGTCGCTGCGGACACGGGCGAGATCTGCTGGTTTGCCCGTCATGGGCGGAGGGGTGGGGCCACTCCAGAGGAGATTGTTCGGCTCAGGCGCCTGGTTCGCGGGCCATATCCCGTTCCAGGGACACGGTTGGGCGTAGCAATGGATCCCCGTACGGCCCACCTTGAGCGGCATCGAGGGCGCGCTCACGATTGCCGCTGCTCCACCGATTGTGGTCAAAATCGCTAAGACGGCGAGCAGCGTCGATTTGCGGCTGGTCATGATGGGCACCTCGTGTCTGTCGTCCGTAAGACGACGCGAGGGCGACCATTCTTGGCCGGAGGATCAGTCAGGAGGCGCCCGTGGCGTCCAGGCGGTTTTGCACGTCCTGCGGGTCCGTAGCGTCCCATATGATGCGGCTGAGCGCTGGTGAGAGCGTGAAGCCGATTCTCTCCTTGATGAAAGCGTCCCAGCGCTGCAGTTCCCCGAAGCCGGACCGTACGGACAAGACCTGCTGGTCGTTCCAGTCAGTCAGCACCGCGTTGGTGACACTGATGGCTTCATCGACGCCCTTGTGTCCAAACAGGAGCTGCTCCTCAAGCCCATCGCCGTAGACGAGATAGACGCCGAAACGGTCATCGACATTCCGGACACCCAGTCGAAGGTCACCGAAGGTAGTCGGCTCAAGTGGGGCAATCATGTCGAGATCGGCAGGCCGCATGCCCGGGGTCTGGCGCATATCCGTGCGGAAAGCCTCTGCCGGCAAGGGCTCTGACACGGGGGGTACCGCGGTCATGAAAGCTGGCGAGAGCGAGAAGGCGACAACGCCTGCAGCCGCGACGAGACCGGCGCCTAGGATAGCCTCCATCCAGGTTCGGCCGAAGAACTGACGCCGGCGGGCCACGACCCCGCCTGTTGGTTTGACAGGTTGCCTTGTGAAGAGCTGTTGCGCCGCCGCGACAGTCTCATTCATCCGGGCCTGCGAGGGCTCAGGTATTTGGTCAGGAGGGAGGTTCATCAGCGGGTCGGTCGGCATGGAATTGATCATAGCAATTCCTTCAATGCCTTGCGCGCATTGTGCAGGTGCCACGCAACTGTGACCTTCTGGCAGGACATGACCCGCGCCGCTTCCTCCTGGCTCAGGCCTTCGCCATGAACCAGGATCACGGCTTCCCGCTGCTTCTCCGGTAGGGTCCGTATGGTGTTCCAGATGTCGTTGAGTTTCCGCCCCGTTTCCTGTTCGGCTTCCGCATGGTTGGGCACGAAAGCTGCGGCGCCGTCGGCCAGATTCTGCCGGCGCTTCTGGGACCGCTGCAGATCTCGGGCGGCATTGATGGTGATGCGGTAAAGCCAACTGGTAAAGCTGGCCCGCCGGTTGAATGTGGAAAGGGCTGTCGCCAGGCGCATGCACACAGTCTGGGTGACGTCCTCTGCATCACTCTTGTGCCCGAGAACGCGGAATGCCACCCGAAAAATGAAGCGATACTGTTCGGTAATCAGCCTGTTGAACGCTTGTTCGTCGCCGCCTTGCGCACGCAGTACCAAGTCTTCCACATCATCATGTCGGGCCGCCGCCTGTTCTCCCAACTCCATCCGTGTCAGTCACCCAATACCGTCGACCAGATCCGCGGCATATTAGGCGAAGTGACGAGCTTGAAAACCCGATTAATTGCGGGATCCGGATAATATTTCTTGAGCATACTGCTGCGGATTCGGGCGACCCCAATGCCAGGAAGCGTAGTCTGCTCGTCGTTGTTCGCGGCAGCTAACCAGGATTGTCCATCCAAGTCGCGGAGGCTCTCATGGTCGCCCGGATTTAGCGTCGTTAAAGCACTTTTTCACCTGATTTCCGGGTCAAGCAGAAAGGCTACTGCACCATTTCAGCGACCTTCTGTCCAATTCGGTAGGCCTCCTGCGTCAGCCATTCATTGGCAGCGCTCGGACCATCACGATGCACGCGCCGTTCGTATTCGGGCCGCAGCTGCTCCATGTATTGCGCCTTGAGTGCCTGAACCTTGGCGGCCCTGCTGTCGGCGGGCTGCTGCGGGTGCCTGGTGATGTTGTTGGGCGCGGTCTGCTGCTGCAACAGTTGATGTTGATGCTGTTGGAATGCGAATCCGCCAGCATCAAAGGCCATTGCCGGGGAGGCCAATGATACAGAGGCGGCCAGCAGGGCTGATATGGGACATCGCATTTGCGTTTCTCCAGTTTGAGTCCATTCCCCCTATTGGACGCTTGGCAACTCGGAAGTCTTGGTCGGTTCGCGCAGTCGTTCCTCACCACGGCATCGGACAGGTGGAGGCCATCGCGACCAGGCAAAGCCTCTCGGTGGTAGAAAGGTTTGCTGTCACTCAGACCTGCCGATTTGAAGGACTTCGAAGTGATGGCGAAACCGAATGAAAGCATCGAAGGTGGGGTTGCTGAGGTCGTCCGTGCTGGCGTCAGTCACATTCAGGGTTGCGGCGCACAGACCGCTCGATGCCTGGATAACTTCGTACTCTAAATCCCCCCGCACATCATCGCGCTTAATGTTGGCCCAGCGATCGGCCATATGCGCGGCAGCGCGCTCGGCGATGGCGCAGTCGGGATATGCAAGTGAGATCATGACGCTTGGCTGCTCCCCTTGAGCGTCGGCGATGAATCCGCCGAGGTAGGAAGGAATGCCTTCCGTTCCAGGCTGCAGCTCGGCCTCTAGCTTCTCGCGCATTTCCTCGAGGGTTGGCCGCCCATTGAGCAGCATCTCTCTGTCTGTGCCGCCGAGGCCCATGAGAGGGGTTATCAGCATGGCCTGTACCAGCGTCCCATCTCCAAGCGCCGCCTCGATACCGCCGAGGGCCGCATTGACGACGTCACTGTCGCCCATATCGGGCTCATCACGGAGCGTCGCCTCAACGAGTCGCGGTGCTATCGCCTGGATGATCACGTTGCCCTTGGCTGCAATGTATGACGTATCGCGGCCGGCATATCGCCAGGGGTCCAAAGACTCCGCGTCGACAGGATGGCTGGCCCCAACATTACTGAGTACGCCTTCGCTTCCGATGGCATCGAAGTCGAGGGCGTCGAGAGCTGCGATCGTGGCTGTGGCAGTGTCCTCGCTATCAAGGCCCCAGATGACAGGCTGAAGGCTGGAGGCCGCCAGATAGCGGGTGTTTGCCAGCGCTATGAGAGACCTTTCGGCCCAATAGCTTCCGCCACGAGCCCGAAGCGCGACAAAGTGCGGGAGCGCATCTCCTATTATCGCCCGCTCTGCTAACGTCGGGTCAATATCACCACTCCCGAGTGCGCGTAGCGCCGCAATGTCCACGAAGCTGAATTGAACCGCGCTGGGCTTATTCAGCAAATGGCCCGGCATGTTGGTCAAAGCGTCCCGAATGGGTTCTACACCTTGTGCATGGGCGGCAACGCCGGCCATTAGAGACATAGCAAGGGCGATTGATATGTGCATCACTGGCTCTCCTGATTCCGATCGGTTAGACGCACATGCCTGCCGGAGAATTGGTGAGAAGCATCCGTCATGCTATCGCCAGGCCTAACCGGAGTCCCTCGACTTGCGCGCTGGCTGCAATAGCGCGCCAAGTGCATCAGCCAAATGGGCCGTTGCCTCATCACCGCATGCCGAATGGCTGCTTCAGCATGTTCACCAACCAAAAGCTGCCCGTCGGCTACCGGCCCCCCTTCTGTCGTTGACAAAATCGAGCGGGTTGCAGGCCGAACCCCGAACGAGATTGTACCGCGCGAAAGCAGCTGGACTAGACCTTGCGCGGTTTCGGCGACAGGCTTGCCAACTTGGCCCTGCAGATGTCGCGGGCCAGTTCCAACGCGCCGCTGCCTCAGCAAAGCCGAAAAGTCGTAACCCCGAAGCCCATCACGGCCCCGGACGAGATTGTCGTCATCGACACCGTCAGCGGGGCAGGACTGCCTTTGGAATGCCACAAGGACCACCGCCGCCGATGAGTGGCTGAACAGTCATGACGTGGAACTGCCAAAACCTAGGCCGCACCTTCTCCGTAGGGAGTACGCTCCAGGTCGATCGGGTGGTACAGTTTACTTGGGGTATGTCCAGTAACCAAATGCAGATCAGATTTAGCCACCCCTCAACGCTGCGCAATCGCCCTTCTCGCGACCGATCAGCTATCATGCAAGCATGCTAGCGACTGGCCGGTGTTATTCCGACTGTTGCTTTGTCCAGTGAATACGGGGCCATCGCCAAGTTCCTGATTTTCTCTACAAAAATACATTTTTCTAATGCCGGTCCCTGCCCTAGCATCGTGCCTATGTGCATTTTTCCGGAGCGGCACCGATGAAGATAGAGATTAGTCCAGCAAGCGCGGCCCAGGCGGTCGCTGCCCTTTTCGGGAGAGGCCAGAGCGAAACGCCGCTCACCGATGTCGAGGTGGCTCGCAGTCTGCTCCAACGTGAAGGAGCGTACGACCCTTCGCTTGACAAGCGCCTGTTGCTGGCGGCACTGCGTTTGATCCATCGTCGCCCATGGCAATTCAAGACCTGCCCGACCCTTTGCTTTGTCGGCAAAGGTGGGGCGAACAAAAGCACGGCCACCACCCAGTTCGCGGTCATCGCTGCGGCAAAGGGACTTCGCACCCTGGTGCTTGATTGTGACCGGCAGCGCTCTGTTTCTTCCTGGTCAAAAGCACGCGGTGATGACCCTCACATCACCGTTAGAGCGTGTGAGTACAATAAGATCGAGACCAGTTGCAGTGAAGGCAGGAAGGAGGGGTTCCACCTCATTCTCGTCGACCACCCCCAGCAGCCTGGCGAGGCTTGGCCTGCACTTGTTCGGTCCACCGACCAGTTCCTTCTGCTCGCTCGCCCTTCCTTGTTCGACCTCGCCACCGCCCAGCAGTGGATTCGTCATCTCGAGGTCCACCAGGCGCCCTATCTCGTTGTTCTCAGTTCCGCCGCACCCCGGCGTGAAATGATCGACAATCCCGCGATGCGCGACGCGCGCAAGTCTCTGCAGACCCGGACAAGTCATATCTGGTCGGGGCAGATAACCGCGCGTCAACCTATTGTCACCGCGACTGCCTTAGGTCGTGGTATCATCGAGTTCGAACCCGCCGGCCCCGCCTCGGCCGAATACTTGGTTCTCTGGCACCGCGTGTTGCAGACCATAAAACGGAGAACGTCATGAGCCGATTCGAGCGTGGGCTGGTGGGGGAGGAGCCACATCAATTCGTCCCCGGCGACAATGTCCAAGCAGTTGCGCCAGTGCTGGTACGGTACAGTAAATCTCAGCGCAAGGCCCTAAAGCAGCTCGCGCTGGACGCGGACAAGCCGATGGAGGCGTTGATGCACGAGGCACTGGCCCTGCTGCTGAGCCACTATGGTCGCGACGTTCCACACTCATCGCGTGTGGACCGGAAGTGAGGCTCCGATTGCTATAATGCTAGCATTCAAGCAGGGTAGCTTGCTTGAATTCTAGCATGCCTGCGACTACTGGCCAGACGATGGAATCGTCCACGCCGGCGCTATTGCGACCAACCAAAGAGATGGCGGGTCGGCATCTCCAACGGGGCAATCCTCTGATGGCACCTATCTCATCGGACCACCTGGACCCTTGGGGACAGAAGCATCTCTCAATGATAACGCCCTCAGGATATTAGTCGCCTTTGGTGCACGCTTGGCCTTTGCCGAGATGAACTCCCCGCGCCGTCGCCCATGCTCGACCCGGCCATATCGCGCCTGAGTGCGGTCAGTGCAATGGCCGGCTGCCTCCGCAACCTCCGTTCCGGCTCCCACCGTCGCCTTCAGGTCCGCCAGATATTGGTGCCGGAACAGGTAACCGGTCACGACCACTGCGTCGCCCAAAACTTTGTGCCCCAGCTTCGCCAGCGCCTTCCGCATGGAATTGGTGCCAGAAAGAGAAACGACGATGGCCCCACCGCCCTCGCGGCACAACCTCACCAGATGGGCGATGGCGGGATGACCATGCCGGATATCGAGCCGAATTTCCGTCTCCCCGGTCCCGTACTTGCCCCCATGCGATTTGACCGGTGCAACGCCGATGACGAGCACATCGCCATCGAGCTGAACTTTTATGCCATCGACGAATCGCCCTTCGCGCTGGCCGGGCACGAACTCGGCGGGCCGAACCGGGCTCAGCATGTGAACGGCAAGGGCATCGAGATACTTCCAGTTTTCTGCCTGGGCCGCCCGCCAGATGCGCTCAGTCCAGTCAGCGGGAAGGAACTTGAGCACATGCTTCTTGCTGGCCTTGCCACGCCGGGGTTTTGGCCCCTCGGCCTCGGTCCAGCGCGAAGGCGGACCCGCGAAACTCGATTGGTCCCGATCCATGGGCGGATCGCGCTCGATCGCTGGGCCGCAGCGGGAGACGATGCGTTCCAGGACATCGAGGGCCTGTCGCGCACCCGTTCGGTCTCCGGCTTCGCTGGCGACAAGGAAGGCGTCGAGATGATGCCGAAGCAGAATCCAGGTGCCGGCGTGAAGCGCGGCGCGCCGCACATTATATGTGTCGCGCGCATCACCGGCCCGCAGCGGCTCTACTGCGTCTTCGGCCATCATCCGCTTGAGCGTCGTCATATAAAGCCTAGTGCTGGCCGGCGCGAGATTCGGCTCGGGCAGACGGTGGAGCAAGGCGATAGCGTTGGCGTGAATGTCGTTGGCAACAGACATGAGAGTGCCTCGCGGGGAATGACCTACTTATTTTCGGCCTCATTATTTTCTGCCCGAGCGAAACTCACAAGGACATTGTCACGCCCTCGGTGTCGGCCACAATTCGCCCTTAGTTCTGACCTTTCAGCCAGTCCAGAAACGTCACGATCGGTCCGACTGGCACTTTCACCTTGGCAATTTCGGTGACCTCTTCCTGCGTAAGGTCCTGGCTCAGGTAGTTGCGGTGAACCTCGCTTGTCTTGCCTTCGGTCTCCTCGTCATGCCCAACCCATTTGAGGATCGTATACGGATCAATCCCGGCATCATGACAGGCCTGAATAAAAAAGCCGCGGAAAGAGTGGAATGTCAGCTTGGCGCTACGATACGACGGAACACCCCATTTGATACGATGGGTGTTGAAGAAGTCCGCCTCGTAATGCACTTCCGGCCTGCCGTCCTTGCCGCCCTTGATATGTTGCGTCCAGTTCGGGAACAGGCGCTTTGCGCCAGCACTCTCCTGGCTGCGCCAGAAATCGAGAAAGCCGAGCTCGACCAGTTGCGGATGGATCGGAACGCGCCGGACGGCATTGCTGGTCTTGTAACCCTCTTGACCCAGTGCATCACCCTCGTCGCCGTCGAGTTCAAGCACGATGGTCGGCTGGCCAAACCAGGTCTGCAATTGCTCGGGCCGCAAGAGTCCGATTTCGGTCACCCGCATACCGGTATGCATGGCAATCAGCGGTGACCAATAGATGTGATCATCCGCATAGATGGTCGAACCCGGCTGATAGCGATGATGGCGCGAGGCGCTGCCCAGATACACGGGACAGGACGTGACCGCGGTGATTTCCTCGGGTGAGAAGGGCGCCTTGGCACGGCTTTTGGTCGCGCGCTTGCCCTCGGGGATGACCATGGAGGGCGCCTGCCACATGAAGAAGCGCCGCTTGTTGCCATGACTGACCATGCGCGTGATGGCGCCAAGATAATTGGAGTTGAGCGTGGAAGCGGCAAGCCTGGGATAGTCGTCGCTTTCCGCCTGCATCTCGCGGGTGAAGGCAACGAGATCGGTGGGCGTTGCCTGTCCGCGCAATCGCGGAAGCTCCTGCACGAACTCGTAAAGCTGATCCCAAAGTTCTAGGTCGAGGTTCATCACGGCCACTGTTTTAACCTCGGGACACAGGTCCTCGAACAGTTTCACCGCGCGTTCGACATTAGAGCGATTATCCGATCCGGTCTTCTTACCGCCCCGTTTGAAATAGTCCTTCATAAGATAGCGCAATGTATAGGTCGCAGGCGTTGATACCTTGGCTTCTGCGGCCACCGGTGCAAGATCGGGGCGCTGTACCGGTTCCGACTGTGCGCGGGGACCGTCAGCAGGAGTAGAAATATTGGCTGCACTCGTCACCGGGCTTGCGGTCTTCCCAGCGCCGAGTTCCGCCAGCACCGCATCGAAGCCGGACAAGTCGATCACGCGGCTACCTCCACCGCGTTGGACCCTTTCCTCCGGTGACAGCCGACCATAGATGGCCTCGCCTTCAACCGTGGCCCGGTTGAAATGAACCAATTCCTGGTAGATGCCGTCCAAGTTCTCCCCAAGGTTAAGATCCTGGCGGGCCCGTTTGATGATCCTGGCACCCACGCTCTCCAGCGCCCGACGCCGGGTCAAGTCCTCCCCAGTCATCGCTTCGGGCCGCAGCATCTGTTCGCCGATGAGCCGGCGCGTCAAATGCATCAGCGCATCCTTCGGCTTCATCTGCAGCAATTCTTCGAACACGGCCAGCGCCTCCAGCCCTCTTTTGATCGCCGTCACCCGGTCCTTGGTCCGTAGCGACATGCGCACGACTTCGCCCTCCCCCCGTCCGCTCCAGGCGCGGGGGATTCGCTTGCGCACATAATAGACTGCACCAACCTTTTCCACATAGGCGCACTTGGCCGCCATGCTCGTCTCCGATTCCAGAGCCAAGGGGCCGGAGAACGGAACGACACAAGCATCATGCATGTGTATGAGTCCCGAAAATTCTCCGGGAGCCTAAATCGCTGAAAACAATGAGTTTCTGGAAACTGGCGGAGAGGAAGGGATTCGAACCCTCGAGACAGTTGCCCATCTGCACCCTTAGCAGGGGTGTGCCTTCGACCACTCGGCCACCTCTCCGTCACGGGGTGGATAGCGGGGCCTCCGGGGGATAGCAAGTGGTTTTTGGGATGGGTCCCATATTCGCGCGGCGTGATCCCCGTCTGCCGCGCCCGGGCGCCGGCGCCCTGCAATTGACTTGGTAGCCTGCGCGTTTCGCGGCAATGTAGCGGCGAACTTTCTGACGAATCGCGCGTGGGACCGGCGCGAGGGTCACACCTCCACAATGGCGGAGCTGAGATGAGCAGTGTCGGCGGGTTGCGGAAGCTGGTTCGGGCCGGATTGGTCATTGCGCTGGGCTGGAGCCTTGCCGCTGGCGTCCTGGCGCAAGTGCCGGTGCAGCCCGAAATGCCGCTCGTTCCGCCCGCGCCCATTGAAGGAGTCTGGCAAACACTCCTC
>JAEYTY010000017.1 GCA_023433775.1 Pseudomonadota bacterium | reverse complement strand
CTCATCGACACGCCCGGCCACGTTGACTTCGCCTATGAAGTTTCGCGCTCCATGTCGGCCGTGGAAGGCTCGCTCCTCGTCGTTGACGCCTCCCAGGGCGTTGAAGCGCAAACGCTGGCCAATGTTTACCACGCGCTCGAAGCCAATCACGAGATCGTCCCCGTCCTCAACAAGGTCGACCTGCCCGCTGCGGACATTCCGCGCGTCAAGACGCAGATCGAGGACGTCATCGGCATCGACGCTTCGGACGCGATCGAAATTTCCGCCAAGACCGGCCTCAATATCGAGGGCGTGCTCGAAGCCATCGTCACCCGCCTGCCGCCCCCCAAGGGCGATATCGACGCCCCGCTGAAAGCCCTCCTCGTCGACTCCTGGTACGATACCTATCTCGGCGTCGTCGTTCTCGTCCGCATCATTGATGGCGTGATGAAAAAGGGCCAGCGCATCCGCATGATGGCCTCGGGCGCCGTCTATGAGCTCGATCGTGTCGCCGTCAACACGCCCAAACTGGTCGAGGTCAAGGAGCTGACGCCCGGCGAGCTGGGCGTTTTCACCGCCTCGATCAAGGAAGTCGCCGATACCAATGTCGGCGATACCATCACCGACGACAAAAAGCCCACCGCCCAGCCGCTCCCCGATTTCCGCCCGGCCCAGCCGGTGGTCTTCTGCGGCCTCTTCCCGGTCGATGCGAGCGATTTTGATGAGCTGCGCGCCGCCATGGGCAAGCTCCGGCTCAACGACGCCAGCTTCTCGTTTGAAATGGAAACCAGCGCCGCCCTAGGCTTCGGCTTCCGCTGCGGCTTCCTCGGCCTGCTCCACCTCGAAATCATCCAGGAGCGCCTCTCCCGCGAGTTCGATCTCGATCTCATCGCCACCGCGCCCAGCGTGGTCTATGAAATCCTGCTCACCAATGGCGAGACCATGCATCTGCATAATCCGGCCGATCTGCCGGACGTGATGAAGATCGAGGAAATCCGCGAGCCCTGGATCAAGGCGACCATTCTCACGCCCGACGAATATCTCGGCGCCATCCTGAAACTCTGTCAGGACAGGCGCGGCGTGCAGCGCAACCTCTCCTATGTCGGAAGTCGCGCCATGGTCGAATATGACCTGCCGCTCAATGAGGTCGTGTTCGATTTTTATGATCGGCTGAAATCCATTTCAAAGGGCTATGCCAGCTTTGATTACCAGCTGGCGGAGCATCGGACCGGCGATCTGGTTAAGCTCTCGATCCTGGTCAATGCCGAGCCGGTCGATGCCCTCTCCATGCTGGTGCACAGGTCTGTTGCCGAAACCCGCGGCCGCGTCATGTGCGAAAAACTCAAGGAGCTGATCCCGCCGCATCTCTTCGTCATTCCCATCCAGGCGGCCATCGGCGGCAAGATCATCGCCCGCGAAACCGTCCGCGCCATGCGCAAGGACGTGACGGCCAAATGTTATGGCGGCGACGCGACGCGTAAGCGCAAACTGCTCGAAAAGCAGAAAAAGGGAAAGGCCCGTATGCGGCAATACGGGAATGTAGAAATCCCGCAAGAGGCGTTTATCAAGGCGCTGAAGATGGGTGACGACTAATCGGTCGGCACTTCGTGCCGAGCCGAGGCGCCGGTGGCGCCTTGGCAGATTAGTCGCCGGGTCGCTGCCAGAGGCAGCGGGCACCCGGGCTAGTTCCACACACCGAACCCTCGTCCCTTGGTTACTCCAGTGGAGCGATTTTAGGGTCTCAGGCCCGAAGAGCTACGCTCGCAGGGCGAGGTTGGCTAGTCGCCGGGTCGCTGCCGCAGGCAGCGGGCACCCGGGCTAGTTCTACACGCTGAACCCTCGTCCCAACGTCGCTCCGGTGGAGCGATTTTAGTCGGCTAGGCCCGGAGTGCTAAGCTCGCAGGGCGAGGCCGCCCTCCAAGCCGAGGCGCCGGTGGCGCGACGACAGGCCAGTTGCCGGGTCGCTGCCGCAGGCAGCTATAGTCAGGACGCTGGGTGCGAATGGTGTACTAGCTACTGCTCCGTAAGTAGGTTTCCACGCTGTATGGCAAGCTTAAGCACGTCAGAAGGCCCCCCACGTTCAGCACTCGAATGCAACCTCAGAGATCGCTCCGCACGCGATGACCCAAGATATACGTCCGAAATAAAGCGTCTGCGTAGGCCGTCACCTGCACCGATAGGTGCCTCTTGCACATTGGGGTGTACCAAAAACACCGTGTCGAATTGCAGCCCAGCAACATATTCAGGCATACTGAAAATGAAGCGCCTTCCAGCGTGACGAAGCTCATCATCGCCGTCGCGACCCAAAATGGTAATCAATTTTCCCTTGTATTGCCGAGAAGCCACCAGATACGTCTCGAACATTTCAGGGCTTACACAAAGTACGGCAACACGCCGACCGCCGCCGTCAGTTTTCAAAGCCACGTCACGCGCCTCATCAAAAACAGATCGAAACAGCGTCACGTCATCCTTATGTACGGTAAGGGTCGGCTTTGGTCCGCCCGACAATTGCGCTTCCCCAGAGTACGCTTCCCATTCGCCAGGTATATCTACGGCAGGAAAGCTCGCGTCCAAGTCTGTCAAGAATTCAGCGATTTCCGGTGTGTATCTGAAAACTTTGCTAAGTTTAATTAGGTCTGAATTTGTTAACTTTGAGGAAGATGTGAATATGCTGCCTGACTCTCCAAATTGAGAGAACGTATCTTTTGTGCTTTGTTTTATATCGTAGGCCATAAAAATCGGAAGACGTCTAGGCTTCCCCTCATCATCAACGGCTTGTTTGATTAATTTGTGGAGAGTTTGCCGCTCAATTGAGGTAAATAAATGAAGCTCATCGACAAAAAGCGCGTCATAGCCCTCGCGGCCTCTAATGGAGCTCCATCGATTGGAATCCAGGAATGAATTAAAGTCTCCAACCATTTGATCAACGCTGAGGGTCCCCATTTCCGCGAGCATCTTCCGGTACCGCCGGTGGACCTCTAGTAGGAAGCGCCGATCTACTTCCAGCGGAAGGTTCATCTGCCACGACGCCCGTGGACTCCCGCCGTTAATATACTTCATTCCCTTTTCTTCTCCGGCCCTCACCCCTTCGGCGTCCAACACGCTCGCGAACTCATTCATGATTTCTGCAACTAGACGCCTACCGTTGTCGGAAGTGGGCGCTCTCCACGCTTCCAACATTTCTGAGGAAATATCGGAGAACTGAGCTCTGACGATACCAGAAGCGCTCATTTGAGAGAGAGATTCTGCAATCAGTTCCATTTGCAGCTTGCGGCCCTCTCGCCCATCAAGCGAAAGCGGGCGCAAGTCCGCGAGTGAAAAGCCTAACTGTTTATCCGCTAGATCATATAGCGTTCGAATCTCCACCTTTGCGGCAGGACTTTGTCCAAAGATTATGCCGACCGGATCAAGACTTTCAGATATCGAATTGACAAGATCAACGGATGCCGCGCTGTGCGTCAGAAACCCAAACCTCACGCTTCGCCCTGCTTCGTGAGCTGCGACGGCGTCGACCAAGCATTTTATGACGAGAGATATTGTCTTGCCGGTACCGGCGGATCCTCGAAGTCTCACGGGCCCGTCATGGGGCTTATTTACGAAGGTGCGCTGCTCTTCCGTAAGTTTGTTCGAGTACCACTGTTCAAGGGATAAACCCTGAACAAAGCCGTGCGGAAGCTTTTGACTTAAGACGATGCCGGCAAGCGACGCACTGGTCTGAGGTGGGGCGGGAGACAAAATTGCGTTCGCAAAATTGTCACGTGCTTTTTTGTGGACATCCAGCGGAACTCGCAATTTGTCGAAGTGCCGTGTCTCTGCAGTTCGCTCAAAAACTACCAAATCGTTTGTTAACCGTGGCCGCTTTTCAAAATGTATTCTCTCACGCCAATTTGGTCCTGGGGATGGCGTGATAGACATCATCGAGCCCTCTCGATGAGGGCGCCATGCAGTTGGAACAATGACGCTGTCGCTGTAGATGGATCGTCCAACAGTAATTATTCTGTCGAGCGTCGCAACATTTGCCTGACCATTGAATATATTCATTTCAATTAAGACAATGGGGATGTCGTCCGAATCGCTATTGGATTCAATAATATAGACAAGATCCTCAATCTCGATCCTTTTTAGGCCTGCAGAATCCTCAGGCAAAGAATAGGATTCGAACCAGCTATCGGAGATAGCGAACTGGGAGAGCTTGAACAAAGCTCCTGCTGTCAGAACAAGGTACTTCACCGCTAAACCCCTTCAATGCGGGCGACTAGGTCGTCAATCGCCAGAGCGGACAGCGCAGTGACCTCATCGGGTAGACCTATTCGAGAAAATTGGTAGGCAAATAGCTGAGAGACGCGATACTTGAACGCTGGTGAGAGACGGGCTATTCGGGCACCTGTTTTTTGTGATCCAGAGGTGCTAGCGCGAAGATTGGCGACGTTGCGGAAACAATCCTCTGCGTCCAGCGATAATATTCTCCGCATACGTACAACAAACCCGATCTCTGGTTGTCCAGCAATTTCAGAGAGAAAGAAGTGCCCCTCCCCCATTGATTTTCGTGCGGCGTCGAGTTGTTTTCGCGCATACGCTCTTGGATCCTTTTGTGTCTGACAAAATTGCTGGAATGCACGAAAGCCTTGATGTGAAAGTAGCAGCGATATCGCCCGACACGTATCGTGTAGCTCCCGATGTTTGTTTGTGGGTAGTTGGTGAGTGGCAATGAGCGCAGACGAAGCGGTCAAGTGATCCGCTTCTCTCAACCAAAGCGCGAGCGCCTCCCCCTCTGCCTCAGGTATGCCACATATTTTCAACGCGGACTGCACGCACTTGGCTAGTTCGGCGTCTAGGTGATTCGGTATCCAGAAGGCTTCTAGATAGCGTTCGAAAGTATAGACCGGAAGAATCGCGACCACCCCATCGGTCTTGTTGTTGGCCAGATCGCAATCTGCATTTATTACAATGCCATAGCTCGGAGCAGTAGAAGTTTGTCCAAATCCGTCGAGGAGTAGGATGTCACCTTGTGCGAAGTCTTGCTCGTCAAATACGCGGGTGGTTTCTGACATTGTAATCCATATCGGGGTTTAAGTTCCGAACTGTATTCGGTCAGCGATCCAAAGCAAAGACTTAGAAAACTAATCCCCGCCCCCTTCACCCACGCCTACTCTCTCCTGTCCATCACAGCCGGAGAGCACCATGCCCCAATCACCAAAGCCGAAAATTTCCCCGCGCCAGGTGGATCGCTTCGAAACCCTGTTTGAAAAGCTGCAGAGCCTCGCCCGGCAGGTTGAGACGGCTGCCCGCAGCCGGCCCGGCGGCGCGGTGCCTGATGATATGCGGGTGAAGGCCGAAGCACTGCTCTATGAGGTGCTGCCGTTTCGGGAGGCCCGCTATGCGCGCGAGCTGCCGCTGGCGGCGCCGCATTTTTCCGGGCTTTCCGCGCAATTGGCCGAAGCGCTGACGGCTTTGGTCACGTTCGAGACACGCCATAGCCAATGGGATGCGCGCTTTGACGAGCCGGTCTGGTCGACAACCGGCCGTTTTATCCAAAGGCTCAGGCGGCTGGCGCCGCGCCCCGGCAGCAAGGCGGCCATCCGCGCCGCCGCCCAGGCTGAAATGGAAGAGGCCAAGCGGGCGGCAGACATGATTGAGATACGCCGCAAGCTGGTGCAGCGGCTCGTGCAATCGGAACGGGAACTGCCGCCGTCTCTCCTTGCGCAGCAGGTCGAACGAGAAGAAAATAATTTATCCCCGGGTCCCCGCATCCGTTGATAATGCCCCCATCAACCGGGCGGCGGTGGAGTTGTAACGATCAACTGCCCGGTGACAGTCGGGAGGCCCCTGAATCGTTACGGGGGCTGTGTCCGGGGATGGGTTCGCGGCAGTAATGTCCCCCTAGTAAACCCCCTGCAAGCATTCCCGGCGCCCCGAGGCGAATTTCGTCTCACTAAAAAATATCCAGAGGCGGAATCCGCCTCGGGGCACCATCAACTAAGGCAAAACCGGGGAGTTCACCTCGCCCGGCGCGAAGTCGTGTCCGAAGCCACCTCGCCCCTTGCACCGCCCGCCGCCCGGGTTTACCTCTGCCGCCGCGCAAATGGCGCCAAAATGCGAGGGGAAGACAATGGCGGATCTGGCTGGCAAAATCGTGCTCATCACGGCGGCGGCCCAGGGCATCGGGCGCGCTTCGGCCGAGGCTTTTGCGCGTGCCGGGGCAAAGGTCATCGCCACCGATGTCAATGCCGCAAGGCTGGCCGATCTTGACGGCGTGGCCAATGTCACGACGCGCCTTCTCGATGTGCTCTCCGCCGATGCGGTGCGCGCGGCCGTCGCCGACATCGGCCGCATCGACGTGCTGTTCAACTGCGCCGGCGTGGTGCACGGCGGCAATGTGCTCGAAATGAGCGACAGCGACCTCGATTTCGCGCTCGATCTCAACGTCAAGGCGCAGATCCGCACCATCCAGGCCGTGCTGCCGCAGATGCTTGAGCGCAAGGACGGGGCCATCATCAACATGGCCACCGTCGCCTCCTCGGTAAAGGGCGTGCCCAATCGCGCCGCCTATTCCATCTCCAAGGCCGCCGTCATCGGCCTCACCAAATCCATCGCGGCCGATTTCACCACCTCCAACATCCGCGTCAACGCCATCTGCCCCGGCACCGTGGACAGCCCGTCCCTCCACGAACGCTGGCACGCTACGGGCGATTTCGAGGCGGCAAAGAAAGCCTTCATCGCCCGCCAGCCCATCGGCCGCATTGCCCGCCCCGAAGAGGTCGCGGACCTTGCCGTCTATCTCGCTGGCGCCACCTATACGACCGGGCAGATCCATGTCATCGACGGAGGCTGGACCGCCTAAAGCGCTGATCTCGCCGCGTTAAGCTCCGCATAAGGGCTGACGCGTATCATGCCCCCAAAGGGCCTGGGGGCTGGTAATGCGTTTGCTAATTGTCGATGACAGCCGCTCGAGTCTGGCGCTGATCGGCTCCATCGTCCAGGAGGCGGTGGACGCCGAAATCGAGCTCTGCCTCAACCCGGTCGAGGCACTGGAGCGCTGTGCCGAGACCCAGTTCGATCTGGTGATCGTCGATCACATCATGCCCGAAATGGATGGCGTGGTCTTCACCGCCGCCCTCCGCGCCAGCCCCGACTATCGCCTCGTGCCCATCGTCATGGTCACCTCCGACATGGACAAGCTGGTCCGCATCGAGGCCATCAAGGCCGGCGCGACGGACTTCCTGCACAAACCCTTCGACGCCACCGAACTCCAGGCCCGCGTCGTCAATCTCCTCGCCCTCCGCCAGGCCCAGGTCGAACTGGTCGACCGCGCCCAATGGCTCGCCCGCGAAGTAGAACGCGCTACCGCACACCTTGTCGCCCGCGAGGAAGAAGTCATCTGGCGCCTGGCCCGGGCCATCGAATATCGCGACGGTGACACGGGCGAACATGTCTCCCGCGTGGCCCTGATCAGCCAAATCATCGCCGAAGGCATCGGGCTTTCCCCCGAGAAATGTCGCATCGTCTATCTCGCAGCCCCCTTGCACGACATCGGCAAGATCGCCATTGCCGACGCCATCCTCAGCAAGCCGGGCAAACTGACACCCGAAGAAATGGCGCGGATGCGTGAACACGTGACCATCGGCGCCAGCATTCTGGGCCGTGGCGATTCCGAACTGATCCGTACCGCCGAGCTGATCGCCCAGAGCCATCACGAACGCTGGGACGGCGCCGGTTACCCCGACAAGCTCTCGGGCAACGACATCCCCATTGAGGCCCGGGTCGTCGCCCTGGCCGACGTTTTTGACGCCCTCTGCTCCGAGCGCCCTTACAAGCCCGCCTGGCCGCTCGAAAAGGCCTATGCTGAAATCGTCAGCCTCAGCGGCACGCATTTCGACCCGGCCTGTGTCGAGGCTTTCAGGGCGCGCTGGCCTGAAATTGCCGCCATCATGCGACCCGAGCCTACCGAACAGGCCGTCAGCTTTTAGGGCAGGGCATAGCCCGAGCGGTGGCAGCCATTGACCTGCCAGTAGCGCTCCACCGGCGTGTACTGTCCCGTGGCGATGAACTCCACCCGCGCCGCAAAGGCCATGGCGCGGCATTCGTCGGGCCCGGCGACCACATGCACCATTTCATGCAGGATAGTGAGCGCACGCAGGCCATCATTGCCCTGGTCGACAAATTCCGGACAGATCACAAGCCGGATGACGCCGTTTTCAGGCGGGATGCGCACATAGGCCGCAAAACGGCTGCACGAACCCTCATCCGTGTCGCGTTTCACCACGTCGAGGCGGATTGAGCCGCCCCAGAAGCCGGAGTCAAAGCTGCGGCTTCGCAGGGCATTTCCATAGGCCGCAACATCCACGCCCGCGCTTTCAACACCAAGCTGCGGTGCCGCTCGTTCAAAGGCCGCAATGGCATTTTTAAACGCGGCATCGATGGCGGAAGAGGCCAGCACGGGCGTTGTTAGCAGCAACACGGACATGAGGCACAGAAAGCGAAACATTGTTGCTCTATGCGCGATGCGGCTTTGCCGGTCAAATCCTCGCCTGTGGTGCCCATACAACAATGGCGTGCGGACGAAGAAACCTCACATAAACCAGCCACAATTGCCATGGACAAGCATTGCAACGAGAGTCGCGCGAGGAACTATGCCGCCCAATGCCAGCGGCAAATCTTAACCCTTCGCTTACCACTGGTTTCGCTTCGGCGTGGAACAGGGTAAAAGCGGCGCCAATGTTTTCTGCAACAGGTCTGCTCAATGGATTTTCGCATTTCGGCCGATGATCGCGTAGGCGCCCGGCCCAGCCAGGGCGGCAAACCGCAACCCCGCGCTGCCAGGGGCGCACGCGTTGAGCCGACGCTTGGCCATTCGGTCAACTTTGTTGTGGAAGAAGAACGTCGCAGCGGCGGCGGCGGTGGCGGTCAGCCTCCGGGCAAGCCGCCCAGGCAGGGCAAATCCCCGCGCCGCGGCAAGGCACAGCCTGCCAAGGCAAAGAAGAAGCGCCGTTCTGGCGGATTTCTCATGGGTCTGCTCTGGTGGGGCTTTGTTGCCTGCCTCTGGGGTGGCCTCGCCGCAATTGCCGTCGTGGTCTATTTCGGGGCGCAATTGCCCGCGTCCAATACCTGGGCCATTCCGGAGCGTCCGCCTAATATCCGCATTCTCGCCGCCGATGGCAGCCTGATTTCCAACCGTGGCCAGACCGGCGGCGAAGCGGTGACTTTCCGCGAATTGCCCCAATATGTACCGGCCGCCTTCATCGCCAGCGAAGACCGGCGCTTTATGAGCCATCTCGGCGTCGACCCGGTGGGCCTGCTCGCCGTGCTGGTGGAATCCGTGCAGGCGCGTGAAGTGACCCGCGGCGCTTCGACCATCACCCAGCAAGTGGCCAAGAACCTGTTCCTGACTCCCGACCAGACGCTCGGCCGCAAGGTTCAGGAAGCTATTCTGGCCGTTTGGCTGGAGCAGAATTTCACCAAGGATGAAATTCTCGAACTCTATATGAACCGCGTCTATTTCGGCGCCGGCGCGACCGGCATTGAAGCGGCGGCGCAGACCTATTTCGGCGTTTCCGCGCGCAATCTCTCGCTCGGTCAGGCGGCAATGCTGGTCGGCATCCTGCCCGCGCCCTCTGCTTACAATCCGAAGGTCAATCCCGAGCGCGCTATTGAGCGTCAGCGTCTGGTGCTGAACTCCATGGCGGCAGAGGGATATATCACGGCCGAAGAAGCAAACGCGGCCCGTATCGACCCGGACCAGAGCGTGCGCACACGCGTCGTCGGTTCGGAATCCTATGTCGCCGACTGGGTCGAAAGCCTCATGACCGCCTATATCGGTGAGATCGAGTCCGATGTGATCGTCCAGACGACTATCGACTGGAAAATGCAGAAGGACGCCGAATTCATCGTCAAGGAAAAGGTGGCCGAGGAAGGCCCGAAGCGCGGTTTTACGCAGGGCGCGCTCGTGGCGATGGATGTCAATGGCACTGTGCGGGCCATGGTGGGTGGCGTCGATTATCAGGCCAGCCAGTATAACCGCGCCGTGACGGCCAAGCGCCAGCCCGGTTCCACCTTCAAGCCCTTCGTCTATATGGCGGCGATGGAAAAGGGTTATACGCCCGATACTCTCGCTGAGGACGCCCAGTTTGAATATAATGGCTGGAGCCCGCGTAATTCGACCGGCAAATATGCCGGCACGGTAACTCTGCGTCAGGGCCTCGCCTATTCGCTCAATACTATTGCCGGGCGCCTCGCCATCGACGTCACCCCTGAAAAGGTGATCGAGGTTGCCATGCGCATGGGCATCTCATCCAATCTCACGGCGGTGCCTTCCATTGCTCTGGGTACGCAGGAAGTGAACCTGCTCGAGCTCACCAGCGCCTATGCACCCTTTGCCAATGGCGGCATGGGGGTCATCCCCAATGTCATCACCAAGATTGAATCGGTGAGTGGCGAGGTCTTGTATGAATCCTCGGATGCGGGTCCCGGCCGTGTTGTCGATCCCACCGTTCTGGCGCAGATGAATGACATGCTGAAAACCGCCGTTGAGGTCGGTACAGGGCGCGGCGCCAACCTGGGCGGATGGGACTTTGGCGGCAAGACCGGCACGTCCCAGGAATCGCGCGATGCGCTGTTCGTTGGCTATACCTCGTCCATGGTCACCGGTGTGTGGCTGGGCAATGACGACAACAAGGGCACCAAGCTCTCGGGTGGCAACGTGCCGGCGGCGATCTGGTCCGAGTTCATGGTCAAGGCGCATGAGGGTAAGTCCCCTGCACCTATTCCGGGCGGCTCCTATGCGGGTCAGCTCGTGGCCCAGCAGATGATCGACCCGGTAACCGGACAGGTTATTCTGGACCCGGCAACCGGCCAGCCGCAGGTAGAATATATCGATGGCGGTACAGGCCAGCCGGTCCAGACCATGACCGATCCGGCCACGGGCCAGACAATTGCCATCGACCCGGCAACTGGACTGCCGATAGAGGGGCTGCAGCCGCTCCAGGCCTCTGTGCAAACACCGCAGACAGGTCAGACCATTGACCCGGCCACCGGCCTGCCACTGGTCACTAATGATGGCTTCGGTCAGACGGTCACAGGTTTCGACGCTGCAGGCCAGCCAATATATGGCGCCCCGCTCGATACCCAGGGTCAGACTATCGACCCTGTCACCGGCCTCCCGCTGCAGGATCAGAATACCGGCTTTGGTTCAGCCCCGATTGATCCGGAAACAGGCCTGCCGATGATGCTGATTGTTGATCCGGCCACGGGCGAACAGGTCTGGATCCCCAGCGCACCGGCCCAGCAAGGCGGTCAGATGGCTCAGCCTGTGCAGCAGGCTCCGACTGGTCAGATGTTGCCGCCAGCCGGCCTTGGCCAGCAGCAGGAGGTCTATCAGCAGCCTGAGCGCCAGCGCACGCTGATGGATTTGATATTCGGCAACTGACGCTTGCCCTGAAACGATAAAGGCCCCGGGGTAACCCGGGGCCTTTCGCATTTGTGGTAGCAGACTTGGCTTGATCAGATGACCACAATCGGCGCGCCATTCGGCACGCGATCATGCAGGTCAATAACATCCTGGAACAGCAGCCTGACGCAGCCGCTCGACACTGCCTTGCCGATGGAATGCACGTCCATATTACCGTGAATGCGGTAAAGCGTGTCCTTGTTACCCTGATGGATATAGAGCGCACGGGCGCCCAGGGCATTGTCGAGACCCGGTGGCTGGCCATGGCGATACTTCTCGATCTCGGGCTGCCGCTCGATCATCTCGGCAGGCGGCGTCCACACCGGCCATTTGCGCTTATAGGCAATATGGGCGCGGCCGGACCATTCGAACCCGGCACGGCCAATACCCACGCCATAACGCATGGCGCGGCCTTCCGGCATGGTGAAATAGAGGAACCGGTTGGTGGTGTCGACGACCACAGTGCCCGGCTTTTCACCCGTCGGATCGGCAACTTCCTGGCGCCAATAGACGGGATCGAGAAGGTGGATAGGCGCGGCCGGAATGGCATAGCCTTCATCAAGAAGCGGGCCATACATGGCGAGGACATCTGGCGGAACCACGCGCTGCGCCGGTTGGACGGGAGCGGAGGTCACCCGGGTGGTGCCCGTGGTGGAACAGCCGGCAAGAGCGAGAGCGCCGAGGCTGGCGAGACCAGCCAGAACAGCGCGGCGCGACGGAGTCGCGTCAAGAGCAATAGACATTGAACTATCCTTGGCCCCGAAAGGGGCTGAGCGAGAAAAAGGGGTTTTGACGTTCGCTCAGATAGCGATGGGTGGCCGCATTGGCGGATGGCCTGAATGCTGGCCCAAAGGCTTGGCAAGCGAGGCCGTCGGCTCTGCGCATTGCGGGGCTGATGGCAGTGTAGGCCCGCTCACCGGAATGCCGTGATGGGGACCGCAAGGCATGACGATCCCCGCGCCCAGATCGATCTCGCCCCGCTGAACTACGACGAATATCGGAATGGGGACATTCTGCTCGTCCACATGATTGAGCACCACTATGGGCGTACTCACATATCGATGGGCGTGCGCGGTCGTCGCTCCAGCCAGGGAGGCGAAGGCGAAAATCAGGGCAATGATGGCGATCACACGCTGCATGGGAGGTTGATAGGACAAGGATTGGGGCAGGATAGAGGCGGGAAGCGCCTCAGCTGTCCTTCCCCGGCGCCTGCCATGCCATTAACTCCCGACCGTGTGCTTTTAGCCACGCCCGGCCCCGCTCCATGTCGGACAGGGTGCGCTCGACAGTCGCCCAGAAAGCAGGCGAATGGTTCATCTCCAGCAAATGAGCCACTTCATGGGCGGCCACATAATCGAGCACATGCGGCGGCGCGAGGATGAGGCGCCAATTGTAGTTGATGGCACCTGTCGACGAGCAGGAGCCCCAGCGGCTCGACTGACTGCGCAGACGCACCTGTTTGACCTTTACGCCGAGCCGCGCGGCATGAACTGCACTCTGCCGGTTGAGGTCGGTTAGCGCCTCGGCCTTCAGCCAGTCATAAAGACGACGCGGCAGATGCTCTGCTGCGCCGGGCGCAAGCAATATGGGAGTGTCGCCTTCCAGGAGCGTGGTGACCCGGCCACGGACGGACCCGGTGGCTTCGATGGTGTGAAGAACACCGCGCACCGGCAGCAGCGCGCCCGCTTCCAGCCGCTTAACCGGCGTTGTGCGCGGAAGGCGGGCGGCCAGCCAGTGGCGGTGGCGGTGGAGAAATGCCTCGGCATCGCTCCAGCGCGCCCGCTCCGGCACGCTCAGCACCGGCCCGCTGGCGGGCAGGGAAAGGCGAAAGCTGCTGGCCCGCTTGCTGATGCGCACAACGACTTCAACGCTCTTGCCATCAAGCTCAAGCGTGCTCGAGGCGGGAATGCTCTGCTTGGTGCGGAAGAAGAGGTTCATTGGACCGGGGATTTGAGTCGGGCATCATGATAGCCCGAAATGCGACAATGGTGCATCGCCGCCCAATGAAAAGGCGCCCCTTGCGGGGCGCCAGTCATGCATGGTTTGAAGATATTAGCCGTTGTTGTCGCCGGCATTGTGGCCATTGTCGCCATAACCCTGGCGATTGCCGCGATGTTCGCTCATGAAGCGGTCGAACTCTTCGCGATCCTTGGCCTTGCGCAGATTGGCCATATATTCATGGAAGGCATCGATCTCGGCATCGAGACGATTGCGCTCTTCCTCGAGGCGGCGCAGCTGTTCGGCGCGGTAGTCATCAAAGGCAGCATTGCCCGAGCTGGAGAAGCTTTGGCCATAGCGGCCGTGGTTCTTGGTGTTCGAGCGCATATAGCCGCATCCCTTGTTCCAATAGGCCTGGGCCTTTTCAGCCGAGCCGCCAAATTTTTCACCCCAGAGGATGTAGCCAAGCATTGCCAGGCCAAGCGGCCAGAAAATGATGAAGCCAAGGACCATGAGGCCAATGGTCAGCGGGGACCATTGCGGTTTGATAATTGCTGTGTTCATGTCGTTTCGTCTCCCAGTCACGATGCGCAATACGTGGTCCCGCCTGGGGTGGGATCAAGAATGTGCCTGTCGTTTTTTTGAACTTGAAATGACCGGGGCCAGTCCCTATGCGAACCGGTTTTTGACCATGGAGCGCCCTGCATGAGCACAGAAATGGCCGCTTTTCCGAACCTGACCCCCAGTTGGCGTCCCCTGCGGATGCAAACGCTCATCCTCCTGCGCTGGCTGGCCGTCGCCGGGCAGACTATCGGCGTGCTCTTTGTGCATGTGGGGCTAGGCTTTCCCCTGCCGCTTTGGGAGTGCCTGGGGCTGATTGCCTTATCAGCAGCGCTGAATATCGGACTGGTCCTGCGCTTTGGCGCCAATATCCGCCTGTCTTCAAGGGTCGCGGCGATACAGATCGCCTTCGACCTTTGCCAGCTTGGCGGTCTGCTGGCGCTGACAGGCGGCTTGCAGAACCCGTTCTCACTGCTGCTCCTGGCGCCGGTCTCGGTTTCCGCCACCACGCTGCCGCAACGCCAGACCTTTGCCATCGCCTTGCTGGCCGCCATCATCGCGTCGCTGATTTCGGTGCTGCATCTGCCTTTGCCCTGGGATCCGGCCGAGCGCATCGTCTTCAACCGCATCTACGTTATCGGCATCTGGGTCTCGATTGTCTGCGGCGTGGTGTTCATTTCCGCCTACACCAATCGCGTGGCCCACGATTCCCGCCAGATCGCCGATGCGCTGGCCGCGACCGAACTCGCTCTCTCACGCAAGGAACAGCTCTCGGCCCTGGATGGACTGGCGGCCGCAGCGGCGCATGAGCTTGGTACGCCGCTCTCAACCATTGCACTGGCGGCCAAGGAAATGCGTGCCGAGGTGGAGGAGGGCAGTCAATTGGCCGATGACGTCGAGCTGATCATTGCTCAATCCGCCCGCTGTCGAGCCATTCTCTCCAAATTGCGCAATCTCGACAGTGATCCGGCCAACCCTTTTGCGGAGGCGCCGCTGACCGATATCCTTGCCGAAGTGGCGCGCCCGCATGAGGGACGCGGCAAGGTGATTCTCTTTTACTCCGAAGCGGGCGCGGGTCCCCCGCCCGTCTTTGCACGCAGCGTGGGCCTGCTCTATGGGCTGGGTAATCTTATTGAAAACGCCACTGATTTTGCCCGCCAGACGGTGCGGATCGAAAGTTCGTGGACATTGTCCACAATCACTGTGGAGATCACCGACGATGGATTGGGCTTTGCGCCGGAACTGATCGCGCGGCTCGGCGAGCCCTACCTCACCAGCCGTGTGCGTGACCCTGCAGGAAGTGATGCGCACCAATCCGGCGGGTTGGGTCTGGGCATCTTTATCGCCAAAACCTTGCTCGAACGAACGGGTGCGCGGCTGACCTTTGACAATCTCGGCGTCACCGGCCATGCGCGCGTGCGGATCACCTGGCCGCGATCAGCTGGCGACAGCTTTTGACGAAATCGCGGCAAAAGCATATCTAGAGCCCATGGATACGATTGAAGATCTTCTGGCTGCTGACCCGAGCCTTCTGCTTGTCGATGATGATGCGGCCTTTTTGTCCCGGCTGGAACGCGCCATGGCGCGCCGTGGCTTTGATGTGCGCATTGCGGGTTCGGTTGCTGCCGGACTCGCTGCCGTCGCTGAAAACCCACCCGCCTATGCGGTGGTCGATCTGCGGCTCGAAGACGGCAATGGCCTCGATGTTGTTTCAGCGCTGCACCAGAAACGACCCGATGCGCGGGCTGTGGTGTTGACCGGCTACGGCAATATCGCGACGGCTGTCACGGCAGTGAAGCTGGGGGCGACGGATTACCTCTCCAAGCCCGCCGACGCTGACGACGTTATCAACGCGCTGCTCGCCACTGGCGAAGACAAGCCCGGCCCGCCGGAAAATCCGATGTCGGCGGACAGGGTGCGCTGGGAGCATATCCAGCGTGTTTATGAGCTCTGCGATCGTAATGTGTCGGAAACAGCCCGGCGGCTGAATATGCATCGGCGTACGCTGCAGCGGATTCTGGCCAAGCGCGCGCCGCGCTGACGATCAAATCGTCTGCTGGCCAGGGTCCATCAAAGCATGGATCCGGTCAGCACCCAGCCTTGCCAGCTTCAGCATCAGCGCCTTGCGCCGAGCCGGTGCGAGCGGCGTATCGGGACTATCGCGCAGAATGGCGCCGTCATGCCCATCGGCCACGATGAGGCCTTCGCTCTCGGGAAAAATCTCGGCGTCGAGCTCAGAGGGCTTGGCGAAGAAGAATTTGTCGGAAAACTCGCGATATTCGGGCCATTTCCGATCGACCTGGAAATCGATAAGGCTGGACTTGATCTCGATGATCCAAACCTCGCCCTTGGGTCCGACCGCCAGCACATCGGCACGGCGGCCGTTGCGCAGAGGCACTTCAGCATAGCACGCCATGTCATGCCGCTGCCGCAGCATCCGCATTACCCCGCGCTGCACCCGCAGCGCGGTCGCCGACTGTCGCAGATCGACAATGGGCGGCAGCTCGTCAGCCATTATGGGCCGGCTCGGAAAGCGCGGTAGCCGGGCCATCGACCTTGCGCGTGCCGAGGGCAAAGCTGGACGCCCAGAGCCCCGCCAACAGAAGCGGCAAGCAAACAAGATACGAGGCCCTGATGCCGAGATACTCGGCCACAAAGCCGAGCAAGGGTGGCGCAAGGAAGAAAACGACGAAACTGACCTGACCCAGAGCCGCGACATTGACCGCCGCAGGACGGTCTGTCCTCTGAGCTGCGGCCGAGACTGCCAGCGGATAAACGGCGGAACACCCCGCCCCCATGAGCGCAAAGCCAGCCAGCGCCAGTTCCGGCAGGGGCGCCGTGCCCACGAGCAGCGCGCCGAGGCTGGCAAAGGTAAGCATGACGACGGCAACACGGCGTGGCCCATAGCGCGCAACGATGGGGTCGGCGGAGAGACGCATGACCGCCATGAAAAAGGCAAAGAGCGTCAGGCCCATGCCGCCGACAAACGGCTCCACGGCGAAAACATCGCGCATATAGATGGCCGACCAGTCAATGCCCGCGCCTTCGACGAGGAATGCAGCAAAGCCGATAAGGCAGAGCGGCAACAGGCCAAGGGTGGGAAAGGCGAACCGATGGGAATCTGCGCCGTTATGTTCGCGCATGGGCTTTGGCGCATTGGCCGCACCATAGATGAGGTAACCGCCAACGATCACGACGATAACGGCGAGGACGCCCATATGCGCATTTGGGGAGATGCCACTCTGGCGGATCATGGCGCCGAAGAGCGCGGTGACGAAAAAGCCCACGCTCCAGAAGCCGTGCGCGCGGTTCATGTACCGTTTGCCCGACTGCGTCTCGAGACGGTCGATTTCAACATTGAGGTTGATTTCGAGAGCGCCTGACAGCAGGCCAACAATGAACAGGATGGCGAACATTGCCGGAGCTGAGGGCAGCCACGGAATGGTGGCGAACAGCACAGCCGGGCCCAGCGTTGTGAAAAAGGCCGTGGTGCGGAAACCCAGTTTCTCGATAATCGGGGCGCCCAGGGTCAGCGAGATCAGCGAGCCGATGGCCATGCCGATCATGGTGAGACCCAATTGGCCTTCGCTCACGCCGAACTGGGTCTGAATATCGGGCAGGCGCGACATCAGGGCGCCAGTGGTCACGGCAAAAAAGAAGAAGCAGGCATAGATGCGGTG
Source organism: Pseudomonadota bacterium (assembly GCA_023433775.1). Taxonomy (GTDB): domain Bacteria; phylum Pseudomonadota; class Alphaproteobacteria; order Rhizobiales; family Devosiaceae; genus Devosia. The sequence continues at coordinate 11,234 of JAEYTY010000017.1, read as the reverse complement.
CTGCGGGGCGATCATCGGACGATCTCCGGTTTGGTGCCAACACGCGGGGCGAGTGCGCCCGCGGTCACAAAGCCCAGCACTATGAGCGGTACGCCAACGCCAAAGGCCCAGCGAATGCCGAAATGCTCAGCCACAAAACCGAGCAGCGGCGGCCCGAGCAGGAAGGCCACAAAGGAAATCTGGGCCAGCGCCGCCACATTGATTGCTGCCGGTCGATCGGTGCGCTGTGCCGCAGCCGACATTGCAAGCGGGAAAAGAGCGCTGGTGCCGATACCCATGAGGCCGAAGCCCAGATAGGCCATCCAGCTTTCACTGGCGAAGAACACGAGAAGCGCGCCGAGGCCCAGAATGGACAGCAGGGTGCGCGCGACAGCCACCGGATTGAAGCGCTCGACAAAACCATCCGCAAAGAACCGGGCCACGGCCTGTGTGCCGGCGCCCAGCGCCACGGCAAAGCCGGCCCAGAAAGGCTCGGACGCGAAGATATTGCGCATATAGATTGCGGACCAATCGGCGCCGGCGCCCTCCATGATCATGGCGGACATGCAGACGCAAACGAGAACGATGATTGCCATGGTGGGGCGGGCAAAACGCGGGGCGACATCGGTGCTGCCGCCAGTCCGGTGCGCTGCGGGCTGGTATCGACCCAGAATGACCACGGTTGCCACCAGCACAATCGGGATCATCAGTGCCAGGTGCATTTGCGGCGAGATGGCGGCCTGCGCCATCAACGCGCCGAACAGGCCCGCCGCGAAGAAACCAAAGCTCCAGAAGGCATGGGCGCGGTTCATGATCCGCCGTCCAATAGCGTGCTCGACCCGATCTGCTTCAAGATTGAGAATGATTTCGATGACGCCGATGGTGACGCCGACGGGGATGAGCAAGAGGAAGAGCGACAGCGGATTTGGCGACCATACGGCAATCGCGTAACAGACTGACAGGAGCGGAAGGGCCGTCAGCACGGCTTTGCGATAGCCGATGCGTTCAATGAACGGACCGGCAAATGTCAGCGAAATCAGGGTGCCCAGCGCCGCGCCGATCAGGGCAAGCCCCAGCGCCCCTTCGCCGACGCCCATGGCCTGCTGGATGGCAGGCAGGCGCGGATAGAGGCTGCCCATGCAGAATGAATAAATAAAGAACGCCCCGAAGACTTTTATCTGGGGCGGCAGCTCAAGGCCGAATCGCATGACAGAAAATGCTCAAAAATCATATTTTCTGCACGCTAGGCGATTTCACCAAGGGTGAGAATAGGGCCGCGGCGCGGGGCGATGAGAATTTTGAAACGATTGCATTGCAGACACACATCTAGCCGGCAGTGCTGAATCCATTGGCCGTGAACTGGTCGTCGCGCACGATATTGATGCCATTTGTGAGGCTGCGGATGATTTCGAACCGGCGAAAAGGGCCACCAGTGCGATGTTTGCCGATATATTGCGGTCCGGTCTCCCGACCTCGTCTGTCTGGCCCGAAATAGCCAGACGTCTCGTAGTAGATGAAACTGTTATCGACCTGTCGCGCAATCCGATCCAGCACACGGCGGGGCGTGAAAGGCAGGGTGATGACATCGTCAAAACCCATATTGATGCAGGCCCCGATGAATTCGAGTGAGGGGCTTTCCGCAAAATAGATCAGGGGTGAAAAACGCAGGCGCCGGCCAGGTGAAAACCGGATTGTTTCTGCAATGCCGCGCAGGCTGCGCACATCATCGACGGCAGAAAAGAGGAAATAGCAGATAGGGTACTGCTGCACCTGCTGTTCAGCCGCCTTGATGCCGACATAGGGAGCGACGCCGCTAAAGCCGAGGCCTTGCGCCATATCCATCAGGGCAGCGCCAGGCCCGCCCTGCGATCCTACGACATATGCGAATGCCCCCATTGCATCGCTCGCTTCCATTTCTGCGTCCGGCGCGAATGCTAGGGGCAAGCCCCTAACATCCGGCTAATGCCGTCAGCTTCAACAGATGAGCGGGACCTCCGAGAGGAGGTCCACCAGGCAGAAAGGGATTTAGAGAAAGCAGTCAGATCTGCTCGAGGCAAACAGATGTCGTCCCGCGGTTGCGGAAGCCCAGTTCCGTGGCCGCTGCCTTGGACAGGTCGATGATGCGCTTGCCGTGGAAGGGGCCGCGATCATTGATGGTGACCTGCACTGACGCGCCGGTGCGCTGGTCGATGACCTTGAGTTTGGTGCCGAATGGAAGCGAACGATGCGCGGCTGTCATGGCGTTTTCGTTGAAGGTTTGTCCCGATGCGGCTTTCTTGCCGTGGAAACCGGGACCATACCAGGACGCGCCGCCACACTGGGCATAGGCTGCAGAGGAGAAGGACAGGATGGATGCAGCGCAAATGGCGGCGACAACGACAGTTTTATTCAATGATCTTGCTCACAGAAGTTGGTGGTGAGCGCTGACTATTGGCCGGGCGGGGCCGAAATATGAGCGAAAAAGCCCCAAATTGTCGTAATTGCGATTGGAGCGCTCCGACGGGGACAACAACCTTCAATTGCCACACCGAATTGGTGGTTTGATTAGAAACTGAATCCTGATCTGCGACGATTGTTGTTCCCAGGAGGACACAGGGATCAAATCTGGAGAACATCTTTGCGACCTGTGACCGATGCGCAACGGTTCCGCCCGAACTGGCATTTGATGGCCATTTCTGAAGGTAGGGCCCTAAAAATTGGCCCCGAGACCGCGTTTGTGGCTGAAATGCGGCAGCATTTGCGACCGGTGCCAAAGCATTATTTGACCAATTGATAAAATTTTGGACCTGCGCTAGCGTTCCCTTGGGGAATGTAGCAGCAAGGGAGTCAAGATGGCTCAAGGTGTTCTAAAGCAGGGCATCGCGCCCGGACGTCTCGACCCGGCGGAGTACGCCGCCAATTTTGCTGACCTACACCCGCCGCTTGATCGGCATGAGGCATTGGTCGAAGCCGACCGCTGCTATTTTTGCTACGACGCGCCATGCATGAATGCGTGTCCGACCTCGATCGACATTCCGCTGTTCATTCGTCAGATAGACACCGGCAACCCTTTGGGCGCCGCAGAAACGATTTTCGAGCAGAACATTCTGGGCGGTATGTGTGCCCGTGTCTGTCCCACCGAACAGCTTTGCGAAGAGGCCTGCGTCCGCGAGGAAGCGGAAGGCAAGCCGGTCAAGATTGGCCTGCTGCAGCGCTATGCCACCGACATCGCCATGTCCGGCAATCATCAATTCTTTGAACGTGCCGCACCAAGCGGCAAGTCTGTGGCTGTCGTCGGCGCCGGTCCTGCCGGACTGGCGGCGGCGCATCGGCTCGCCATGAAGGGCCACGACGTTGTCGTTTTCGATGCGCGGCCCAAGGCCGGCGGTCTCAATGAATATGGCATCGCTGCCTATAAGGCGACTGACGGCTTTGCCCAGGCCGAGGTGGATTACGTCACAGCCATAGGCGGCATCGAGATTCGCCATGGCCAGGCTTTGGGTCGGGAAATCACCCTTGATGACCTGGAAGCAGAATATGATGCGGTGTTTCTCGGGCTCGGTCTGGGGGGCGTCAACGCACTCCGGGCTGCCAATGAAGATGCTGATGGCGTCGCCAATGCCGTCGATTTCATTTCCGTGCTGCGGCAAGCCACGGATCTCTCCACCCTCCCGGTGGGCCGTCGTGTCGTCGTCATTGGCGGCGGCATGACGGCCATCGACGCTGCGGTGCAATCCAGGCTGCTCGGGGCAGAGGAAGTGACCCTAGTCTATCGGCGCGGCAAGGAACACATGAATGCGTCGCTGTTCGAGCAGGATCTGGCTGCCGCCAAAGGCGTCACGATACGCCATTGGCTGGCGCCCAAAGAGGTGCTGACAGAGGGCGGGAAGGTGAGTGGCGTTACGCTGGCCTATACCGCCCTGGTGGATGGCAAGCTGGTCGAAACCGGCGAGACCACCGCTATCGCTTGTGATCAATTGTTCAAGGCCATCGGGCAGACGCTGGCGACAGATGGCGGCGGGGTGGAACTGGCTGGCGGCAAGATCGCCGTCGACGCCGAGGGCCGTACGTCACTTCGCGGCGTCTGGGCCGGCGGCGATTGTGCCACCGGGGGCGATGACTTGACGGTCACCGCCGTGGCCGAGGGTCGCGACGCGGCTGAAAGCATTCACCGCTATCTGGTGGGAGGCACCAATGGCTGATCTGCGCAATAATTTTGTCGGCATCAAATCACCCAACCCATTCTGGCTGGCTTCTGCCCCGCCGACCGACAAGGCCTATAATGTCGAACGCGCCTTCAAGGCGGGCTGGGGCGGCGTGGTCTGGAAGACCCTGGGCGAGGCCGGGCCGCCGGTGGTCAATGTCAACGGACCGCGCTATGGCGCCATCTGGGGTGCGGACCGGCGCCTGCTCGGGCTCAACAATATTGAGCTGATCACCGACAGGCCGCTCGAAATCAACCTGCAAGAAATGAAGCAGGTGAAGATGAACTGGCCCGACCGGGCCATTGTCGCCTCGATCATGGTGCCATGCGAAGAAGAAGCATGGAAAGCCATCTTGCCGCTGGTCGAGGAAACCGGCGTCGATGGCATCGAGCTTAATTTCGGCTGCCCGCACGGCATGAGCGAACGCGGCATGGGCGCCGCTGTTGGTCAGGTACCTGAATATGTCGAAATGGTCGTCCGCTGGTGCAAGCAATATACGCGGATGCCGGTGATCACCAAGCTGACGCCGAACATCGCTGACATTCGACAGCCCGCCCGTGCGGCCAAGAATGGCGGCACCGACGCGGTGAGTCTGATCAACACCATCAATTCCATCGTCTCGGTGGATCTCGATGATTTTGCCCCTGTGCCCACAGTCGGCGGCAAGGGCACGCATGGCGGCTATTGCGGCCCGGCGGTGAAGCCGATCGCGCTCAACATGGTCGCTGAAATAGCCCGTGACCCGCAGACCCATGGCCTGCCCATTTCAGGCATTGGCGGCATCACCACCTGGCGTGACGCGGCCGAATTCATCGCGCTGGGCGCTGGCAATGTGCAGGTGTGTACGGCGGCCATGACCTATGGGTTCAAGATCGTCGAGGAGATGATCACCGGCCTCAGCAACTGGATGGACGAGAAGGGCCATCGCTCGCTGGACGACATTACGGGTCGCGCCGTGCGCAACGTCACCGATTGGCAATATCTCGATCTCGAATATATCGCCAAGGCAAAGATCGATCAGGACCTCTGCATCAAATGCGGGCGCTGCCACATTGCCTGCGAAGACACTTCGCATCAGGCGATTGCCAAGGAAAAGGACGGCAAGCGTCATTTCGAGGTGATGGAAGACGAATGCGTCGGCTGCAATTTGTGTGTCAATGTCTGCCCGGTGGAAGACTGCATCACGCTCGAACAATTGCCGGTTGGAACGGTGGACGAGCGCACCGGACGCGTCGTGACCGGGCAATATGCCAATTGGACGACCCACCCCAACAATCCGACGCGCAAGCAGACCGAACCTGCCGAATAAAAAACGGGCGATGGTTTTGACCATCGCCCGAAGTCGTCAGGGAGAAACTCTGCCTGCGGATCAGCCGCGCGGCTGAGGAACAATGCGCAAATAGGGCGTAAGCTCCTTCCAGCCGGCGGGATACTTTGCCTTGGCCGCTTCATTGGAGACGGCAGGCACGATGATGACGTCATCGCCATCTTTCCAGTTCACCGGCGTCGCGACCTGGTGCTTGGCAGTCAGTTGCAGGCTGTCGATGACACGCAGCACTTCATCGAAATTACGGCCGGTGGAGGCCGGGTATTCGATCTTGAGCTTCACCTTCTTGTCCGGCCCGATAACGAAGACCGAGCGCACGGTCAGCGTATTGTCGGCATTTGGATGGATCATGTCATAGGCGCGGGCGACCTTGCCCTCGGTATCAGCCAGCAGCGGGAAGTTGAGCGCCGCACCCTGCGTCGCCTCGATATCCTTGGCCCAGCCGGCATGGTCTTCCAGCTTGTCGACGGACAGGCCCAAAACCTTGACGCCACGCTTCTCGAATTCGGGCTTCAGCTTGGCGGTGTAGCCGAGCTCGGTGGTGCAGACCGGGGTGAAATTCTTGGGATGGCTGAAGAGCACCGCCCATGATCCTTCGATGAAGTCATGGAAATGGATCGTGCCTTCGGTGGATTCGAGGGTGAAATCGGGGGCGGTGTCGCCGATCAAAATAGACATTATCGCAATCCTTCGCCCGCTCGTGCGGGTCACTGGTTCATGAAAGAGAATATCGTACCTTAGCCTCGCCATTGAAGCGGCGGCAGGCGGAACGCTTTTGCCTTGTTTGGCAGGAGCCCGGCAAGGCTTTGCCCGCATAGGGCGGCGCAGGAAAATGAAACGAAGAGCGCCCTTACTGCACGATGACCGAACCCTGCATGGGCTGGGCCGCGGGCGCGGTGCCTTCCCAGGTCACGTCGAGGCCGTTGAGGGGCACGACGGACAGGCTCATCTTGCCCGAGCCCTGCTGAATTTGGCGCGCATGGGCCAGATAAATCAGCGAATTATTGGCCGAGTCATAGATCCGGGTGACGCGCAGCGACTTCCAGATCAAGGAGCGCGCTTCCTTAAAGATTTCTTCGCCACCGGGGCGCATGGATATGTCACCCACCCTAATCGGGCCAGTGGCGGAACAATCAAGCGCCGAATAGGAGGGGTCCTCGAACCAGTTGCCCTGGCTCACCCGATCAATGAAGGAGCGATTGAAAAAGGCCAGATGGCAAACGACGCCATCCACTTCCGGGTCTGCGACCGCTTCGATGGAAATGTCATTTCCTGCCCAGTCTACGCCGACATTGCCGACTTCGCTTCTATCGCCACAGGCTGCAAGAGCCAGAACAGACGTGGCGACGACGGCAATACGGGCGAGGACATGCATGGTGAAACTCCCTTGTGCTGCCCGATAGATGGGGCGAGCTCAAGCGTTTCACAAGCCAGCCCGCCCGCAGAGCGCCGAATTATCCGTCGTCGCCATTAAGGCTGGTTACGCGTCGGCGATCTCGGCGCCGGGGCCATTCTTTTTCAGGGAGTCGATGGCGTTCTTGGCCGACGATTTGGAGGCATAGGTTTCTGTGCGGACCATGGTTTCGCCATTGGAGGCGACGAAGCGCACAAAATGCTGCCCGTCCTTGGACGCCACGATTTCGAAGCGATAGCCCGAGCCGCTTTCATCCTTGGAGACATCAACGACGGCCGCGTCGGGAGCATTCTTCTTGAGGGATTCGATGGCCGATTTGGCGCTGGCCTTTTGCTTGTAATTTTCTGACCAGAAGATTTTCTCGGAATTGTACGAGAAATCAAACTTGAACTGGTCGTTTGCAGCAGCGGTAATGTTGAACTTGTGCGCCATGACGCTGGCCTCCCTTGAAATAGAGAAAGTAGATTAGCGCAACGCCAGCAATTGAAAACCCTCTAGTTGGTTTCACCTACCCGGTCGATATGCCCAAGATCGCGCTCCGGATCGATGCGGTCCCGGACCATTTTCTTGAGCTCCCGAATGTCCGGAAAGCCACCATCCCGCTTGCGCTCCCAGACCAGGTCGCCGTCAAGTCGGATCTCGAAAATGCCGCCCGTTCCAGGCACCAGGGTGACCGAGCCCAGCTCCAGGCTGAATGTCGAGAGCAGTTCCTGTGACATCCACGAGGAACGCAGCAGCCAGTTGCATTGCGTGCAATAGGCAATGGTGACGTGCGGTTTCATGTCGTCTTCGGCCATGGAGAATTCCTCGCACTCATCGGCACGCGCCGCACCTGCCGCCGCCCCGCACTTGTAGCGCAACGGTTTGAATGGTCAAATTCGACCAGCCTGTCGCGGTGCACCTGTCAACCCGCGACGCACCTAGGGAGGAAGTGGCATGGACGACAGTCTGCGGTCAAAGTTCATGAATGTATCGGTGGCCACGCTGGCGACGGCGCTCTACAAGCGCGGACTGCGCCATCAGGTCATGCAGGGCGTGCATCCTGTGCGGTCCAAGGGCCGCAACATGGTCGGGCCAGCCTATACCTTGCGCTATATCCCGGCGCGGGAAGACCGCAATCCTCTAACGGCATTCCGCAATGCAGACCACCCGCAGCGCGTCGCCATAGAAAGTTGCCCGGCTGGACATGTGCTGGTCATGGACAGCCGGAAAAATGCCAATGCGGCGTCTGCCGGCGACATATTGGTGACACGCCTCATGGTGCGAGGCGTCGCAGGCGTGGTGACGGATGGCGGCTTTCGCGATGCCGACACCATCGGCGATTTGAATATCCCGGCCTACCACACGCGCCCTTCCAGCCCGACAAACCTCACCCTGCACGAGGCGATTGACCTCAATGTTCCAATAGGCTGCGGCGATGCAGCAGTGTTTCCGGGCGACATAATCGTCGGCGACGCCGACTGCGTCCTCGTGGTGCCGCAAGGCATCGCGGATGAAGTCGCTGACGAGGCGGTGGAAATGACGGCCTATGAGGATTTCGTGGTCGAGCGGGTAAAGGCCGGCGTGCCGATCATCGGCCTCTACCCATGCACTAGGGAAGAATATGCCCAGGACTTTGCCAAGTGGCGGGCGCAGAACGGGCGTTGAGCACGGGGCATAGGCGCATCGAGTGAGGCGCGCCTATACCCCGCGACCTTTAGGCAGCGATCGATTTGTGTGGTGAGCGGGATTTGGCCACCCTGGTATCCATAACTCTATCCGTCATGAACACTTCGACGATCTGGTCGAGCTCCATTGCCTGGCTTTCGGTTTGTTCGATGGCAGCGTTTGTCTCTTCCACCAGCGCCGCATTGTGCTGGGTCATCTCATCCATCTGACGCACCGCGGATGCCATTTCGGCTATAGCGCCGGTCTGTTCCTTGTTGGCCTGCGCGATCTCGCTGATCAGATTGCTGCTTTCGCGCGTCTCCGTCAGCATCGCCGCAATGCGCGAAGCGGCGTCGGACACCAATCGTGTTCCGCCATTCACTTCGGTTGCCGATTGCTCGATCAGCGCCTTCACATCCGATGATGCGCTGGCCGCAGATTGTGCCAAGCGGCGCACTTCCACGGCAACGACGGCAAAGCCTTTGCCAGCATCTCCAGCCCGCGCAGCTTCTACGGATGCGTTGAGAGCCAGCAGGTTGGTCTGGAAGGCGATGTCGTCAATGAGGCCGATAATATTGGAAATTTTGCTAGACGAAGCCAGAATGCGCTCCATGGCTGCATTGGCCTGGTTCATCACCCCGCCGCTGTCCTCGGCGATCTGGGATACGGCCCGCGCCTTGCTATTGGCCGTATCGGCGCGTCGCGAATTCTCGGTAACCGTGGATGCCAATTGTTCCATAGCGGCGGAGGTTTGTTCAATGGTCGCCGCCTGGCGCGTCGTTCTCTCTGCAAGATCATTGGCGCCGGAGAGAATTTCGCCTGTCGCAGTTCGCAATGCGCCCGAAGTGGCGCGCAGCTTGGCGACAATGTCGCCAAAGCGCTCGATCGTATGGTTGAAGGCGATACGTACCTCTTCCAATTCGCCGGTGAACGGCGTGTCTATGCGGGTCCGCAAGTCACCATCTGCCAAACTGGTCAAAGCCTGGCCCAAACGGCTCACTGCGAATTTGCGGGCGGTGATGTCGGTCGCATATTTGACGACCTTGAACACCTGCCCGTTCAGGTCGAAGATTGGATTGTAGCTGGCCTGGATCCAGACCTCGTTGCCAGCCTTGCCGATACGCTTGTATTCTGCAGTCTGGAATTCACCGCGCGCCAATGCGGCCCAGAAGTCCATATAATGATCCGAGGCTGCGTCCTCGGCTTCAACGAATATGCGGTGGTGGCGCCCCTGGATTTCATCCAGCCGATAGCCCAATGCCGCACAAAAATTCTCGTTGGCTGTTAGAATTTCGCCATTCGGGGTGAACTCGATGACGGCCTGCGATTTACCCAGCGCCGCCATCTGGCCGGCAGAGTCAGCAGCCTCAAGTTTTTTCTGCGTAATGTCGGTGGCAAACTTCACGATGCGGATCGGCCTGCCTTCGCTGTCGCAGACGGGATTGTAGCTGGCCTGTATCCAGATTTCCTTGCCGCCCTTCCCAAGGCGCTTGTATTCGGCGGTCTGGAACTCGCCCCGCTTCAGGCTTTCCCAGAAAGCTTTGTAGGCCGGGCTTTCTGCCTCGGTGCCTTCGACAAACAGCCGATGATGCCGCCCCACGATCTCCTCAAGGCCGTATCCCATCACGGCGAGGAAGTTCGAGTTGGCGGTGATGATCTCACCATCGGGCGTGAATTCGATGACGGCCTGCGAGCGAGAAATGGCGTCAAGCGTAGCGCGCGCAAGCAGAAGGTCTGCGCGCGCCTGGCGGCGACGGAAAAGATCTATGTTCAAGGCATGTGTCCTGCGTCCGGAGGTCGTCAAACTTAGCAGTGCTGCGTAAGGGACCCGTTATCATTTCGCGATTTCAGACCGCTAAATATGATCTGTTTCATGCTTCTGGGCGTAGGAAGCTATGTTTTTAGCACCGATGGTGAGCAGAATTTACCCATGCGAATTTCGCTGGCTACGGTGTGAGCAAAAACGACCGTCACAATGAAGCATTTGTTTCGATCAGGCTGACGAGAATGTTGTGATTCGCCGGCTGTTTCCGTTGCGTGTGCATGTGGAGAACAGCGTATTTTCCGAGAGTTCAGATGCATAGGTTTGAGCGTGCTCCAGAGTGCGGGCTTGTAAAGCGGTCGGTCATTTGCCGACCGGCGTGGAGCGTCAATGCCTGATCAAATTGCCAGTCAACGCGCGGCCCCCGATTGGCTTCGAGCGGTGGAGGCCATGCTGGGCTCTGGTTCATGGACTTGGGAAAATGCCGGTGCCAAACTCACCTGGTCTATGGGCCTTTATGAGCTTGTCGGCGTTGCACCTGCCAGTGTCCTGCCCAGCCTGTCTTTGCTCGAGTCACTGGTTCATCCCAGGGACCGTCTCCCCCATGATGATCCTGAAGCTATCGCTACGGACAAACGCCACCGGAACAGGAAATTTCGGATCATCCGCCCTGACGGACAATTGCGGTGGCTGCAAAGCCAGATGCAAACCACATTTGATCGGAATGGCGTCATCCAGCATGTGGTCACGACGCTGTCTGACGTGACGGATCTGGAAGAGATCAAGTCACGTCTTGATCGTGCCCCTCGGCGTGGTGTAACTGAGGCAGGGCCTCCACGCATATCCGGCTTGGCCGGGTTGGTCAGCGTGCTGGGACTGCCGGCAGGCTGACGAGGGGATCATCGCTCAATGGGGCGACGG
>JAEYTY010000146.1 GCA_023433775.1 Pseudomonadota bacterium | reverse complement strand
CGGCAAGGCCGTGCTCGACATGGCTTTTGACTATCCCAGTGAGGGCGAAGCCATGTCGACCCGCCTGCCCGCCCATGCGGCAGCGGCCATTGCGGCAAGCGGGATCGATATCGAATTCTCGGTCTATCTGACCGATGTCGAGGACGATGAGGAAGACTAGGCCGATGCGCAACTGGGCGGGCAATGTCACTTTCGGCGCCACACGCATCGAGCGTCCCAGAACGATTGCCGAATTGCAGGATGTTGTTCGTCGCGCGGAAAAAATCCGCGTGGTCGGCTCGGGGCATTCATTCAACCGCCTGGCCGATACCGACGGCACGCTGATCTCGCTTTCGGATTTCGAGCGGGTGATGCACATCGATAGCGCCGCACAAACTGTCACCATTGATGGCGGACAGACCTATGCGGATGTCGTGCAGGCGCTGCATGACGCCGGTCATGGCCTGGCCGCGGTTGCGTCTCTCCCCCATATCACTGTAGCCGGCGCTATTGGCACGGCAACCCATGGCTCGGGTGACGCCAACAAAAATCTGTCAGCAGTCGTACGCGCACTGACGCTGGTAACGGCTTCAGGCGAATGCGTCACCTATCGGCGGGGCGATGCGGAATTTGACGGGGCCGTGGTCAATCTCGGCGCGCTGGGCGTGGTCACCGAGCTGACGCTTGATCTCGTCCCGACCTTCAATATCCGGCAGAATATCTACCTCGATCTGCCGGATGCCTCCGTGATGGACAATTTCGACGCCATCATGTCCCGCGCCTATAGCGTCAGCCTCTTCACCCGCTGGCAGGGCGAAGTGGTCGACCAGCTTTGGGTCAAGGCGCTGGATGGCGGAGAGGGCCCGGTCAGCGAAATCTTCGGCGCCCGCGCCGCTGACCGGCCTTATCATCCCATCCCGCATCTCGATGGTTCGGTCTGTACCGGGCAGATGGGCATCCCCGGGCCATGGCATGACCGGCTGTTTCACTTCCCCGTTGGCCAGCAGGCTTCTGCCGGAGCCGAATTGCAATCCGAATATTTTGTGGCGCGCAAGGATGCGCCGGATGCATTCCGCGCATTGCACGGCATACAGGCGCAAATCGCGCCGGCTTTGCAGATTTCAGAAATCCGCTCGGTCGCGGCCGACAATCTCTGGCTGAGCACGGCCTATGGGCAAGATACGATCGGCTTTCATTTTACCTGGAAGCTGGATGAGGCCGCCGTTGCCATTGCCGGCGGCGCCGTGGAAGCGGCGCTGGCGCCATTCCGCCCCCGGCCGCATTGGGCCAAGGTCTTTTCGATCCCGGCGGAGGCTGTCCGGCCATTGTACCCAAAACTCGACGACTTCCGCGCTCTTGCCAACAGCCTCGACCCCGCAGGCAAATTCCGCAACGAAATGATCGAGCGGCTTATCTTCGCGCCAACCTGATTTTCACCGCCAATTTCTGCCAGCCGCGCCGAAATAAACCATTCCGGCAAGTGCCTTTGGACGTGCCGCGCCTGATCCGTTAAGGTTTCACTAACCATAGTGAGGCCTGCCATGCGCGTACCATCCTCAGGACTGACCCTTGAAGAGCGGCTCATCGTCCGTGAGGGCAAACGTCTGGCCGAGCAGATGCTGGCGGGATACGCCGTCACCGCCAATGGCAGATTCGTCCCTGAGAATGACCGGCTCTGGCAGAGGGCCGTTTTTGCCCTGCAAGACTTCTTCGGTTTTGACCGCGCTAATAGCGGCTGGAAGTAGCGACTAGGTTAGTACGCGCCGCGCAGATTCTCCGCCTCGGCCGTAATCACGCTCCGGCCAAACACACCCGGCTCGCGCGGCACAAGACGGACGACGCTGTAGCCCCGGGCCTCAAGCTCGACCAGAAAGTCTGGCAGCATGTCTACCGTGCGCTGGTGAATGTCATGGAAGAGAATGACGCCACTACCGCGCGCATCGAGCGCCGCGAGTGTGCGGGCGGAAACGGCAGCGGCCGATTCCTTGTAGTAGTCCTTGCTGTCGATATCGACGTCGAGAATGATCATGTCGCTCTGCTGCAGGCTCGTGCGCAGAAAGCCTGACTGCGCCAGGTATGGAAAGCGGAAGAATGGCGAGAGGCCCTGCCCCGCGCCCTCCAGCGCCCTGGCAACAGCCTCTTCACCCCGCGCCACCTCATCCATGGCCTCCTGCCGGGAGACCTTGCTGAGATCGACGTGATCAAAGGTGTGGCTGCCTACGGTGTGGCCGCGTAGCGCAACGGTACGGGCAAGCTCGGGATGCGCCTTGGCGGCGGAGCCCAGCATGAGGAAAGTTGCCTTCACGCCCCGCGCATCCAGCGCATCAAGAATGGCCATTGTCTTGCCGGGACGCGGGCCATCGTCAAAGGTCAGCACCACTTCGCCCGGGCGCAGGATGATGTCAGACGTGCTGGCCACTGCGAGCGTGCGTCCGGCCAAAGTGGAATGATTGAAAATCGCGGCGGGCATGGCCTGCTCGTACCGCGCCGGGATCATGCGGGCCGTGCTGGCCGTAATCATCGCATCGCGCCGCGCGGCTGGCCCGCTGGCATGATCAGAACTGGGCGGGCGGGCACAAGCACCCAGGGTTACGCCCAGGAGGCCGACAACAGCAAGCAGACGCAACAACCGCACGGACACACCTGAAGCACAACGAGAACTGCGCTCCACAATTTGCGATTATGGTAAATAATCCGCTCACAAAGACTTAAGAACTACTTACCAGCCAAAGATTTAGCTTGGCGGCACAGGGTGTCCAGCGCGCTGAGAAAGGCGGAGCGGTCGGCCGGGCGGAAGCCCGGATTGTGGCCGGAAATCTCGCCCGTTTCGCGCAGATGCTGCTTGAGATCGCGCATGGCCAACGCCATACCAATGGACGCGGGTGTGAACGGCTTACCGGCAAAGCCCAGCACATGGCAGCCCTTGTCGATGGCACGGCTGGCGAGCGGAATATCAGCGGTCAGCACAATGTCATTGGCCTGCGCGTGGTCGACGATCCAGTCATCCGCAGCGTCGGCGCCCGAGGGCACCACCACCACCTGCACCATCGGATCACGTGAAGGCCGAACGCCGCCATTGCTGACGAGCGTAATGACCAAGTCAAGCCGCTCGGCCACCTTGATAGCCTCGGCCTTGACCGGACAGGCATCAGCGTCGATGAAGATTTTGGGATCAGCCATAGCTCAGAGCTTTTGCTGCGGGTGCAACCGCGTGTCCAGCATAAAGGTCTCCTGAGAAATGACGTCGTAACGCCCTTGAGCAGCAGACGCCGTGAACACCAGATTCCAACTGTGCCGGGAAACGACGCTGGGCAGAAGCACGAAGGGATGATTGTCGAGCAGGAGATTGCCATAATCCTGCTGGGTAACAGATGGCAGGCCGGATGAGAGCCACTTTAGATCCGGCAGCGCTTTGGCAGGCAAAACATGAACCTGGCTAGGGTCGGTGACGCGAAAGCCGGTCAAGACATGCGGGACACGATCAAGAGCCTCAAAACCCTTGTGGACGGCCACTTCGAGGATAGCGGTAGCGGGATCGCGTGACGAATAAACCGCGCGCAGGCCAGGCCTGTTCCAGCGCCCGCCAAAGCGAAAGGCACCCTCTCCGCTGTCCCACGTGGGCGCAAATTGTAGAGGATCGAGGCGCCAGGCGATAAGCTTGTTCCAGCCCAGCGCTTCAGAAAGGCTGGTCACACATAGACCCCATACTCCATCTGGCCGAGCAATGTTTCGACGAGTTCGACCCCGGCAGGGGTGGAGAGCAGATCGAGAGGGCGGTGGCCATCAAGGGCCATGGCGGGTGTTTCAAGCCAGTGTTCTGCAGCGGTCTGGCTACCGAAAATGGCCGTTGCCTGGGCAAGGATTTCAGCGAATTTCCATGTCCGCCCGCTCTGTTCGAGATTGAGGGGCTGACTTGGATCAGCCTTGCGGCGTTGAACGGTCCGCAGGCTCATACCGATGGCCTTTTCG
Organism: Pseudomonadota bacterium; assembly: GCA_023433775.1. Lineage (GTDB taxonomy): Bacteria > Pseudomonadota > Alphaproteobacteria > Rhizobiales > Devosiaceae > Devosia. The sequence continues at coordinate 2,357 of JAEYTY010000146.1, read as the reverse complement.
AAGGCAATTGCATCAAGGACAGTGAGCTGCGTTTCGAGAAAGGTTAGTGCCTCTCCGGGCAGACCGGCAGAAATCAGCGCGTGTGCTTCCAGCGGCGAATGAACCGCCTGCTTGAGAATGCGCCGGCCACCGAGCAACTCGCTGGCCGGATTGGCAACTTCAAATGGGGTCTGAGCAGCTTCAGCAAAACCGGGCATGGAAACCTCCGTCACGTGACGCAAATTAGGCGACAGGTGGCAGGATGTCAAGATTAGAAGATGACAACGCTGCGAATGCTCTCGCCAGCCCGCATCAGATCAAAACCCTTGTTGATGTCCTCAAGCCGCAATGTGTGAGTGATCATCGGGTCGATCTCGATCTTGCCGTCGAGATACCAGTCGACAATTTTGGGCACATCGGTGCGACCGCGGGCGCCGCCAAAGGCCGTGCCCATCCATGTGCGTCCCGTAACCAGCTGGAAGGGTCGGGTCGAAATTTCCTGACCAGCCGCAGCAACGCCGATCACCACCGATTTGCCCCAGCCGCGATGGCTTGATTCGAGCGCCTGACGCATAACCGCGGTGTTACCGGTGCAGTCAAACGTGTAGTCCGCCCCGCCGATCTGGTCGCCCCGTCGCTTGGTGAGATTGACGAGATAGGGCACAATATCGCCCTCGATTTCCTTGGGATTGACGAAATGGGTCATGCCGAAGCGCTCGCCCCATCCCTTCTTGGAATTATTGAGGTCGACGCCAATGATCATGTCCGCACCGGCAAGGCGCAGACCTTGAATGACATTGAGCCCGATGCCGCCCAGGCCGAAAACTACGGCCGTCGCGCCCTGCTCCACCTTGGCCGTATTGATGACTGCGCCAACGCCCGTGGTCACGCCGCAGCCGACATAGCAGACCTTGTCGAAGGCAGCCGCCGGATCAATTTTCGCCACAGCAATCTCCGGAAGCACCGTGTGATTGGCGAAGGTCGAGCAGCCCATATAGTGGAATATCGGCTTGCCCTGATAAGAGAAGCGCGATGTGCCATCAGGCATCAATCCCTGCCCCTGGGTAGCGCGAATGGCGGTGCAGAGATTGGTCTTGCGGCTGAGGCAGGACGGACACTCGCGACATTCAGGCGTGTAGAGCGGAATAACGTGGTCGCCCTTTTTGAGCGAAGTGACGCCGGGGCCGACTTCGATGACCACCCCTGCCCCTTCATGGCCCAGAATGGCGGGAAAAATACCTTCGGGATCGGCACCTGACAGCGTGAAATCGTCGGTGTGGCAAATGCCGGTCGCCTTGATCTCGATCAGAACCTCACCGGCCTTGGGGCCTTCGAGATCGACCTCCACAACCTGCAGCGGTTTTCCAGCTTCAAAGGCGACGGCGGCACGGGTCTTCATAGGCAAATCCTCAGGCAAATCATTGCGCCGAGGTTTGCACAGCCGGGGCCGGGCGGCAACCAAGTGGTCGCCGCGCCAAAAGGCTTGCTAGATTTTCAGCCAGTCGTGAAGCTTGTCAGCCAAGGCCAGCACATCTTCATCGGCGCCATGCAGCACGAGCTCAGGATTGGTGGGCGCTTCAAACGGCGAGTCAATGCCGGTGAAATTCTTGATCTCGCCAGCGCGTGCCTTTTTGTAGAGCCCCTTTGGATCGCGGGCCTCACAGACTTCGAGCGGCGTATCGACATAGACCTCGGCAAAGCTGATATCGCCCGCGATCTCGCGCGCCAGACGACGTTCGTTCTGGAAAGGGGAGATGAAAGAGACGAGCACGATCAGCCCGGCATCGGCCATCAGCTTGGCGACTTCAGCAACGCGGCGGATATTTTCGACGCGCGCCGCTTCGGTAAAGCCGAGGTCCTTGTTTAGACCATGGCGGACATTGTCGCCATCGAGAATATAGGCGTGACGACCTTCGGCGGTGAGCCGCTTTTCGAGAAGGTTGGCGATGGACGATTTGCCGGAGCCTGAAAGGCCCGTGAACCAGACAATGCGCGGCTCCTGCCCCTTCATTTTGGCGCGGACGTCGCGGTTCACGTCAAAGGACTGATAGGTCAGGTTTTGCGCACGGCGCAGACCATATTCGATCGTCCCGGCACCGAGCGTGGCGTTGGTCAGGCGGTCGATCAGGATGAAGCCGCCAGTCAGCGGATTGCTGGCATAGGGGTCAAAGGCGATGGGCCGGTCAGTCGCGATTGTGACCGTGCCAACTTCGTTAAGATCAAGCTTGCTGGCCGCCGTCTGCTCCAGCGTGTTCACATTGGTGCGGAATTTGAGATCGGTGATGGTGGCGGGCACCGTCTGGGCGCCGATCTTGAGGAGATAGGAGCGGCCCTGATAAGCCGGCTCGTCATTCATCCATATCAGGCGCGACTGGAAC
>JAEYTY010000129.1 GCA_023433775.1 Pseudomonadota bacterium | reverse complement strand
CGCAGATTTCCTTGATGACTTCCTTGAAGTCACGGCCCGACTTGGCGATCAGCGACGGATTGGTGGTCACGCCATCGAGAAGGCCGGTGTCATGCAGCTCCTTGATGTCCTTGATTTCTGCAGTATCAACGAAGAACTTCATGGTTCTCTCCCAAAAAAAGCATTCTTATCCGGCCATTTGGCCAAGGTGTAGCGAGGGCAGCGCGGGGCCGCAAGTGCTGGCTGTCAGCGCACCGAACCCAGGAGTGCATCGGCCAGCGCGCCGACGCGATCTTCGGGAATTCCAGCAACGTTAATGCGGCTATCGCTGGTCATATAGACCCCGTTTTCGGCCTTAAGATGTTCAACGGCTTCAACAGGCAGGCCAAGCAGAGAAAACATGCCGCTATGCTCGGCGATAAAGTCGAAATCGGTGGAGTTGGAGCGCTGGCGGATGGCTTCGGCTAGCTTCTTGCGCAGATGCACCATGCGGTCGCGCATGACTTCGAGCTCTGCTTCCCACTCGGCGCGGAGCGCCTTGTCTTCGAGGATGGTGCGGATGATTTCGGCGCCGTGATCAGGCGGCTGGGAATAGGCGCCGCGGATGACATTGAGCAATTGCGAATTGGCGAGATCTGCCTGTTCGGCATCGCGGGCGACGATGATGGCGGCGCCGATGCGTTCGCGATAGAGGCCGAAATTCTTCGAGCCGGAGAAGGCGATCAGCGCTTCAGGGACGGCGGAGACCACCTTGCGCGTGCCATAGGCGTCGGGCTCGAGGCCATTGCCAAAGCCGAGATAGGCAAGGTCGATAAAGGGCAAGGCGCCGGTGCGGGCGAGGCTGGCCGCGACCTGATCCCACTGCGCTTCGGTGAGGTTGGCGCCGGTGGGATTGTGGCAGCAGCCATGGAGCAGGACGACGTCGTCGGCGGTCAATTTATCAAGCGCAGCAAGCATTTCCGCAAATTTGACGCCGCGGGTTTCGGGGTCGAAATAGGGATAGGTCGCGACCTTGAGGCCGGAATTGAGGGCGATGGGGTTGTGGTTGGCCCAGGTCGGATCGGAGACCCAGACCGTCGCGCCGGGACGGGCGCGGTTGATCAGCTGCATCAGGACCCAGAGCGAGCCTGTGCCGCCCGGCGCCTGGGCGATGCGGACGCGGGAGCGGTCCAGCGTATCGGCGAGGACGAGGTCCAGCACCGCGGCGCCATAACCCTTGTTGCCGGCGATGCCTAGATAAGTCTTTGTTTTGCCGGCAGAAAGAATGCGCTCTTCAGCCTTGCGGACCGAGGACAGGATGGGGGTCTGGCCCTGCTCATCCTTATAAACGCCGACGCCAAGGTCGATCTTGGTGGGGCGTGCATCGGCGGCATATTCGCCCATCAGCGCCAGAATCTTGTCGCCAGGGGCCTGTGTAAGGGTCTCGAACATAGTGCTGAAAGTCCGGTGAAAAGGCGCGGTCTTTATAGGCGCGCGGGGGATTTTTGCAATTAGAACAGTGGTCGTAGCGCGCTCAGCGTCTGAGACCCTGTTTTTCAAGCTCGGCGGTCAATTGCGGAACGATTTCAAAGAGATCGCCAATCAGCACCACATCGGCAATCTTGACGAGCGGGGCTTCGGGGTCGGAATTGATGGCGATGATCTTCTTGGCGCCCTGAATGCCGGCGAGGTGCTGGAGGGCGCCGGAAATGCCCACGGCGATGTAAAGATCGGGGGCGATGATCTTGCCGGTCTGGCCGACCTGCCAATCATTGGGGGCGTAGCCGGCATCGACCGCAGCGCGGGTGGCGCCAATGGCAGCGCCAAGGGTTTTGCCTAGTTTTTCAATGAGTTGGAAGCCTTCGGCCGAGCCGACGGAGACGCCACCGCCGACGACAATCTGGGCCGTGGCGAGGTCTGGCACGTCGCTTTCGGTGCGGTGGGCGGCGATGAAACGGGCGGCCGAGGCGATTTCGAGGTTCAGGTTTTCGATGGCGGCGCTGTTGCCACTGCCCACGGGGCTGAAGGCCGAGGCGCGGAAGGACAGGACGTGGCGCGGCTGGGTGTCATGCACCGATTCCAGCGCGTTTCCGGCATAAATGGGCCGGACAAAGCGGTCTGGCGTTTCAATGGCGACGATGTCGGTGACGGGCATGATGTCGAGCAAAGCAGCTAGCCGCGGAATGACATCTTTGCCCGTTGATGAGGCACTGGCGCTAACAGACTGGTAGCCTTGAGAGGCGCTTCGAAGCGCAAATGCTAACGCTTCGGCGGTCGTCGGGCCTTGAACGACTTGCACTTTCCGAACATGAACGAGATTTGCAGCGGCCTTTGCCGCCTCGGCGAGATTTTCACCAACGAGCAGCACATCGACCGGGCCACCCAATTGGGCTGCAGCGGCGACGAGGCGGGCAGTCGCTGGGGAGAGTATACCCTGATCGTGGTCGGCGAGGAGAAGAGTAGCCATCAGAGCGCCTCCATGCCGTTGACTTCGGTGACGATGATCGAAGCGAGTTCGGAGACCGAGCCGACAGTCTTGCCCGCGACGCGCTCGGGCGGCGGCGACACTTTGGTGATGGTCAGGCGGGGCGCGAGATCGATGCCGAATTCGGCGGCCGGGCGGACGGCCAGCGGCTTGGAGCGCGCCTTCATCACCATGGGCAGGGCGGCATTGCGCGGGGTGTTGAGGCGCAGGTCGGCCGTGACGATGGCAGGCAACGGCAGGGCGATAGTCTCACGGCCATAATCGACTTCGCGGGTGACCTCGAGCACATCGCCAGCAAGCTTGATTTCCGAGGCGAAGGTGGCCTGCGGACGATTGGTGAGCGCGGCGAGCATCTGCCCGACATGATTGCTGTCATCGTCGACGGCCTGCTTGCCGAGGAGGACGAGGCCGGGCTGTTCTTCTTCGACCACCTTGGAGAGCAGCTTGGCGATGGTGAGGGTTTCAAGCGCCGCGTCGGTTTCGACGAGAATGCCGCGATGGGCGCCCATGGCGAGAGCGGTGAGAATGACGTCGTTGGACGCCTTTGGGCCGATGGAGACGACGACGATTTCGTCGGCCCTCCCCGCCTCGGCCAGTTGCACGGCGGCTTCGACCGCGTGCTTGCAGAAGGGGTTCATCGACATGCGGACGCCATTGGTTTCAACGCCCGAACCATCGGGGCGGACGCGAATGCGGACATTGTGATCGACCACGCGCTTTACCGCGACGAGGATTTTCATAGCCAACCTTTTGGCAAGAGCCGAAACTTTGCGCTTCCCATCGCAAAAAGGGGGAGATGGGGCAAGGCGCGCAAAGGGAATATCGGTTCGGTCGGGACGGAAATGTTGGAAAGCGGTGCCCGCGGCGGCATTCGAGCGCGGTGCGCCTGCTCGTCATTCGAGCATAGCTCTCATGGCCTCCTTGGCTTGAAACGCTCCACTGGAGCGTTTCATCCGCTGCGCGGACCGTGCTCGCCATTCGCGCATAGCGCTCATGGCCTCCTTGTCTTGCAAGGCTCTACTGGAGCCTTGCATCCGCTGCGTGGACCGACTGCGGAGAGTTGACGCCGTGGCTTGGGGCAGAGACACTGTCCTGACTTTCCCTGCTTCGGACCATTTTATGCCCGTTCTCAATCGCGTTGCCGAGTTTCAGCCCGAGATTGCTGCCTGGCGGCAGGATTTTCATGCGCATCCGGAGCTGCTGTTCGAAGTGGACCGGACGGCGGGGATCGTGGCCGAAAAACTGCGCGAATTCGGTTGTGATGCGGTGGTGACCGGGCTGGGGCGAACGGGTGTCGTCGGGATCATCAATGGGCAGGGAACAAGCACGCGGACTATCGGGTTGCGGGCCGATATGGACGCGCTGCCGGTGACGGAAAAAACCGGCGCGCCCTATGCTTCGACCATAGAAGGCATGATGCACGCCTGCGGGCATGACGGGCATACGGCCATGCTGCTGGGCGCAGCGAAATATCTGGCCGAGACCCGCAATTTTGACGGGCGGGTGGCGCTGATTTTCCAGCCGGCGGAAGAAGGCGGCGGCGGCGGCAAGGTTATGCTCGAGGACGGGCTGATCGAGACTTTCGAGATTGCCGAAGTGTATGGAATGCATAATTGGCCGGGAATGCCGCTGGGGCATTTCGGCATCCGCGCGGGCGGGATCATGGCGGCGACGGACCGCTTCTATATCGACATCGAGGGGCTGGGCGGCCACGCGGCGCGGCCGCAGCAGACGATTGACCCGATCATAGTGGCGGCACAGCTGGTGACGGCGCTGCAGACCATTGTGTCGCGCAATGTCGACCCGCTGGAAAGCGCCGTGCTGAGCGTGACGATGATCGAGGCCGGGGAAGCGGACAATGTGATTTCGCGCACGGCCAGCATTACCGGGACGGTGCGGACGCTGGATGGTGACGTGCAGGACTATATCGAAAACCGGCTCAGTGAATTTGTGCCGCAATTTGCCGCCAGCTTTGGCGCCAAGGCGACGATCCGCTATGCGCGCGGTTATCCGGTGACGGTCAACAGCCCGGAACAGACCGAGTTTGCCGCCGATGTTGCAACAGAAGTCGCGGGCGCGGAACGCGTGGACCGCGATGTGGCACCCTCCATGGGCGGCGAGGATTTCTCCTTCATGCTCAATGAGCGGCCCGGCGCCTATATTTTCCTCGGCAATGGCAATTCGACCGAGTTGCATACCGACGGCTATGATTTCAACGACGAGGCCATTCCGGTTGGCGTCAGCTATTGGGTACGGCTGGTGGAGAAGGCATTGCCTGTAAGGGGCGATGAATGAAACGCCGACGACTGAGGACGTCGAGCGGGCGAGCAGACTGTTTGGCCGGTTCTTTCTTGCGCTGGTTGTCATCCCCCCATTCCTCATATTCGTCGTGCCGGTCATGGTGGGCAGCATCGCATTCGCGCTCGGTGGTAAGTCTGTAGACGGATTCTGGTTCCTGATCTCCATTGGTGGCTTTGTCGCCATTCTCTGGATGGTGGTGGGCCTAGTGCTGACCGGTTTGACGCGGTTCGTCCTGTTTTTGTGGCTTTGGTCGCGGAAACGACGGGCGCGGAGAGATTGATCGTTCCGGTCAACCTTTTGCCTTAGCGGCGGATGGGGTAAGGCAGGACCATAATGCCTGCCATGTTCACTTCTCGCGCCGACATTTTACCGGTTTTGCTGACCATTGCCATTTCCGCGGCGGGTGGCGGTGTTGCGATGCTGCTGGGGCTGCCGGCCGGATGGCTGATGGGCGGGGCATTGGCGGTGACGGTGGCGGCAATGGCCGGGGCGCCGGTCCGTATGCCGGACCAGTTGCGCAATGTGGTTTTCGTGCTGATCGGGCTTTCGATGGGCGCCAGTGTGGCCCCGGACAGCCTGACGCTGCTGGGAAGCTGGCCGATTTCGCTGGCGGCGCTGGCGCTGGAGCTGGTGATCATCGTGGCGGCAACGGGCTGGATGCTGACGCGGGTGTTCGGGCTTGATCCCGGCACGGCCTATCTCAGCTCATTTCCGGGGCATTTGTCTTTCGTTCTGGGCATTGCTGCGACCGGGGTCGGCAATTCGCGCCAGATCGTCATCATCCAGGTGATCCGCATATTGATGCTGACCATTGCCGTGCCGATCGGCGCGGTTTTCCTGCCGGTCGATCATTTTGCGGCAGTGGCGCGGACCGATTTTCTCGGCCCGCTGGAGCTGGCGCTGCTGGCGGCGGGATGCGTAGCGTTGGGGCTGATTTTCATACGGCTCAAAGTGCCGGCAGGGATGGTGCTGGGCGCGATGGCGGCGGCGACGGCGGCCAAGCTCGGCGGGCTTTATACGGCAGCGGTGCCGGAGCCGATTGTGATCGGCACATTTATCCTGACCGGGGCGCTGATCGGCTCGCGCTTTATCGGCATCACGCGGGCCGAGTTTTCCGCAGCGGCCAAAGGCGGGCTGATTGCGACCGGCATGACGCTGGCCATCGTTACGGTGATGGCGCTGGGCGTGGCGCAACTGGTGGACATGCCTTTTGGCCAGATCTGGCTCGGGCTTTCGCCGGGAGCCCTTGAGGGCATGGGCGCGTTAGGCATTGCGCTGGGCTATGATACGGCCTTCATTGCCGCCCATCATGTGATCCGGCTGCTGATGCTCAGTTTTGCCATTCCACTGGTGGTGGTTATGATCCGCTGGCAGGAGAAAAAGGCGCAGGAAAGCCGCAATCGCGTTTCATGACGCGAGACAAAAGGAGATTGCCATGATGATCCGTGCTTTTGCCGCTCTGGCCATTGGCCTGATGCTCACTCCCTCGGCCTACGCCGTGGCCGCCTGCTACGCCTATAGCCCCGGCGTTCACGTCACCTGGGGCGTATCGGTTGGCGGGTCGTTCACGCAGGACGATCAGGACAAGTTCAACATGATGCAATTGCGCAGGATGGGGGTCGATGCGACCCGCGTCGAAATGTGGGACGGCTGTGTGCGGGCCTTTGTAAGAAAGCCCGGCGGCGGGGAAGAAATGCAGCTTTTCCACCCCGAGACGCTTCAGCGCGTCATGTAAGGCCGGCCCCTCATTGAAGGGGCAGTGTTCACTCTGGGCTTGAGGCTCTTTCGCTTCCCTCCCCCTTGAGGGGAGGGATTGAGGGTGGGGGTCCATTAGTGGACCACAGAACTACCCCCTCCCCAGCTTCGCTAGGCCTGACGGCCAGCGTCGCTACCCTCCCCCCAAGGGGGAGGGTGGGCAGGAACCATTTAGTCCCTATTCAACCAGAGGCTCGGAAGTCCCATTGAACACTCCTCTCCTTGAGGGGCGCGGCACGCCATTAGTCAGCGGAATTATAGATCACCCTGCCCTCGCCCGCCGGCGCGGGCAGGATGGCAAAGCCATTGGGGCCGAGGCCGAGGCTGGCGCCGGCGAGGTCGGCATTGTTGCTGATGGGCTCAAGCGCCAGTTCGACGCCCTCGAGCGCGACGACGCGCGGCTCGGGCGAGAGATTGAACACGCAGATAAAATCCTTGTTGCCGGCGGTGCGGCGCCAGGCCAACACCGGCTCATCGGTATCGAAGAATTCGATATCGCCGGTGAGCATGGCCGGGTGATTTCTGCGCCAGCCGAGAATCTTGCGGTAATAGGCGAGCGATGAATCGGGATCGGCTTCCTGCGCCGCCACATTGAGCGCGCTATGGGTTGCCTTGACCGGCAGCCAGGGCGTGCCGCTGGTGAAGCCGGCATGGGGAGTGCCGGATTGCCAGGGCATGGGCGTGCGGCAGCCATCGCGGCCCTTGTCGCCGGGCCAGAAGCGAATGCCGCGCGGATCGGTCAATTCCTCATAGAGAATATCGGCTTCGGGCAGGCCCAGTTCCTCGCCCTGATAAAGCCCGACGGAGCCGCGCAGGGTCATGACCAAAGCGGCGGACTGGCGGATCAGATCGGCCTGGGAGGCGCTAAAAGACGACCAGCGGGTGGCATGGCGGATGACGTCGTGATTGGAAAAGCTCCAGCAGGGCCAGCCATCGGGGCCGGTTTCAAAAAAGGCTTCGAGCTTGGAGCGGAAATGGTGGGCGCTGAATTTGGGTCCGAGGAAATCAAAGGAATAGCACATGTGCAGCATTTCGCTGCCGGCTGTGTATGCGGCCATGAGCTCGACACCGCGCTCGTCATCGCCCACTTCGCCGACGCTGGTGGCGCCGGGATATTCATCGAGCAGCGCCCGGACGCGGCGGAGCCAGCCCAGATTTTCCGGCTGGCTCTTGGAATATTGGTGGGACTGCATGTCGTAGGGATTGACCATCGGCGGTGCACCCTCGACGAGGGGCAGCGGCGGATTTGAGCGCAGCTGCGCATCGTGGAAATAGTAATTGACCGTGTCGAGGCGGAAGCCATCGAGACCGCGATCGAGCCAGAAGCGCATGACATCGATAATGGCGTCCTGCACCGCCGGATTGTGGAAGTTGAGATCGGGCTGGGAGGTGAGGAAATTGTGCAGGTAATATTGCCGGCGCCCCGTATGCCATTCCCATGCCGAGCCACCGAACACCGAGAGCCAGTTATTGGGCGGCGTGCCGTCGGGATTGGCCTCGGCCCAGACATACCAATCGGCGCGGGCATTGTTGCGGCTGACGGCGGATTCGCGGAACCACGGATGCTGGTCGGAGGTGTGGCTGACCACCTGATCCATGATGACCTTGAGGCCGCGCGCATGGGCGCCTTCGATCAGGCTGTCAAAATCCTGCAGGGACCCGAAGAGCGGATCGACGTCGATATAGTCGGAGACGTCATAGCCCATATCGGCCTGGGGCGAGCGGGTGATGGGGGAAAGCCAGATGCAATCGACGCCGAGGCTGGCGATGTAGTCGAGCCGGTCGATAATGCCCGGCAAATCGCCGATGCCATCGCCATTGCTATCCTGAAACGAGCGGGGATAGACCTGATAGATCACTCCGCCGCGCCACCATTCGGTCATCGAAAGCTCCCGTAAATTTTGCCGGACGCTAAAGCGTTTTGGCGCCGGTGTTAACCGGGGATGGTTGCAGGGGTGGTTTGCAGCCTGGCATGGAACCTGTGCGCTCAAACCACCGCGCTGATCAGCGGTTCCCCGGCGAAATGGGCGTCGAGATTGGCGACGAGGAGTGCGCCCATGGCGTCGCGGGTCTGGTGCGTGGCGCTGCCCTGGTGGGGTGAGAGGACGACATTGTCGAGGTTGAGGAGCGCGGCGGGGACCTGCGGCTCGTTTTCGAAGACGTCGAGCGCGGCGCCGCCGAGGCCGCCATTTTGCAGCAGCTCAACCATGGCGGGTTCGTCGATCAGGGTGCCGCGGGCGACATTGACGAGGGCGCCTTTGGGGCCGAGGGCCGTGAGAACTTCGCGCGAGACGATGCGCTCGGTGCCCTTGCCGCCGGGGGCGATGACGACGAGCCAATCGCTGTCGCGGGCCATGTCGGTGAGATTGTCGTAGTAGATATAGGGTGTGGCGGGCTGCTGGCGGCGACCGTGATAGACGACGCGCATTTTCATGGCCTGGGCGCGGGCAGCGATTTCCTTGCCGATGCGGCCGAGGCCCAAAATGCCGACGGTTTTGCCGGTGAGCTCGGAGAAGAGGCCGAAGCCGGCATTGGGCCATTTGCCCTGACGCACAAACTGGTCGCCCTGCGGAATGCGGCGGGCGAGGGAAATCATGAGGCCAATGGTGAGTTCGGCCACGGCGTCGTTGAGCACGTCGGGCGTGTTGGTGACGCGGATATTGCGGGCCTTGGCGGCCTTGGTGTCGATACTGTCGTAGCCGACGCCGAAGCTGGCGATGATTTCGAGATTGGGCAGTGCATCCATAAGATCGGCCTGCACGCCCGAGCCGGCATGGGCGCGGATGCGGGGGCCGTTTTGCTTCAGCCAGGCGGACTTGTCGGTCTGCTCGTGCAGCTTGTGGACCGTGTAGCGCTCGGCCAGGGCCTTTTCGCAGGAGGCGAGAAGCGGGCTGGTCTGGAGAATCTCGATGGTCATGGTCGCCTCGGAAGAATGTCGGCCAGCACCATAAGGGTGAAGCGCGCCGAGGCAAGCCCGCCACGGAACCTGTCGCGGCGTTCAAGCGTCTCGTCTCCAGGCAATATTGAGGAGGAGATGTGAGATGAGCTGGGGAATTGGCGTCGCGGTGGGTGTTGCCATCGGCGTCGCGATTGGCGCGATGATGGACAATATCGGCGCGGGAATTGGCATCGGCATTGCCCTTGGCATGTCGCTGGCCGGGGCGTGGTATGCCTTCAAGAGTGAAAAGCGCTGATCGTCGGCACCGAGGCGGCGCGGATAAAAACGGCGGGGAGCCAAGCGAGCGGCTTGCCGACGCGCCATAAAAGTGTAGCAATGTGAAGGCGATGGGAAAGCCGTATCACACACGCGGAGCGTAATGGGCGACACAACGCCGTTTGACGAAATGTATAACGCGGACGGTTCGGTCCGCGAACCCTATCGGGCTCTGGCCGGGTGGCTGGACGAGCAGCCGCCCAAGGCGCTGGCGCTGATGCAGACGGACGCCGAGGCGATTTTCCGAAAGCTGGGCATCACTTTTGCGGTCTATGGTTCGGAAGAGGGTACGGAGAAGGTCATTCCCTTCGATGTGATCCCGCGCATCATTGCCGCCAATGAATGGCGCCGGCTGAGCAAGGGGATCGAGCAGCGCGTCAAGGCGCTCAATGCCTTCCTTTATGACATCTACCACCGGCAGGAGATCCTGAAGGCCGGGCGGGTGCCGGAAAAGCTCATTCTCAACAATGAAGCCTTCTGCCCGCAGATGATGGGGCTGGACCCGGCGCGCGGGGTTTACGCCCATATTATCGGCGTCGATATCGTGCGGGTAGGGCCGGACGAATTCTATGTGCTGGAAGACAATCTGCGCACGCCGAGCGGGGTCAGCTATATGCTGGAGGACCGCGAGGCGATGATGATGCTGGCGCCGGACCTGTTCCAGCGCAGCAAGGTGGCGCCGGTCGAGACCTATCCCGAAAACCTGCGGCGGACGCTGGAAAGCGTGGCGCCGGAAAATTCGCGCGGCACGCCCAATATCGTGGTGCTGACACCGGGGATTTATAACTCAGCCTATTTCGAGCATTCATTCCTTGCCGACCAGATGGGCGCCCAGCTTTGCGAGGGGCCGGACCTGTTTGTCGATGGCGGCAAGGTTTATATGCGCACGACGACGGGCCCCGAGCGGGTGGATGTCATCTATCGCCGCATTGACGACGATTATCTCGACCCACTGACCTTCCGCCCCGATTCCATGCTGGGCGTGCCGGGGCTGTTCGATGCCTATCGCGCCGGCAATGTCACACTGGTCAATGCGCCGGGCACGGGCATTGCCGATGACAAGGCGGTCTATACCTATGTGCCGGAAATCATCGAATTCTATCTCGGTGAAAAGGCGCTGCTCAACAATGTGCCGACCTATAATTGCACCGACGAGGACCAACGCGCCTGGGTGCTGGAAAACATTGCCGACCTGGTGGTGAAGGAAGTGCACGGCTCGGGCGGCTACGGGATGATGGTGGGGCCGACGTCGAGCAAGGCCATGCACGCCGAATTCCGCAAGAAGATCGAGGCGCGGCCGGACAATTATATCGTGCAGCCGACGCTGTCGCTGTCGACCTGCCCGACCCATGTGAACAATGGCGTGGCGCCACGGCATGTGGACCTGCGGCCCTATGTGCTGGTGGGTGACGAAGTGCGGATCACCCCCGGCGGGCTGACGCGCGTCGCGCTCAAGAAAGGATCGCTGGTGGTGAATTCGTCCCAGGGCGGCGGGACGAAGGATACGTGGGTGCTGGAAGATTGAAAACGCTCGGACGGACAGCACAGAATATGTTCTGGCTCTCGCGCTATGTGGAGCGGGCCGAGAATATGGCGCGGCTTTTGGAGGTGGGGTATCGCATGTCGCTCACCAGCCGGCGCGAAGGCGGGGCGAGCGAGCATCTGATTTCGATGATGCAGGCCGCCGAGGTCGACGAGAACTTTGCCGCCAAGCATGACGTGGCCGATGTCGATACGGTCGCCCATTACATGATGTTTGACCCGGACAATTCGAGTTCGGTCTATTCCTGCCTGCAGGCGGCGCGGACCAATGCGCGCTCGGTGCGCACCGCGATTACCACCGACATGTGGGAAAGCATGAACGGGGCCTGGCTGGAGTTTTCCCAGATCAAGCCGCGCGATGTGCGCGGCGCCAAGCTGCTCGGCCTGTTGCAATGGGTGAAGCAGCGCAGCCATGAATTTCGCGGGGCGCTGCTGGGCACGATCCTGCGCGACGACGGCTTTGCCTTTCTGCAATTGGGCAATTTCGTGGAGCGGGCCGACAATACGGCGCGCATTCTCGACATGAAATATTACGTGCTGCTGCCGCGCTCGACGCTGGTGGGCGGCGAGCTCGATATTCAGCAATGGACGCTGATCCTGCGGGCGGCATCGGCGCACCGGGCCTATCGGCACGTTTATCACGACCGCTACAAGGCCAATAATATTGCCGACTTCCTGATCCTGCGGCCGGAAATGCCGCGTTCGCTGATCTTCTGCGCGCGCTATGTGCAGCAAAACCTGGACATGCTGGCCGAGATCTATGGCCGGCGGGAAAAATGCCACGAGGCGTCGGACCAATTGATGACGCTGGTGGAAGGCGCCAGCATGGACACGATCTTCAGCCATGGACTGCACGAGTTTCTGATCGAGTTCATCTCGCGCAATAACCAGGTCACCGACGCCCTGTCAGAAAGTTACAATTTCTACTAGATGCGCATCCAGATTGAACATTCGCTGAGCATGTCGCTGCCGCCGGGCATTCCGCAGGCGGTTCTGCACCTGTTGATGACGCCGCCGGGCGGGGCAACGCAAAGCGTGGAAAGCTGGAGCGTCGAGGTGGCCGGGATCGGCAATGCCGGACGCTTTACCGATGCCTTTGGCAATATGGTGCATCTGGTGAACCAGAGCCGTCCGGACAGCGACATTTCGGTGGTGGCGCGCGGCGTGGTGAACACCACGGACACCCACGGCGTGATCGGGCGTCCGGCGGGCGAGCCGGTGCCCGCGCTCTACAAGCGGGTGACGGCGCTGACCAAGGCACCGGTGACGGTCTACGGCAAATTCCGCAATGCCAAGGAAAGCCGGATCGACCTGCTGCACGCGCTGATGGCGCGGGTGGGCGAGACACTGGGCGTTGCCGCGGAGAGTGAAGGCCAGAGCCAGATGCAGGCCAATGGCTTGCAAAGCCAGAGCCAGGGCGGCGCGGAAGCTGAATTGCCACCGGCAGATGACTATACGCATCTCTTTATCGGATCGGCCCGGGCGCTGGATATTCCGGCGCGCTATGTGACCGGCTATCTGCTGGCGGGGGAAGACCATGCTGGCGGGCTGCATGGCTGGGCAGAAGCTTTTGATACACGGCTCGGTTGGATCGGCTTTGATGCGCGGCACCAGATTTGTTCGACAGACCGCTATGTGCGGCTGGCCGTGGGGCTCGACGCTGAATCGGCGGCGCCCCTGCGCACCGTGCCGGTGGATGTGATTACCCAGAGCGCCGAGATTTCCAGGGCGGGCTAAAGGCTCAAAATGTAGAGCCAGGTGGAAATCGTCAGTGCTGACAGCACCGTGCCGATGAGGATGGCATTGGCGGCGACATTGACGCCGCGATCGTAATAGGTGGCGAAGACATAGATGTTGATGCCGGCGGGCATGGCCGACAGCAGGATGCCATAGCGGGCAATGTCCATGGGCACATGGAACAGCCAGATCATCAGCACATAGGCGATGATGGGGTGCAGGATCAGCTTGATGAGCGAGGCGACCAGCGCCTGCTTCCAGTTCTCGCTGAGCTTGAACTCGTTGCGCGCGCCGCCAATGCCGAACAGGGCCACGGGCACCACGGCCTGACCAATCATGGTGAAAAAGGCCGCGGCGGGCTCGATGAATTGCAGGCCAAGCAGCGAGCCGCTGACGCCGCTCATAATGCCCCAGATGAGCGGGTTGGACAGCACACGGCGGATGGCTTTGAGCAGCGTGCCGGCCAGTGGCTGGCCATCGCGGCGGACCAGCTCCATGGTGACCATGCCCAGGGTAATGAGGATGGCGCCATGGACGCCGATGATCGAAAGCACAACCGGCAGCGCCTCGGGGCCATAGGCGCGGCTCATGACCGGCAGGCCGACCAGAACGCAATTTGAGAACATGCCGGCAAAGCCTGCGGCGACGCTGACGCCGGGCCGATTGGCAAAGAGGCGCCGGGCGATGATCATGCCGAGGAAAAAGCAGGTGATCGCGCCGACATAGAATGGCACGATGATGCCGATATTGAAGGCGGCGCGGAAATCGCTGGTGGCGATGGAATAAAACAGCAGGCTGGGCGTGGCAAAATTGTTGACGAAGCCGATGAGAAACTTCACGCCTTCAGCAGGATACAGCCGAAAGCGCACCGCCCCATAGCCAAGGGTGATGAGCGCAAAAATCGGCGCGATGACGGCGAGGATAGAGAGCATTGGCCGTGAGGTCCGGGCCGGGGGAGGCTGGCACTGGCCTAAACCCTGACCGGGCGCAGGTCAATTACGACATTGGACGAGGAGAGACGATGAGCAGCTATATTCTGGCGATTGACCAGGGCACCACATCGAGCCGGGCCATCGTGTTCAACGACAAACGGCAGGTGGTCGGCGTCGGGCAGAAGGAGTTCACCCAGCATTTTCCGCAGGACGGCTGGGTGGAGCATGACCCGGAGGAAATCTGGGAGAGCGTTGTCTGGTCAATCAAAACGGCGCTGAAAAAGGCCCGGCTGACGGGCAAGGATATTGCCGCTATCGGCATTACCAACCAGCGCGAGACAACGCTGATCTGGGACCGGGCCAATGGCAAGCCGATCCACAATGCCATTGTGTGGCAGGACCGGCGGACGGCGGGGACCTGCGCGGCGCTGAAGAAGGCTGGGCATGAGGCGCTGTTCAGCAAGCGCACGGGGCTGCTGCTCGACCCCTATTTTTCCGGCACCAAGGTGAAATGGCTGCTCGACAAGGTGAAGGGCGCCCGCAAACGGGCAGCGGCGGGCGAGCTGGCCTTTGGCACGGTGGACAGTTTCCTCATCTGGCGGCTGACCGGGGGCAAGGTGCACGCCACGGACGCGACCAATGCGGCGCGGACGCTGATGTTCGATATCGGCAAGCAGCGCTGGGACAAGGAGCTCACCGCGCTGCTCGACGTGCCGATGGACATGCTCCCCGAGGTGAAGGACTGCGCCGATGATTTCGGCACGACGGACCCGGAGCTGTTCGGCGCGGCCATTCCGATTCTTGGCGTGGCGGGGGACCAGCACGCGGCGGTCATCGGGCAGGCGTGTTTTGAGCCGGGCATGGTCAAATCGACCTATGGCACGGGGTGCTTTGCGGTGCTCAATACGGGCGCAGACATGGTGCGCTCTAAGAACCGGCTTTTGACCACGGTGGCCTATCGGCTGGATGGCAAGACGAGCTATGCGCTGGAGGGCTCGATCTTCATTGCGGGGGCGGCGGTGCAATGGCTGCGCGACGGGCTGAAGCTGGTGAAACATGCCAGTGAGACCGGGCCGCTGGCCGAGAGCGCCGATCCGAGCCAGAATGTTTATATGGTGCCCGCCTTTGTGGGGCTGGGCGCGCCGTGGTGGGACGCGGAGGCGCGCGGGGCGATCTATGGGCTGACGCGCAATTCGGGGCCGGCGGAAATCGCAAGGGCAGCGCTGGAGGCGGTCTGCTATCAGACGCGCGACCTGCTGACGGCCATGCGCAAGGATTGGAAAGGCGGCGGGGACACGGTGTTGCGGGTGGATGGCGGCATGGTGGCCTCGGACTGGACCATGCAGTTTCTGGCCGACATTCTCGATGCGCCTGTGGACCGGCCAGTGATCCTTGAGACCACGGCGCTGGGGGCGGCGTGGCTGGCCGGGATGAAGGCGGGCGTTTGGCCGGGCATGGAGGAATTTGCCAAGGGTTGGGCGCTGGACCGGCAATTTGTGGCTGAGATGGACGAAGCCGAGCGCAAGCGCAAAATCAAGGGATGGGACGCAGCGGTGCGGCGGACGCTGGTGGGCTGAAGCTTTGTTTTGTCGCGTTTTCGAACCGCAAAACCGTTGCCACTTTTGCTGAAAACGCTCTATTCAGCGCCGGTTTCGACCTCGGGGCTGTCGTCATCCGGCTCGGGCGGCGGCGCATTGGGATTGTCGCGGATGAAGGCGGTGACGTCGGTATCAAGTGCGACCATGAAGGCACTGATGCGATTGCCGTTGGAGCCGAAATCATGCGGGGCATTGAGAGAGGCGGAGCGCATGTCGATGGCGGCGCCCTGTGGCGTTGACGAAACGCGCAGCACGGCTTCTTCGCGCCAGCCGGGGATGGTCTCGATGCGCGCATTGAGGGGGCCAGGCTGATCGGCCTGGGGTTCGCTGCGGCGGCGAATGTCCCAGCCATTGTTGAGAACAATCCGCTCGGCCAGCGCGAAAAGATCGGCGGGGGCAATTGGGTAGGCGCGACTGGCGGCATTGGGGAAATAGAGCGCCTGCTCGTCCGGCATCAGCGTATAGGGCGGCGGCATGGCTGCCGTTTCAGTGTCGAAAATCAGCGGCAGATCACCACGCTGCACGGTGGCGATATCGGTGACGAGCGGATAGCGCAGGGCCAGGGAGCCGTAATAGCCGAATGGTGTCAGGCAGATGAGGACGAGAAACAGGCCGGCAATCGCCCTGCCCCAGCCCTGATCGCCCGTGTACCAGAGACGGACAATGGCGATGAGGGAGACAAGAAGCGCCAGCGCGGCGACGGCGAAGGCCACCAGCGCGACGATGTGAAAGCTGGGGGAATCCATCAGCCGTTCGCGATGCATCAAGACCGGCAGCACGACGAGGGGCACCGCCAGCCCGCCCAGCCGGCGCGCCAGAATGGCCCATTTCGATGTTCTGATCAGTATGCGCACAGGCGCGGCGTCCCCATTTCGCCGGGAAGTATAGGGGCAAGATGTTGATTCTGTTTAAAGGCACGCCAAAGTGACGGCGGCCCCTGCCCTGGCGCATCCCTTAAGGTGTTTTGCGCGGGGTTAAAAGATTTTACGGCGCAGTCCGCCGGTCAGAAAATCTGGATCAACAGGGTAGCGGCGACGGCAATGACAGTCATGGCCGCGAGGCTGGAGGCGACCAGCATGGTCTTGGCGTGATGGATATGAGCCGAGTGGCGGGCGGCGCTGCGGAGCGCGGCAAGCTGGGGTCCGGCGTTGTGGGTTTCGAGATTGGCCATGGTCGACGCATCCTCCACACGAACCGGCCAAAGGACCGGGTTGTCGCGCAGGTAGCCGCCTTGTTGGGCTCTTCTTACCCTTGGGTGAAATGATACGCCCAAGCAGGGCAAAGCCGAATGAGAGCATGGTTTCGCGGTTAATTTAGTTCAAAGACAGCCTATCTCCATCTTGTATGGTAGACATTGAATCCGTGGAGCAAACATGGCACAAACGGGCCCATGACCCAGCCAGCACATCTCCATCCCGATCGTCTTTTTCCCGCGTCCGAGCCCGCGCAGTCCAATGCGCGTGATCTCTATCCGGCGGTAATGGACCTGCCCATTGTCAGCCCGCATGGCCACACGGACCCGAGCTGGTTTGCCGAGAATGGCCGCTTTGCCAGCCCGACAGCGCTGTTCCTGACGCCGGACCATTATGTGCTGCGCATGTTGCGCAGCCGGGGGCTGAGCTATGACGCGCTGGGTATTCCGCGCAAGGATGGCGGGGCGATCGAGACCGACGGGCGCAAGGCGTGGCGGCTGTTTGCGGCCAATTATTATCTCTTTGCCGGCACCCCATCCAAGACCTGGATCGACCATTCGCTGTTCAATGCCTTCGGGATCACTGATGAGCTGGGCCCCGACACCGCTGACGCGATCTATGACCGGATCGATGCGGCGCTGGCGACGCCGGCGCTGTTGCCGCGCGCCATTCTGGACAATGCGAGTGTCGAGGTGATTGCCACGACCGAATTCGCGCTCGACCCGCTGGTGCACCACCAGAAGATGGCGGGGGACGGCTTGATCGGGCGGGTGCGGACGACCTATCGCCCGGATGATGTGACCGACCCCAGCCGCCCGGCGATTATCGAGAACCTCAAAAAGTTCGGCGATGTGACCGGCGAAGATATTTCGCGCTGGGACGGGCTCATCAATGCGCATCGCAAAAGGCGCGAATATTTCCGCCGCTTTGGCGCGGTGGCGACGGACCATGGCGTGCCCACGGCCAATACGGCGGATCTGGGCCTCGCCGAAAAGCAGGCGCTGCTCGATCGTATCCTGGCCGGCAAGCAGCAGAAGCAGGACGCCGAACTGTTCCGGGCGCAGATGCTGACCGAGATGGCGCTGCTTTCCGTCGAGGATGGCATGGTGATGCAGATCCATGCCGGGTCGCGCCGCAACACCGATCCGCTGCTGTTTACCGAACGCGGACCGGATCTTGGCGCCGATATTCCGGGGCCGACCGATTATGTGGGCGGAATGCGCGCCCTGCTGTCGCGTTGCGGCAATGAGCCGAACCTCAAAATCATCATGTTCGTGCTCGACGAGACGACCTATGCGCGCGAGCTGGCGCCGATGGCGGGCTATTGGCCCTCTCTGATGATCGGGCCACCCTGGTGGTTCCATGACAGCCCGCAGGGCATTCGGCGCTATCTCGACCAGGTGGTGGAAAGCGCGGGCTTTTATAACCTTGCCGGGTTCAATGATGACACGCGGGCGCTGCTCTCCATCCCGGCGCGGCACGATGTGTGGCGGCGGGAAGTGTGCGGGTTCCTTGGGCGCTGGGTGGGCGAAAACCGCATCACCAGGCGGACGGCGGAAGAGATTGCGGTGCACTTGAGCTATCAGGCGGCCAAGGATGCCTATCGGATAAAGTAGGGGCCAAAGCCCCTTCTTTATCTCCATCACCTTTCGTCACGCCCCGTCGAATCGGACGAAAGATTCTGCTCTAATAGGGCATGATGAATCAGTCCCCTGTTGATACCGCGCTCAGCCGCGCCATGATCCGCTGGTCCCTGACCAAATCCACGCCGGTGGCGGAAACGCCGCGCAGCTGGATTTTTCGGGTGGAGCAGAATGGGCGGAATTTTGCTGCCCTGAAGATTTTGAAGCCCGTAGTGGCCGAAGAGGAAGGCCGCGGCGCGCGGTTGCTGCAATGGTATGGCGGCGATGGCGCGGCAACGATTTTCGACATTCATGGCGACACCATTTTCATGGAATGGCTGGACGGCGGTGCATTGTCGGTTCCGTCAAAGGCGGGACGGGACGAAGAGGCGAGCATCGCTTTCTCCAGCGTCGTCGCCAATCTGCACCGGCCTCGCGGGGCGCCGCCCGAGGACCTGCAGCCGCTGCGCGAGCGCTTTGCCCCCCTGTTCGAGACCGATTCGAGGACCTGGCCGCATACGGCGCGGGACCTTTATGCCCGGGCAGCGGGCATTGCGCTCAAGATTTTCGACAAGCCAAGCGCCATGGTGCCGCTGCATGGCGACCTGCACCATGACAATATCCTGTCATCGGATCGCGGCTGGCTGGCCATCGACCCCAAGGGGCTAATCGGCGATCCGCATTACGAGGTCGCCAATGCCTTTCTCAATCCGCACGGGGCACTGACGCTGGCCTCGGACCCGCGCCGCATCAAGATGCTCGCCGACGTGTTTTCCGAACGGCTCGGGTTCAACCGCAAGCGAATGCTCGGTTTTGCCGCCGCCCATGCCGGGCTGTCGGTTTGCTGGAACCTTGCATCGCAAACGCCCATAACGGCCGAATTGGCCATCCTGCCAAACCTGCTCAGCGCCTATGACCAGGCCTGAGTGATCCGGAATTGATCGATGAATAATTTGTCCCGGCGCGCCTTTGTCGTCCTTGGCTCGGCCTCATTGCTCTCGGCCTGTGCGGCGACCATTCCGCCGCTGCCCGCGGTGGTTTCCAATCGCCCCGAAGACCTGTCGCGTGAGCAGATCATGGCGGCCATCAATGCCGTGCGGAAGGCTAATGGCGCGCCGCCATGGTCTTATAGCCCGCAATTGGAGGCGGCCTCGCGTTCGCAGGCGCGGCTGATGGCGAGCAAGGATTCGATGAGCCACGATCTGGGCGTAACCCTGCGCCAGCGGGTGACGGAAGCGGGCTATGTCGGTGCCGTGGGCGAGAACCTCGCCAAGGGCTACAAGACGCTGCCAGAGGCCATTGAAGGCTGGCTGGCCTCGCAAGGGCATCGCAATACGCTGCTCAGCACAAAGTTTGTCGAGTTTGGCCTCGCGGTGGCGCGGACCGGCAGCGGCAAGCTTTATTGGGCGATGATTGCCGGGGGGAGTTTTGACGCCTGGCGCTAAGGTTGTGTCGCCATTCACCTGATGCCGGCCTGCAAATGCCAGTTTTCTGCGCTTCCGGTGCTCACGTACCCGAACGTACGCTGCGCTCCGGTTCTCGAAAACCGACATTTTCGGCACTGCCTGAGCTGAATGGCGATACAACCTAGCGCGAAAAGACCAGCACAATTTCCTGATTGCCGTCGCCGCCCGTGATGGGTGAGGCAATGGAGAGGCGGTGGCGGAAGCCCTGCGCTTCGACAAAGGCGATGATTTCGGCCTGGGATTTTTCGATTGCGGCGCTGTCGGTGACGATGCCGCCTTTGCCCACGTGATCGCGGCCTACTTCAAATTGCGGCTTGAAGAGCAGGACGGCTTCGGCTATTGGCGCGCAGAGGGCCAGCGGGGCGGCGAGCACCTTGGTCAGCGAGACGAAGCTGACATCGGAAACCACGAGATCGATGGGCGACGAGATCAGCGCATGATCAAGGTCGCGGGCATTGGTGCCTTCCAGACTGGTGACGCGGGGATCGGCGCGGAGGGTTTCGTGCAATTGATCGTGGCCAACGTCGACGGCGAAGACATGGGTGGCGCCGCGCGCCAGCAGCACCTGGGTGAAGCCGCCGGTGCATGAGCCGACGTCGAGACAGGTTTTGCCGGCAGGATCGATGGCGGCGGAGTCAAGGCCGGCGATGAGTTTGAGTGCGGCGCGCGAAACATAGGCGGCGGCGGGGTCATCGAGCGTTACGATATCGTCGGCGCCGACCATCTGGTTGGGCTTGCGGGCGGGCGCGCCATTGACGCTGACGGTGCCGCGCAGGATGGCGTCGCGCGCCCGGGCCCGGCTGGGGAGCAGACCGCGCTGCTCGATAGCCAGATCGAGCCGGATACGCTCGCTCAACCCTGGACCAGGCGTTCGATCTTGGCCAGCGCCGTGTCGCTGGCTTCCTCATAGGCGATGGTGCCCTGGAAGGTGCCATCGGCGCGGATGAGGAAGGTGAGCGCGGTGTGATCGACGAGGTAATAGGGCGTATCGACCTCGCCCGACTTTTTCGAGAAGACGCCGAACGATGCCTTGGCAGCTTCGGTCGCGGCGTCATCGCCCACAAGACCAATGACCGAGGAATCAAAGCCTTCGACATAGGATTTGACCATGTCGAGCGTGTCGCGCTCGGGATCGACTGTGACGAAGATGATGCGCAGTTCTTCGGGCGTGAGGCCAAGCTGCTGCCGCCAGGCCGTGGTTTCGGCCAGGGTTGTAGGGCACACATCCGGACAGAAAGTGTAGCCGAAAAAGACGAGGCTCGGGGTGCCGCGCAGATCGTTCTGCGTGAAGCTGCCGCCCTTGGTGGAGGCCAGGGCAAATTCCTGGCCGGTGACGCCCAGTGGCCGCTGGGGAGGGCGGAAGACGTAGAGGGCGGTGGCGCCGACGGCGGCGATCACCACCAGTGTCCAAAGCACAATGCGGAAATTGCGCAGGGTTTTGCTGGTCGTCATGGTGCGGTCCGGCTCAGTTGGCGTCGAGAGGCTCGGTGCCGATAGCCTTGCCTTCGCGGCTCAGCGTGATCTTTTCGATGCGGGCCTCTGCCGTCTTGAGCAGGGTTTCGCAATGGGCCTTGAGGGCTTCGCCGCGCTCATAGATGGCGATGGACTCGGCCAGGGGCGCCTTGCCGCTTTCGAGTTTGGCGACGATTTGCTCGAGCTGCTCGAGGGCGGCTTCAAAGCTCAGCGTTTTCACATCGTCATGCGCGGTGTCGGCCATGGCGCGGTCCTATTCGTTCAGATTTCCGGTGTGTCCGCTGAGGAGCATGGCCACATGGTGGCTCGCTCCACCGGCGAGGCCCCTGAGGTCATAGCCACCTTCGAGCAGGGACACAATGCGATTGGCGCAGCGGCGCTCTGCCACATCCATCAACTTTCCCGTGACCCAGCCGAAGTCCTCGTCGGTCCAATTGAGCTGGGCCAGCGGATCGCGCGCATGGGCATCGAAACCGGCGGAAATCAGCAGCAGATCGGGCGCAAAATTATCGAGCGCGGGCAGGATGCGGTCGAGATAGGCCTCGCGCATGGCGGCGCCATCGGTCTGCGGGTCGAGTGCGGCATTGATGATATTGCCGACGCCGGTTTCGCTGGGTGCGCCCGTGCCGGGATAAAGCGGCATCTGGTGGCTCGAGGCATAAAAGACGGAAGGATCGTCCTTGAAAATGTCCTGCGTGCCATTGCCGTGATGCACGTCGAAATCGACGATGGCGATGCGCTCGGCGCCATATTTGCGCTGGGCCTCGCGGGCGGTGATGGCAATGGTATTGATGAGGCAGAAGCCCATGGGCGTTACGATTTCGGCGTGGTGGCCGGGCGGGCGAATGGCGCAGAAGGCATTGGTGGCTTCGCCCATGATCACGGCGTCGAGCGCGGCCAATGCGCCGCCGAGACCGGTGGAAATCGCGTCCAGCGAGTGCCCGGAAATGAAGGTATCGCCATCGAGCTGGCCGATGCCTTCGGCCGGGCGCGCGGCGCGCAGATGGGCCAGATAGCGATCATCATGAACGAGTTCGGCCAGGGTGAGATCGGCCGAAGGGGCATTGCGCCGCAAGAGGGACGCAAAGCGCGGCGCTGAGAGCGCCTCCTCGACGGCAAGGATACGCTCGGCCCGCTCGGGATGGCCCTGAGGGGTCTGGTGATCGGCATAGTCGGGCTGGCTGACGAGCAGCGTGGTCACTTGTGGCCTTCCGGGTCTATCCGCATCCGTCTTGACGCGCCGTGGCGCTGTTGTCAAACAGCGCAGATGGAGCCAATGCCCGAAATCAGCATCGAAGAGGCCGCCGACCTGCTCAGCGGAGGGCGGCTTTGCGCCTTTCCGACAGAGACGGTTTATGGGTTGGGCGCGGACGCGACGAACGCCGATGCGGTGCTGTCGATCTATGAAACCAAGGGGCGACCGCGCTTCAATCCGCTGATCATTCATTGCGCCGATCTGGCCATGGCCGAAACGTTGGCAGAGTTCACGCCTCTGGCGCGGCGGCTGGCCGAAAAATTCTGGCCGGGGCCGCTGAGCCTGGTGCTGCCGGCGCGGGTGGGCAATGGGCTGGCCGATGTGGCGACAGCGGGGCTGGATAGCGTGGCGCTCCGCGTGCCCGACCACGACCTGGCGCGGGCATTGTTGCGGGCTGTGGGGCGGCCATTGGCGGCGCCTTCGGCCAATCCATCGGGCAAGCTGTCGCCCACGACGGCGCAGCAGGTGTGGCGTGGCTTTGGCGGCAAAGTGCCGGTGCTGGATGGCGGACCATGCATGGCCGGGGTGGAGTCGACCATTATCGCGGTGGAAGGCGAGCGGCTGGTGCAATTGCGGGCCGGGGCATTGCCGCGGGATGAGATCGAGGCGGCGCGCGGCGTGGTGGTCGAGCTGGCGGCGGAAGATGCAGCGATTGCGGCGCCGGGCATGTTGCTGAGTCACTATGCGCCGCGGGCGCATATGCGGCTTGATGCCGTGCCTGTGGAAGGCGAGGCGTATCTGGGGTTTGGGCCGGGCGGAAGTTTTGCCGGAGTGACGCGTAATCTTTCAGCGAGCGGCGATCTGCGCGAGGCGGCGCGCAACCTGTTTTCGATGCTGCACGAGCTTGATGCCACGGGCGCGGACATGATCGCAGTGGCGCCTGTTCCCGAAACCGGACTGGGCGAAGCGATCAATGACCGGTTGAAGCGCGCAGCGGCGCCACGGGGCTAAATCTTTTCTTACCAGCAGGTTAGGAAATCGAAACGCTTTACTGAGTAACATGTCAGTCTCTTTGGGGTGGTTGGGGAACGACATGTGTGAAGGATGCGACGCCAAGCCCGGTGGGCTCACGCGGCGACAAGTGCTGGCGACAGGGCTGGGCGCGACCTTTGCAGCTGCAATGCCATTTGAGGCTTTTGCCGAGAATGACAATGGCATTTCGCCAGCCGATGCCTGGCAAAGACTCGTCGAGGGCAATGAGCGCTATATCAATGGTGCGCCCCTGCCCGCCGACTATGCAGCGGGACGCGTCGACCGGGCGCTGACGCAAAGGCCATTTGCCGCCATCCTCAGTTGTGCCGATTCCCGCGTTGCGCCGGAGCTGACTTTCGATCAGGGACCGGGCGATCTGTTCGTCGTGCGCGTCGCGGGCAATTTTGTCGAGACCGACGGGCTGGCCAGCCTCGAATATGCGATCAACTTCCTCGGCACACGGCTTATCGTCGTGCTGGGCCACAGCAATTGCGGCGCGGTGGATGCGGCGATCAAGGTGGTGCGCGACAAGATTGAACTGCCGGGGCATTTGCCGGGAATGCTGGCGCCCATCCTGCCGGCCGCCGAAGACGCGCTGGCAGCGCCGGGCGACGATCTGCTCCGCACGGCCATAGCCGGAAATGTCCGGCGCGGCGTTGGCGCGCTCAACCTGGCGGGCCCGATCATCGGACCGGCTGTCGCATCGGGCCAGGTCTTGGTCGTGGGCGCTGTCTATGACATTGCCACGGGCCGGATCAGCGAAGTCTGAGACGAAAAGCCAGGGACGGCAGAGCCGTCCCCTTAAAGATCAATCCCTTACGGAATAGGGCTTCTGGTCGCGCATGAAGCGGGCCAGCGCCTCGAGATCCGGGTCGCCGCCGGGCGGCAGGATCACCCGGATATTCACGTACAGGTCCCCATCGCCATAAAGGCCCTTACCCTTGAGACGCAGGGCCTTGCCGGTGTCGACGCCGGGCGGCAGGTTGAGTTCGACCGAGCCATCCAGCGTCGGGACGCGCACCTTGCTGCCCAGCACAGCCTCATAGAGCGTGACCGGCACATCGGTGCGGATATCCAACCCGTCGCGACGGAACTGGCGTGATTTCTCGAAGCGGACAGCCACGAGAGCATCGCCCGGCTCGCCGCCATAGGGACTGGGCGAACCCTGACCCTTGAGGCGGATCTGCTGACCTTCCTCGACCTTTTCCGGAAGCTTGACCGAGAGCACCTTGCCCGAGGGCATCCGCACGGGAATGGAGGCGGCCTTGTGCGCATCTTCAAGCGAGACGGCGGCCGTAACCACCACGTCCTCGCCCTTGCCCATGCGGGCTCCTGCCCCCGGCCCGCCGGCGCCGGCAAAGGGGTCCCATTGGGCGCCACCGGGAGCGGCGCGGGCACTGCCACGCTGCTGGCCACCGAAGCCGCTCATGAATTCTTTCAGAATGTCCTCGGCAGAGAAATTGCCGCCAGCCGAACGCGCGCCGCGATTGGCGCCGCCGCCGGCGCCAAAACCGGCAAAGCGGGGATTGCCGTCGGCGTCGATTTCGCCACGGTCATACTGACCCCGCTTTTCGGCGTTGTTGAGCAGGTCATAGGCGTTGGTCGCCTCGGCGAATTTGGCGTGTGCCGAAGAATCGTCCGGGTTCTGATCGGGGTGATACTTCTTGGCCAGCTTGCGATAGGCGGACTTGATGTCCTTCTCGCTTGCGGACCGGGACACCCCAAGCACGGTGTAAGGATCGCGCATTTGGTCCAATCTGATGCTGCGGGCGTTGCCTGGCCCTCAATTCGAGTCCTATATGGCGATGGCCCATAGCAATGTCCAGTTTTGCCGTGGCGCGATGCACATTTGTCGTGCTTCGGGGGTGGGAAAGTGTCCTTCACCTTTGGCCGGAGCACGCGGAACGGGATTTTTGAACATGTTGCAGACCCTGACCGAGCGCCTATTTGACGATGGCGAGCGGGCCGAACTCGACCCTTTTGCCGTGTTCGAGGAATGGTTTGCCTTGGCCAAGGACAGCGAACCCAATGATCCGCACGCCATGGCGCTCGCCAGTGCGGACGAGACTGGCCTGCCCGATGTGCGCATGGTGCTGCTCAATGCGCGCGATGAACGAGGGTTTTGCTTCTTCACCAATTTTGAAAGCGAGAAAGGCCGGCAATTGCTGGCCAATCCGCAGGCGGCCATGGTGATGCACTGGAAATCACTGCGCCGCCAGGTGCGGATGCGCGGGCCGGTGGAAGTGGTTTCGCCCGAAGAGGCCGACGCCTATTTCGGCAGCCGTCCGAAAGGTAGCCAGATTGCTTCGTCCGCTTCGCTGCAATCGCGCCCGCTCGACAGCAAGATGACGCTGCTCGATCGCGTCTCCAAAATGGCGACCGAGATTGACGATGGATCGGTGCCGCGACCGCCGCACTGGTCAGGGTTCCGGCTGGTGCCCAGGAGCATTGAATTCTGGAAAGATGGCGAGTTCCGGCTGCATGACCGCGTGCGGTTCACGCGCGAGAATGCCGGTGCTGCCTGGACGAGCCAGCGGCTTTATCCCTAGGACCAGCCACGCAACAGCCGCATGGCTAATGTGAATGAACAGGACTCGCAATGGGGGCCGACCGTCCCCATTTGACTGGTCATGGAAGCGATATTCTCGTTTCCGTTTCGGCAGTGAAGTCTCCTGCGCGGGGCGCGATGCTCCCTCCCTCAGCGACCCGCTGCATGGCCTGCCGACCAGGAAAGCCCGGATGTCTGTTCCCCCAACAGGCGTTCGGGCTTTTTTCTTTCAGGCGCTGCGGCGATGATTTTTGGGATGGAGAGGCTGAGCGAAGGACTGCAGCAACTTGGTCGTGTCGCTGAGGCCCACCGGCCGCGAAAACAGATAGCCCTGCCCCAGATTGCAGCCGACGCGGCGCAGAACTTCAACCTGTTTGGCGTGCTCGATGCCCTCGGCGACGACGCGCATATTGAGCTTGCGGGCGATTTCGATAATGGCGTCGACGATGACCTCACCCGGTTCGTCTGTTCCCAGCCTTTCGACAAAGGAGCGGTCGATCTTGATGATGTCGACCGGGAAGCTCAGGAGATGGGTGAGCGAGGCAAAGCCGGTGCCGAAATCATCAAGGGCCACCAGAATGCCCTGCTTGCGCAATGCTTCGACGGCGCGGGGCACGGTGCGGTCACTGCCACCCATGAAGACGGTTTCGTTGACCTCGAGCAGCAGATGGCGCAGCGGGACGCCGGCGCGATCGAAAATCTCTGTCATCCGCTCAACCAGATCGCCGCGCTGAAAATCGGCGGTCGAGACGTTTACGCCGACATGCTGAAACGGAATCTTGGCATCGAGCCAGAAGCGAATATCCCTGGCCACCTGCTCGAGCATAAGGCCGGTGAGGCTATAGCCGATGCGCGGATCGTCGAGCGCGGAATGGAACTCGCCGGCGGAAACAATGCGGCCATCGGGCAATTGCAGCCGGGCCAGAGCTTCGAGGCCGACGATCTCGGAGGTGTCGAGGCGAACGATGGGTTGGTAATGGGGAATGACGCGGCCATCACTCATCGCCTGATCGAGCTGGCGGACCATGGCCATGCGTTCAACCATGGCGGTGCGCAGGCCGGGCTCGAACCGCACATAGCCGCCGCGATGGGTCTGCTTGGCGTGATAGAGCGCGAAATCGGCATTCTGGCAGAGTGTATCCGCATCGCGGCCATCGGGACCAAAGAGGCAGCCACCCATGGTGACATGGGCGTCGATGCTCTGGTCTCCTACCGAAACCATGCCGTGGATGGCGGACTGGATGCGCGTGGCAGCGTCATCAAGCGCTTCCTGATCGCTGCAATCGCGGACAATGACGGCGAGTTCGTCGCCTCCGAGGCGACAGGCCCAGAGTTCGGGACAGCCATCGGACACACGCCGGGCAACGGCGCGGATTAGCGCATCGCCCGCGGCATGGCCAATGGTGTCATTGACATGTTTGAGGTGATCAATATCGAGCATGATCAGGCCAAAGGGATGCCCCGCGTCGATCTGGTTGGCCAGAACCTCGTTGAAGTGACCGCGATTGGGCAGACCGGTCAGCGCATCATAATAGGCGAGCCGATGATTGCGCGCCCGGACGGTCTCGTGCTCGATGGCCAGGGTGCAGAGGTGCACGCAGGTGGAGACGATCTGCTGCTCCATGGCGCTGGGGCCGCGCGCTGTGCGGTAGTAGAAGGCGAAGGTGGCGACCACCCGGCCTTCCCGATTGCGGATGGGGCTCGACCAGCAGGCCTTGAAGCCATTCTGAAGAAAAAGATGCTTGAAATCGGCCCAGATCGGATCGGTTTCAATGTTGGCGATGACTTCTTCATTGCGCCAGGCAGCCGTGCCGCAAGAGCCGACGCTGGGGCCGATACGCACGCCTTCGGCAACAAGGGAGCATTCGAGAGGAAGGCTCGGCGCCGCCAGCGGGTGCAGAACGCCATTCTCATCCACAAGCAGAATGGAGGATACGACTTCGGGCGCGCAGCTTTCCACCCGATGGCAGAGCGTCAAAGCAACATCGCGCAGCGTTTCGCCGCGGGCGACCGCTTCGAGCACGTCTGTCTGCAATCGCAGCAGCAATTCTGTCACGCTGTCGGCCAAAAAAGGCTCCCGTGGGGATATGACTGGCTATCTGATCCTCATTGCGTAAATAGAGCGTTGTCGAGAACTTTGTGAACGTCGTGATCATTAACAAATTCTAGCGGCAGAAATTTGTTTTTACTGGATTTAGTCCAGTTTTTTGCTGAATTTGTATCCGCCACAACACGTTATGCCACCAGTTTGGCCGCGACACTTTCTGATCCGGCGACGCCATCGACAATGATCTGGTTCATGCCCTGCGAGCAGGTTTCGATGCGCGCTTCCACGCGGTAGACATCGCGCAGCAACTGAGCCGTGATGACATGGTCCACGTCGCCAGCGCTTTTGAGCTGGCCGTTTTCGATGACCAGCACCTTGTCGGCAAAGCGCATGGCCTGGTTGAGGTCGTGGATTGCAATGAAGACGATCATGCCGCGTTCGCGGGCGACTTTCTGCATGAAGGCCAGTACTTCCATCTGGCGATGCAGATCGAGCGCGCTGGTGGGCTCATCCATCAGCAAAATATCAGGCTCACGGACGAGGGTTTGGGCAATGCCGACGAGCTGGCGCTGGCCGCCGCTGAGCTCACCCAGATTGCGGAACCCTATGGCGGTGATGTCGATGGCGGTCATGACGCGGTCGATGAGTTCGAGATCGGCATCATCCACCGACCATCCCGTTCCCTGCTTGCGCGCCAAAAGGATCGACTCATAGACGGTGAGAACCGCATTGGCCGAAGTGTCCTGCGGCATGTAGCTGATGGCGCTTTTGCCCTTGCCGGAGCCTTCGACAATGACCCGGCCGGGGCCATGCAGCAGGCCGGCCATGCGCTTGAACAGGGTAGATTTGCCGGCAGCATTCGGGCCAATGACGGCGACGATTTCGCCTGAGGAAAAATCCGGCGTCGAGATGTCCGTCACCGTGAGCCGGTTTCCGTAAAAAGCGCCGAGTCCGTCCAGTCTGATGGTTACCATGACCGCCTCACATTGGAGATGATGAGCGAGAAGAAGAAGGGCACGCCGACCAGCGCGGTGATGATGCCGATGGGAAAGACGACGCCGGGCAGGATGGATTTGGACACAACCGAGGTGACTGAGAGCAGCAGCGCTCCGGCCATGATCGAGGCTGGCAGGAAGAAGCGCTGGTCTTCGCCCACCAGCATTCGCGCCACATGCGGGCCGACGAGGCCGACAAAACCGATAGTGCCGACAAAACTCACGGGCACGGCGGCCAGCAGCGCGACGATCAGCATGGTTTCGAGCCGGATGGCGCGCACATTGACGCCGAAACTGGCCGCCTTGTCTTCGCCGAGCCGGATGGCCGTCAGCGCCCAGGCGTGACGGGCAAACAATGGCGTCGCGAAAACCAGAACTGCGAGCGTGATCCAGATTTTCTCCCAGGTGGCCTTGGTGAGGCTGCCCATGGTCCAGAACACGACGCTTTGCAGCGCCTGTTCAGAGGCGAGGTATTGGAGAAAGGCGAGCATTGCATTGAAGGCAAAGACCAGCGCGATGCCGAGCAGGATGACCGTCTGCACGGTGACGCCGCGCGCCTGGGATATGAAATGGATGATGAGCGTGGCCAGCAATGCCATGACGAAGGCATTGAGCGGCACCATGAAATTGGTGGCGAAGGGAATGATGGATACGCCCGTGACGATGGCCAGCGCCGCGCCGAAACTGGCGGCGGCAGAAATGCCGAGCGTAAAGGGGCTGGCAAGAGGATTGGCGAGAATGGTCTGCATTTGCGCGCCGGCCAATGAAAGACAGGCGCCTGTAATGACCGCCATCAGCGCCATGGGCATACGGATATCCCAGACGACGACGCGGATCTGATCGGACACGCCGGCCGGCGAAACAATGGCCATGACCACGTCGTTAAGCGCGTAGCGGGCCGGGCCCCAGGCAATGTCGATAGTGAAGCTGAGGACCAGCGCGACGGCAAAGCCGGCGATGATCAGGATGCGCCGCCAGGCCAGGGCGCGGTAAAGACCGCGCCCCTCCCGGGCAACACCGTCGTCGGTTGCCATGGCCATTGGCCTATTCCTCGTTCAGCGCCAGCCAGTAGCCGGGCTCGTATGGAACGGGCAGGAAGCGCTCGTGGAATTCGCGGAAGGTCGCGTCCGGATCGAGATCGGCAAAGAGCTCGGGGTGGAACCACTTGGCCATCGCCTGAATGGGGGCGAACTGATAGGGGCTGGCATAGAACTGATGCCAGATGGCATAGACCTTGCCGTCCTTGGTCGCCTTTACATCGGTGAATGCAGGCTGCTCGAGGAGAGCGGCCAGAGCCTGGCGGCTCTTGTCAGCGGTGGCGGCGGCATTGGGGCCGACATTGACATAGGCCGGGCCATCGGCGCTGACCGAGGGTGAATTGGTCCAGTCCGAACCGGTGACCACAATGATCTCGGGATCGGAGGCAATGACCTGCTCGGGATTGATGGTGCCGGTATAGCCGGGCAGGAATTCGGAGCCCAGATTGATGCCGCCGGCCAGCTCGACCATCTTGCCGTAATTGTCATTGCCAAATGTACCGCAGCAATCGCCCAGGCCGGCCGCGCGATACATGAAAACCAGCGGCTTTTCCGGGTTGGCCTTAGCCAGCACATCGGTGACGCGGGCGGTCTGTTCGTCCCAGAAATCGATGATTTCCTGGGCGCGTTCTTCCTTGTCGAACAGCTTGCCGAGCACCCGCAGGCTGGGCTCGGTGTTGTCGATAATGTGCTCGCGGAAATCGACATAGACGAGCTTGACCCCGACCTGGTCGAGCATTGCTTCGAGCTTGATCTCGTCAGCCGCGGTCTTGGAGCCGATGGTCAGGATCAGCACATCGGGATCGAGATCGACAACGGTCTCGGTCTGCAGCGTGCCGTCGGTGAGATTGCCGAGAAAGGGAATGTCTGCAGCGGCGGGGAAAGCCGCGACGTAGTTGTTGTAGCCCGTGAGATCGGTGGTGTTGAGATCGTTGCGCCAGGCAACGACGTGCTCAAACGGGTTCTCGGTTTCAATGGCGGCCAGGGGATAGATCAGGCGGCCTTCGCCCAGAATGACGCGCTCGACGGGACCGTCAAAGGTCACCTCGCGCCCAGCCACGTCGGTGACGGTAAAGGGATCGGCCAAGCTGGCGACAGGCAAGAAAAGGACGGTCCCGGCCAAGGCGGCCAGGGCGATGTTGCGAATGGACATGCCACGCACTCCGGAGTTGAAAGACAGCCCGGCGTATGAAATATGACTACAAGAATCAAGAATTATCTTTTAGAGCGATTCCAATGAATTGGCTCCAATCTGGGTACAGCTATGAGCGAGTTGAGCAATTTTTCCATCCGCGACGAAATCCGGGAATTCTGGTCGGAACGCGCGGCCACTTTTGACCAGAGTGTGGGTCATGAAGTGTTCAGCGAGGCCGAACGGCGCGGCTGGCACCGGCTGATCCGCAAGCATCTGGGCGAGGGAAATGGACGGCCATTGCTGGACCTTGCCTGCGGCACCGCCGTCATCTCCCATCTCATGAATGACATGGGATTCAAGGTCACCGGGCTCGACTGGTCCGAGGCCATGCTGGAGAAGGCACGCGCCAAGGCGGTACAGCGCGGCACCAATATTCGCTTCATGATGCGCGATGCCGAGGCGACGGGGGAGACGGATGCAAGCTATGACGCCATCACGAACCGGCACCTGGTCTGGACTCTGGTGGATGTGCCAGCCGCTTTCGCCGAATGGTACCGCCTGCTGACGCCGGGCGGGCGCGTGCTGATCGTTGATGGCAATATGGGCAAGCGAAGCTGGGTTGCCCGGCTACACGCCGCAATCGATGGCGTGCTCGGACGCCCGACCGGGCACAGCCATCTTTCCCCAGAGATGGCCGCGCGCAACCGGCGTATCCGCGAGCAGGTCTATTTCAATGACGGGATGCCGGCGGAGGCCGTGGTCGCATTGCTGGAACGGGCAGGCTTTGTCGATATCGTCGTCGACCGCAATCTTTGGGACATCCACTGGGCGCAGGCGCGGAAAGCAACTTTCTGGCGCGCCGCCGAACGGCTGGCATCGGACCGCTTCGCCATCTGCGCCAGGAAGCCGACGGGCTAGCCGAGCACGCTTGGGACAGGCGGGCTATTCGGACGCGGGATCTTCGAAATGGCCGCGGAGGGCGAAAATGCCGCCATGTCTTTCGTTGAGCGGGTCAGCCGGGTCCAGTCTTTGCCCGGCAAAGGGCAGGCCGAGTTCGGATGAATTGTGTTGTGGCGACCAGTTGAGGTCCGGGTCATCCGGGTTGACGTAAAAGGCGCCGTCATTGGCCGAGATGCCATAGACGACGCGATAGCCAAGTTTCTCGTGCAGCAGGCCGGTTTCGACAAGGCGCGCCAGATCGTCCGGGCTGCACCACAATTGGGTTTCCCGGCTGGTCTTGGGCGGATTGGCGGTGCAGATCCGGATGGCGAGGCAGTCCACACCGAATTTGTCGTGGTAGAGCCGCGCCAGTGTTTCGCCAAAGACTTTGGAGACGCCGTAGAGCGAGTCTGGTCGTGGCGGCGCGTCCACGCCCAGCGAACGCTGCGCGGTGGGGTACATGCCGACCACGTGATAGCTCGAAGCATAGATGACGCGCCCAATGCCGGCGCGGCGGGCGGCGTCGAATATGTTGTAAGTGCCGGCGATATTTGCATCGAGAATGTCGGTCCAGCTGGCTTCGCCGGATAGGCCGCCCATGTGGACGATTGCGTCGATGTCCGGGGACATAAGGCCGTCCACGGCATCACGATCAGCCAGATCGGCAATGATCAGCGAGGGGCCGGTTTCCGGCTGGCGGATGTCGGTGCCGATGACGTCGTGACCGCGCCCGGCGAGCCATTGATGGAGAAAGGTTCCCAGCCTTCCGGCGGCGCCGGTCAGCAGAACTCTGGCCATGTCTCTCTCCCGGAACTACAGAAGCCTAGTGGCGCAGGGGCGAGGCCGGGCCATAGGGGTCCCAACCATGGGCCTGGAAGAGGCCGATGATATAGCCGTAACAGAAGGCAAAGGCGGTTTCGAAAGGCGCGGCGCCGTCAATTTCGGGCACATGGTCGGGCATGATCATGCAATCGACGCCCAGCTCATGGTAGAGGCGGAAGCTGGACGCCATGTCCATGTCGCCGGCATCGGGGAATTCCTCGGTGAAGGAGAAGCGCCCGCCACGAATATTGCGGAAGTGGACGTTGAAAATCTTCTTTCGCTCGCCGAACCAGCGGATGATCGGCTCGATTTCCTCGCGTGGATTTTCGAGGCTTTCGGCGACTGTGCCCTGGCAGAAATTGAGACCGTGATAGGGGCTTTCGACCGTTTGGACAAAGCGCTTGAGACCTTCGGCTGAGCCCAGGACGCGCTCTTCCATGCCCCGATAACCCGGCGGGGTTAGTGGATCATGCGGGTGGCAGGCAAGGCGCACTTTCGAAACTTCCGCAACGGGCACGACGCGCTCGAGGAAAAAGGTGATCCTCTCCCACATTTGTTCGGCCGATACCTGTCCGGCAGAGGACGGCACGGCGTCGTCTTTGGTCTGATCGCTGCGATAGGTGGAAAGGAGCGCGCCGCCCCTGCCCCGTTCGCTGGGCGTGCGCGGAATGCCCAGGATATTGAAATTATATTTGGTGGCGCCGATGCCGAGCTCGCCCAGCATCTCGATGATATTGCAGATGCTGTCGATTTCGCGCTGCCGGTCCGGATCGCGCCCGAGCATGATGTTGGGCGAAGCGACCCTGTCGATGCCGATGGAGGACATGGGCAATTGCACCATGTCGAGGATCAGCCCGGCGGCATCCACCCGTTCGATGTGGCGAGACAGGACATCGCGTGTCCAGTCATGCGGATTGCCCGGTGGGTCAATGCAGACATGGCGAATGCCGAGCTGGGCCAATTGCCGCAAATGGGCATCGCCATGCTTTTCGAGGGCCGAGCCACTGAGCTGAGTTCCGATATGCATGTGACCTGCTCAATAATTGGTGGGGACTGACCCAGACTATCCGCAGAATTGCCCCTGCGGACAGCCCAAACTTGGCCCGCCTGATCAGGCGAGCCTTTGCTCCGATTGCGCATCGAAGAGGTGGACAAGATCGAGGCGCGGCTGGATGCGCACCCTGTCGCCCACCCTGCCCTCGAAACGCTCGCGGAACATGCCCGCCAATTGCACCTCGCCGCAGCGGAAGGTGAGCTGGGTTTCGGACCCCATTGGCTCGATCAACTGCACCTCGGCCTCGATGCCGCCGGAGGCGACCAGTTCGATGTGTTCGGGACGGATGCCATAAAAGGCGCGGCGCCCGGCATAGGCGTTGGAGTTGAGAGGAAGCACGGCACCACCGGCGGCAAAGCCGTCGGCGGTGATCGTGCCTTCGATCAGGTTCATCGCGGGAGAACCGATGAACCCGGCAACGAAGAGGTTTTCCGGGCGATCATAGAGCGCCAGGGGCGAGCCCATCTGCGCGACGCGGCCACCGTTCATGACCACGATCTTGTCAGCCATGGTCATGGCCTCGACCTGATCATGGGTCACATAGACCGTGGTCACCTTGAGGCGCTGGTGCAGGGCCTTGATCTCGCCGCGCATGACAACGCGCAGCTTGGCATCGAGATTGGAGAGGGGTTCATCGAACAGGAACACCTGTGGATTGCGCACGATGGCGCGGCCCATGGCCACGCGCTGACGCTGTCCGCCCGATAGCTGGCGCGGATAGCGGTCGAGCAGATCAGTGAGACCCAGAATGGCCGCGGCGTCGTTCACGCGCTTGGCGATCTCATCCTTGCTGCCGCCGCGATGCTCCAGCGAAAAGCCCATATTCTTGCCGACGGTCATATGCGGGTAGAGCGCATAATTCTGAAACACCATGGCGATGTCGCGGTCCTTGGGCTCCAGATCATTGACCATGCGCTCGCCGATGCGGATGTCGCCATCCGTTACGGTTTCGAGGCCGGCCAACATGCGCAGCAGGGTGGACTTGCCGCAGCCGGAGGGACCGACCAGCACGACGAACTGACCGTCCTCGATGTCGATATCCACGCCCTGGATGACGTCGACCGCGCCGAAGCTTTTGCGAATGCCCGAGAGGGAAACATTGGCCATGGAATTATCCTTTCAGCCCGGTGTGAGCCAGGCCTTCAATGAAGTGTCGTTGGGCGATCACGAAGACGATCAGCACCGGGATTGCGGACATGGTGGAGGCGGCCAGCTGCACGTTCCACATCTCGCCACCATAGGCGTCGGTGAAATTGACAAGGGCAACCGGCAGCGTGAACAGCTCACGCGAGGAGATGAAGACCAGCGGCTCAAGGAACGAGTTCCAGCTGTGCAGGAAGGTGAAGATGGCCACGGCAGCGAGTGCCGGTTTGGAGAGCGGTAGTGCGATGGTCCAGAAAATCTTGAGCCGGCTAAGGCCGTCGATACGTGCCGCTTCTTCAAGCTCAGTGGGCAGGGTGATGAAGAACTGCCTCATGATGAATGTGGCGAACACCGAGGATGCGCCGACTGTCTGGATCAGCAATAGCGGCCAGTGCGTGTTGGAAAGACCCCAGGCCCGGAACATCTGAAACAGAGGAATGAGCGTGACTTCCGATGGCACCAGCAGGCCCATCAGCACCACCATGAACATGAGATTGGCGCCGGGGAACTTGATGCGCGCAAAGGCATAGCCGGCCAGTGAGCAGAACAGCATGGTCACGACGGTGACGACGACCGCGATATAGACCGAGTTGAAATATTGCCGGGCAAAGGGCTGGAATTCGAACGCGGTCTTGTAGGACGACAGGTCGATGCTCGAGGGGAAAATCTCGGGCGGGAAAGCAAAGATCTGGCTGATCGGCTTGATGGACGAGGTCACCATCCACCAGGTGGGGAAGATGAAGGGAAAGAGCATCAGGCAGAGCAACCCGTAGAGCGCCACCTTGGTCCGGGGATTGAGCTTAGTGTTCATAGAAGACAACCTTCCGGCGGAGCTGCCACTGCGCATAGGTCAGCAGGCCAACAATGCCGAGCAGAATGATCGACAGGGTCGAGCCATAGCCGAAGTTCAGGAACTGGAACGCCTGCTGGTAGAAGTAATAGACCAGCACGGTGGTGGACGTGCCGGGCCCGCCCTGAGTCAGCACTTCGATCTGGGCAAAGACCTGCAGCGCGCCAACGATGGTGACGATGGAGACCAGCATCAGCGTCGGGCTGATGAGCGGCAGCGTGATGCGGTAGAATTGCTTGAAGGCGGGCACGCCATCGACACGGGCGGCCTCGTGGAGTTCGCGCGGCACACCCTGCAGGGCGGCCAGGAATAGCACCATGTTGAGGCCCACGCTTTTGAACGTCTGTACGACGATGAGCGAAATCATGGCCGTGTGCGGCAGGCGGAGCCAGTTCGGCCCCTCTACACCCACCATGTGAAGCAGGCCGTTGATGCCGCCATTGGACTGGAGAAGGAAACGCCAGACAATGGCCCAGGCGATGACGGAAACCACCACCGGGGAGAAAAACAGGGTGCGAAAGACCGATATGCCGGCGAGCCTCTGGTTCACCAGCACCGCCAGCAGCAGCGCCAATGAGATATTGAGGACGACCAGTCCCAACGAAAAGATGACGGTCGCGCTGAGCACGCCGGGCAGCGCCCGATCGCTCAGCAATTCCTGATAGTTCTGGCCGCCGACATAGGTGAAAGAACCGGCCAGCACGTTCCAGTCGTGCAGTGAATAATAGAAGACCAGCACGAGCGGCACGAAGACGAAGGTGATGATGCCGATAAATTGGGGCGCGACGAAAACAAGGCCCGTCAGATGGTCCTTGCGTTGCATGGTCCAGAAGGGGCGCTTGCGCGCCCCCTCCTCACCGTTCGTAGGCGTGGCTCGTGCCATGGTCAGTCCTTAGCGCTGCAACAGCGGGTTGAGGTTATCGCAGGTGGCCTGCAGCACCTGGGCGACATCGGCATCCGGCACCCAGAGAGCATCGAGCGACGCGCGAACATTCTGCGAGATCTGCTCGTAATTGGTGTGACCAGCAGCAGAGCGACCGTTGATCACGCCCTCGATCACCACATTGGTTAGTTGCTCTTCGGAAAGCAGCGGGTTTGAAGCGGCCAGAACTTCCGGCGTCAGGACGCTGGCGCGGGTCGGCGGGAAGTAGCGGGCGAGCTTGGTGACATTTTCCTCGTTCGAGAAGAAAGCGAGGAAATCAGCGGCTTCCTGGGCGTGGGGCGAAGACTTCATCACGCCAATGCCGGCGGCACCGACATAGCCATACTGGCCGATGGGGCCGGCAGGCAGGCCAACCAGATCCCATTCGAAGGCATTTTCACCCGTCGGCAGCAAATTGGCGCGACTGATCTGGGTGATGGTCATGGCGGCATCGCCAGCGAAGAAGTCGGCGGAGACACCCGGCCCAGGCATGGCCTGCTTTTCGAAGATTGCGTCGTGCAAGAAGGTCATGGCGTCGACCATTTCCGGTGAGGTCATGGCGCAGGTCTTGCCGTCTTCGGACCAGAGCTTGACGTCCCAGCCGGTGTAGAGCGGGGCAAGGCGGGTCCAGGCTGTGTACTCAAAATCGCGGAAAACAAGGCCATGCTTGCCGGTGCTGGCTTTGACGGCTGCGCCGAGATCGACGGCGTGCTGCCAATCCCAATTGCCTTCGGCGACGAGTTCGGCCGGGGTCTTCTGGCCGGCTTCGCGGACAAGGTCATTGTTGACGAAGACCGCAAAGGGCGAGGTGGAGAAGGGGTAGAAATAGAGTTCGCCATCCTTCGACCAGGATTCGAGCGAAGCCGGCGCGAAATCTTCGAGGTTATAGCCTTCGGTGTTCTTGAAGGTTTCGGTCAGCGGATACATGGCGCCGGCAGCGATAAAATCGGACTGCGCCGTTTCTGTCAGCCAGGTCAGGTCGGGTGCATTGCCGCCGGCGATCTGGGTGGTCAGCGTGGTCGGGAAATCGCCATAGGGCACGGCTTCATAAGTCACGCTTACATTCGGGTGTTCGGACTTATACGCATCAGCAATGTCATTGAAGAGCTTCAGGTGGTCTTCATTGGCGCTCCAGATGAGCATCCGCAGATTGACCTGATCCTGGGCAGTGGCGGCATTGATGGACATGAGCGCTGCAGACGCATAGAGCGCAGCAAAGAGTCCTTTT
Source organism: Pseudomonadota bacterium (assembly GCA_023433775.1). Classification (GTDB taxonomy): domain Bacteria; phylum Pseudomonadota; class Alphaproteobacteria; order Rhizobiales; family Devosiaceae; genus Devosia. The sequence continues at coordinate 4,375 of JAEYTY010000129.1, read as the reverse complement.
TTGTTGAGCAGTTTCATCACCGTTCCTCCTGTGTGATGTTTGATCGTTCGGCTCAGTAGCCGGCGATATCTGGCCAGTGCATCTCGATCCCTTCGCGGGCGAGACGTGACTGGAAATCCTTGGTTCTGGCTTCATTGGACTGAAGCGCTTCGGGTTGCTGGTGCGTGTCGAGGCAGTGGCTGGCGAGCAGCCCCGCGACTTCACCGATATTCCACTCCACCGGGTGCAGCCGGTAACAGCCATTGGTGATGTGGGTGGTGCCGATATTCTTGCCGGCGGCCAGCAGGTTGCGCATTCGCCGCGGGATCAGCGCGCCGAGCGGAATTTCGAAGGGGCAGGAGCCCACGTCGATGTAATTGTCGCCACCGGTCGAGGGGTGGAGATCGATGCGATACATGCCGACGCCAACAGAGTCGCGATAATGAACGGCACCCTGATCGCCGCGCACTTCGAGCGACAGGTCCTGTTCCACCACCGTCGTCAGCGCCTTGATGCGACGGCTTTCGCGGATATAGGGCGCCATGGCGAGGCCATGTTCGGTACCCGTCACATCGCCGCGCAGCCTGAGGCCGGGGAAACCCTGGCCGCCATCGGTGCGCGGGGCCTCGGTCTGCAGCCAATAAAACACCGAATAGGAAAGCTCTGCGGCGGCCGACAGATGGCGCTCATATTCATCCCGCGGCAGATCGGTGATCGGAGCTTCGAAATAGTCGATCATCGGCCAGTTCACGAGGCAGAGATCGGAGGCATAGGCGCCGGGGACAAAATTCTGGCGCGCGGCAATGCGCCGGAAGGTCCAGAGGTTCATGTCGCCGCCGCCGATGCGCTGATCGGCCACGACCAGGGCCGGATCATCATCGGGATTGGGGGTGAATTCGCGCTTTGTGGGCTCGAGCGTGCGCGGATGGGGCGCAGTAAAACCAAGCAGAGGCCCGCCCCAGAATTTGGGCTGATAATTACGCCAGAAATCATAATTGTTCGGCTTGTCGATCACGTGATTGCCATCGACATGGTCGACCACGAAGCAGATGGAAACGGCCTGCTGGTTGTCCGGCTGCGCCATATCGGGCGCATTAGGCTCGCCGGTTTCGGCGCGGCTTTCAAAGCCGGTGACATATTCCGTGCCGGTCATCGGCAGCAGGTCGCCAAGCTCGGTCGCGTCGATGAAATAATCGCCGGTAAGCACGATTTGGTCGCCGCTATCGCGATGCTGGAGCGTAACGGACGTGACGCTGTCACCCTGAGTTTCAGCGCTGATAGCGCGATAGGGTTTCAGGATTTTGAGGCGGCCGGAGCCCAGATGGGGGGCGAGCATGGCCTCCATGACCGCGAGAGCAACGCGCGGCTCATGGCAAAGGCGGCTGACATGGCCGGCGCCGGGATTGAGATCGGTGCGGGCGCGGGCAGTCTCGGTCAGCGGATAATGGTCGCGGTAATACTGGCGTATGCCGTTGCGCAGGGCGCGGTAGGAGCGGGTGGCGCCGAACTGTTCTATCCAGCTATGCTCATCGGGCGGCACGGCCTGGCTCGTCATCTGGCCGCCGATCCAGTCGAACTCCTCGGTCATGATGACCTGTTTGCCCGCCCGGGCAGCCGATAGCGCCGCAGCGACGCCCCCCAGCCCACCACCAATGATGACGATATCTGCGCGATACTCTTTCAACTTCATATCCGTGTTCTTGCCGGCCCCAGCGTTTCGCCGGGGACCTGTTCGCATTTGAGAAGAATTTGCTGTGGCTTCTGGGTGCCGGTGATGAGCCCGACGAGCATGTCAGTCGCCTGGCGGCCCATTTCCTCGCGGGGGACCGCATAGGTGGTGAAGCCAATGCCCTTGGCCGAGGCGCGGACATGGCTGCCCAGCACAACGATGGAAATGTCGGCTGGCACCGAGAGCCCCCGCGCAACGACGGCATCGCGGAAGGGCACGGCATCGGCCAGTTCCACGAAGAAAACGATGGTTGCGCCGGATTCGAGAACCCGGTCGAGCAGCACCTCGGGATCAATTCCTGAAGCCGGTTCGCGGCAGACAAGATCGGCGCGCCCGTCAATCGCGGACTGAAAGCCGACCCAGCGGTCGATGCGGGATTCAGCGCGATCGGCGGGGCCGATATAGGCCATTTTCGTGTGGCCAAGCGCCATGGACCGGGTTGCGAGTTCGGCGGTCGCGGTGACGTAGTCGGCGCCCACATAGGGAACGCGGCCGCTGGCATCTTCGCGGCGACCAATGGCCACGAAGGGATAGTCGGACTCGACAAGACGCTGCAGCTCTTCCTGGTCGAAAAGCACGCCAAGGAGCAGGCAGCCATCGGCCATGCGGAGGCGGCTGCCGGCGTGGAAAATCTTCTTGCGGCCATCGGCTTCGGTAGCACGACCCGTCAGCAGCAGCAGGTCATAGCCCAGATCCTGCGCCGTCTCTTCGACGCCGAACAGGAAAGGGGTGAAGAAGTCCGCCTGTCCGCTTGGGAAGGCTGGCTCATAGGTGAAAACGCCTAGGATGCGGTTGCTGGCTTTGACCAGGCTGCGGGCCGCGGGATCGGCGATATAGCCGGTCGAAACGATGATGTCCTGGACGCGCTTGCGGGTTTCGGCCGGGATGCGCGCATCGGCGTCGGAAACGCCATTGAGCACGAGCGAAACCGTGGCCTGGCTCACATTGGCCAGGCGGGCGATGTCTCGCTGTGTAACGCGCTTTCCCAAAGTTTCCCTCATTTGATAATACGTATTATCATAATTTGTACAACCGAATGGATTTTGAGTCAAGGAGTTGTAATACAGGATTGAGTTGGGCTTGCTGGAGACCGCTATGAGTTGGTTTGCGAGGGCGCCCAGGGCCTATCGGGCAAGCCCTGCCAAGGCGATTCCAGCGCGAAGACACCGCCTGAAAAGCGGTCGGGCTGCTTGGAAATCAGCGAGGTGACAAACATCGTCCGAAGGTCCGTGCCGCCAAAGCAGATATTGGTGGGATTTCGCGTCGGCACTTCGACTACGGCGTCAATCTCGCCCTGCGGGGTAACGCGAACCACCCTGAACCCGTCGCTGGCCGCGATCCAATAGCAGCCATCGGTATCGATGGCGGCGCCATCCGGGCGACCACCGAGGTCGGTGCTCGTGCAGAACAGGCTCCGATTGCTGGGCACGCCGTGCTCCGGATCGTAGTCAAACCGCCAGACTTTTGCGACGCTGGGGTGGGAATCCGAAAGATACATGGTCCTGCCATCGGGGGAGAAGGCAAGGCCATTCTGGATCAGCAGGCTTGGCTGGGGCGACAGCTCTGCCTTGCCGTCGAAGCGGAAAAGCTGTCCGGCAGGGTTTTGCGGATCGACGGGCTGGCTCATGGAGCCGGCCCAGAACCGTCCTTGCCGGTCCAGCGCCCCATCATTCATCCGCATCGGCAGATCGGCGGGCAGTATGTCAGCTAGCGGCTCAAAGCTGGCCTCATCTTCGCCCGGCACAACAAGGCCGAAGCCCCTATCCCCGGCGGCAATGAAGCCCGTTTCTGCGGGCGCAATCGCACTGACGGTACAGGGCAGCGCCATGATCCGGTGCTGGCCAGCCTGCCAGCGGTGCAGATGCCGCTGCTCAATATCGAGCCAATAAAGCGCGTCATCGACCCAGACGGGGGACTCACCAATTCTGCATTGGGCGTCGCATATCAGCTCCATCCGCATCGGCTAAACCTTAGTGTTTCTGCGCCTCTATGAGTTTTGCCAGCATAGTTTCTTCCTCTTCGGTCAGGTCGCAGAGAGGGCTGCGGACGGGGCCTGCGTCATAGCCCTGAAGGCGTACGCCCGCCTTGATGGCGGCAACGGCATAGCCCTTGCGGCGGGACCGCAACGCCATGAAGGGGTAGAAAAATTCCTTGAGTATGCGCTCGCAATTAGCGCGCTCCCCGGCCCGCAACGACTTATAGAACTCGATGGCAAGGGCCGGCACGAAATTGAACACGGCCGAGGAATAGGTGGTGAACCCGGCGGCAAGATAGGCTTCGGCGAAAAGCTCGGCCGTAGGCATACCGCCGAGGTAAGTCAGGCGATCACCCATGGTGGCAGTGATCTGGCGGACGAGGCCAATATCGCCCGAGCCATCCTTGAAGCCGATCAGGTTTGGGCAGGCCTCGCAGAGCCGCGCCAGGGTTTCGGCGCTGATGATGGAATTGTCGCGATTATAGACCATGACGCCAATGCCGATCGACTGGCAAACGCGGCGGACATGCTCATAGAGCCCCTCTTGCGGTGCATCGATCAGATAGTGGGGCAGCAACAATATGCCATCGGCGCCAGCCTTTTCGGCGGATCGGGCGATCTCAATGGCCATCTCCGTGCCATAGCCGCAGCCCGAGACAATGGCGGTGCGGCCCGCGGCAGCTTCCTTGGCG
>JAEYTY010000015.1 GCA_023433775.1 Pseudomonadota bacterium | reverse complement strand
CCGTCGCCCCATTGAGCGATGATCCCCTCGTCAGCCTGCCGGCAGTCCCAGCACGCTGACCAACCCGGCCAAGCCGGATATGCGTGGAGGCCCTGCCTCAGTTACACCACGCCGAGGGGCACGATCGCCAAGGGCGCTGATGCCGGACAAGGAGTACTGTCGGTCCTTCTGCGGCACCTCGCGCTCGTCTACGCTCTTGCAGTGCCAGCGACGATCCCCGGGAGCTATTACTACTCTCGCTGCCAATGCCTCCAACTCGTTGTAGAGCTTACCGGCCACACCAAGCACACGATCGAGCTGGGCGTCGGAGGCGCTGACATCTGGCAGCAGCTTCTTGAATGGTTTCAGATAGCCACCATTCTCACGCGGCCTCAATCGCAGGAATTCGGCGCGCGAACTTTGGATCAATGGGTGGATGTCGGTCGAAGCCGCCCTTTTCTGGACCGAGGATCGCCGTGCTCTTGGTATCGTGGGCCTACGCGGTGGCGAGGGCGGCCGTGGACCGCCCTTCTCATTCCAGGTCAGTTGATCGCCCGGCAAGGCATCAGGCAGGGTTTCGGCAGCGGGAGCTTTGCCAACCGCCAGCTTGGCCCAATATCCCCTTGGTGGTCGCGGCACGTTCAGCAGGCTGCAGACGCGAGCCATATAGCTGCTCGAGACATCGAAGCGGTCACAGACCTTCGTCATAGGCTGCGACCACACAAGGTCGTAGAGTTCTTTACGCGTGATCATGCGAGCAGTTTATCCGAGTCGTCGCCTGGCATCAGTCCAGTAGACGTCAGTCCCTTGAGTAGGCCATCGTCCCTGTGTCTGCACACGCGATGACGTCATGCAGGGCCGCATCTGGTTGCTTGCATTGTCTGGCTGCACTGTTCGCAAAACGGAGTGCGAACATGTTGACCCACGACACCGACGTCACCCTGGACGTGCTACCTGACGTGCTATTTTGCTCGCGTTTGAATGATCGCTACGATTTCAGGTTGCTGCCGGGCGGGCACTACATGGGCAACGGCGAACGCCGAAACGGAGTGCGGGCCGAACTGTCGTGGTTGTCCACCCGCAACGGCGCGCCCTTGCGCTGCGAGGTTGAGTACTCCGTCAACTGCTCTCGGGGGAAGATATGGATCAGCAGGTCCTCCGACGACAGCGTCGAGTATTTTCCTCGCCCGGAAGACTACGACACATTCCTCGAATTTTCGGCGGCATGGCGTGACGCCGATGTGGAGAACGCCGTTCAGGCCAGAGCATTAGAATTGGGTCGATATCAGCTGCTGGTGACGACGCAGATCTGGCAGAAAGTTTTGTGTGACGCCCCATCTCCGTACACACGGGGCATCATTGAAGATCTTGAGCGCTTCGTGAACGAGGCCATGGAGTCCTTGGTGACCCAGTTCCCTGACGAGGAGCACGTGTTTCCCGTGTCGATATCAAGCACGCCGGTCGGCTTGGGCATGTAGGTCAGAAGCGCCAAGTGTCTCTCTGCAGCGCTACAAAGGCCTCGGGGAAATGAATGCCGAGCAGCTCTGGGAAACCACGCTGGCCCCCAATGCCCGCACGCTGCTGCGCGTCGAGATCGTGCAAATGGCCTGACCACCAGCGGCCGGGCATCTGATTCCAAATTATGCCCAAGTACCCGCTCGTCTTATGCCTGTAGCGCTCAAGTTATGCTTGGAAGCACAGGCACGGCTCTCAGACGTCCAAATTACTGACGTTCAGCGCATTGTCCTGGATGAATTCGCGGCGGGGTTCGACGAGGTCGCCCATGAGGGCGGTGAAGATTTCGTCGGCTTCGTCGGTCTGGTCTATCTCAACGCGCAGCAGGGTCCGGGCATTGGGGTCGAGCGTGGTTTCCCAGAGCTGCTCGGCATTCATTTCGCCCAGACCCTTGTAGCGCTGCAGACTGACGCCCTTGCGGCCGGCATCGGTGACGGCCTTGAACAGCGAGGCGGGGCCATAAATGTTGATGGTCTCGCCCTTGCGGGTCAGCGTCGGCACACCGCCAAAGAGCTCGTCCAGCCGTTCGGCCAATTGGCGCAGCTTGCGCGCATCGGCGCTTTGCAGCAGGGCCCGGTCGATCATGTGCGTTTCGGTGACGCCGCGCACGGTGCGCGAAAAGGCCAGTGCGTCTTCGTCGGTGACCGTGCCGGTCCAGCCGCGCTCCAGCTCGTCCGAAATGCGGTCGAGGCGATTGGCAACGCGCTCCAGCGTTTCCGCGCTCTTTTCCGGGTCCGACATGCCATCGGGGTCGAGCCCGCCGACAATGGCGGCCTGTTCGACCAGATTGCGATTGTAGCGCAGGTTGAGATTGTTGATGGCGTTCTGGATGTCGCGCGATTGATGGAGAATGCTCATCAGGTCCTGGCCGGCATGTTCGATGCCGTCCCGGGTCTTGAACACGGCCTCTTCAAGGCCGCCATCGAGCAGATAATCTTCCAGCGCCCGCTCGTCCTTGAGATAGAGCTCGCTGCGGCCACGCGTGGCTTTGTAAAGCGGCGGCTGGGCAATGTAGATATGCCCGCGCTCAATCAATTCGCGCGTCTGCCGATAGAAGAAGGTGAGCAGCAGGGTGCGGATATGGGCGCCGTCCACGTCGGCGTCGGTCATGATGATGATCTTGTGGTAGCGCAGCTTGTCGGCGTTGAACTCTTCGCGGCCAATGCCGGTGCCGAGCGCCGTGATTAGCGTGCCGACCTGATCGGACGAAATCATGCGGTCAAAACGCGCGCGCTCGACATTGAGGATCTTGCCGCGCAGGGGCAGCACGGCCTGATTGGAGCGGTCGCGGCCCTGCTTGGCGGAGCCACCAGCCGAGTCACCCTCGACGATGAAGATTTCCGACTTTGCCGGATCGCGTTCCTGGCAATCGGCCAGCTTGCCGGGCAGCGAGGAAATCTCGAGCGCGCCCTTGCGGCGGGTCAGCTCGCGGGCCTTGCGGGCGGCTTCGCGGGCAGCGGCGGCTTCGGCCACCTTGCCCACGATGATCTTGGCTTCGACCGGATGCTCCTCGAACCACTGGCCGAGCTTTTCATTGACGATGTTTTCGACAACGGGCCGCACTTCGGAGGAGACCAGCTTGTCCTTGGTCTGGGACGAGAATTTGGGATCGGGCACCTTGACCGAAAGCACGCAGGTGAGGCCTTCACGGGTGTCGTCACCCGTCATGGTCACCTTTTCCTTCTTGGCAATGCCCGAGCTGTCAGCATAGCCGATGACCTGACGCGTCAGCGCGCCGCGGAGGCCAGCAAGGTGCGTGCCGCCATCGCGCTGCGGGATGTTATTGGTGAAGCACAGCACATTCTCGTGGTAGCTGTCGTTCCACTGCAGCGCGACTTCGACGGTGATGCCGTCCTTTTCGCTGATCATGGTGATGGGCTTGTCCACCACCGGCGCCTTGGACTTGTCGAGATATTTGACAAAGGCCTCGAGCCCGCCTTCGTAGAAGAGCTCGACCTCGATCGGCTCGGGATGGCGATGATCGCGCAAAAGGATGCGCACGCCGGAATTGAGAAAGGCCAGCTCGCGCAACCGGTGTTCGAGCGTCTTGAAATCGAACTCCACCATGGTGAAGGTGTCGGTCGAGGGCAGGAAGGTGATTTCCGAGCCCGAGCGGCCTTCATAGGTGCCGGGCTGCCGGTTTTCGACATAGGTGCCGATGACCTTGAGCGGGGCATCGGCCACGCCATGGGTGAAGCTCATCTCATGGATATTGCCATCGCGGCGGATATTGAGCTTGAGGAAGACCGAAAGGGCATTGACGACCGAGACGCCCACGCCATGGAGGCCACCAGAGACCTTGTAGGAATTCTGGTCGAACTTACCGCCGGCATGGAGCTGGGTCATGATGACCTCGGCCGCCGAGACGCCCTCTTCCTTGTGAATGCCCACCGGAATGCCGCGGCCATTGTCGTTGACCGAGCAGGAGCCATCGGCATTTAGGGTGACCGTGACGAGATCGGCGTGGCCGGCCAGCGCCTCGTCGATGGCATTGTCGACCACCTCATAGACCATGTGATGCAGGCCCGAACCGTCATCGGTATCGCCGATATACATGCCGGGACGCTTGCGCACGGCATCGAGACCCTTCAGCACCTTGATGCTGTCGGCGCCATATTCGTTCGGTGTCGGGTTTTCGCTATCGGTCATGGGGTCCGAATCAGTCAATTTCGATTGGCTTATGTTCTAGCGGAGCGGGGGTGAAACCCCAAGGAAATTGGCCATTCCCGCGGCATTTGCCGGGGATTTCGGGCCTGTTATCGGCCCATTGGCCTAGTCGCGCGCCAGCCTGCCTTCGCGCACATTGATCCGCTGGGCCCGCTCGCCCAGCGCCTCGAAGAGAACCGGGTCGGTTCCGGTGAGAAAGCACTGTGTTCCCAGCCCGTCCAGCGCCTCGAACAGCGCCCGCCGCCGGTCGGGATCGAGATGGGCGGCAATCTCGTCGAGGAGCAGAAAAGGCACGATGCCGGTGCGCAACCGCACCAGCCGGGCATGAGCCAGAATGAGGCCGATCAGCAGGGCTTTCTGTTCGCCGGTAGAACCCAGCGCCGCCGGCATTCCCTTTTGCGCATGGACCACCTCGAGATCGACCCGGTGTGGTCCTGATGTGGTGCGCCCGGCCGCCCGATCAAGGCCGCGCGCGTTCTGCCAGAGCTGTGCGAGGCGCGCTTCGAGCTGCGCCGAGACGCCGGGCTCCTCGTCGTCCTCGAAAAGCGGCGTCAGCGCCAGTTGCGCGGCGGGGAAATTGCCATCTTCAAGGCTCTCGGCAATCAGCGCCTGGAGGTGATGGAGGCTATCGGTGCGATTGAGGTGGATGGAGGCCCCCAGTTCAGCCATCTGGGCTTCGACGGCACTGAGCCAGGCGGGATCGCCATTGTCTTCGAGCAGCCGGTTGCGCTGGCGCATGGCCTTTTCGAAATCGCTCACCGTTGCCGAATGGGACGGGATCAGGGTGGTCACCAATCGGTCGAGAAAGCGGCGCCGCTCACCGGCGGGGCCCGAAAAGAGGCCATCCATGGCCGGGGTGAGCCAGAGCACGCGCAGATAATCGCTCATGGCCTCGATGGAGCGGGCATTGGCGCCATTGATCCGCACGCGCCGCCCGCCATCGGGCTGGGCGCCGGTGCCGATATCGACCGGGCCGTCATCGGTTTCAATAGAAGCCGCCACGGCCCAGCCTATATCGGTGCCCTGGCTCTGGAGGGTATCAAAACTCGCCCCGCGCAGGCCACGGCCGGGGGAGAGCACAGAAATGGCCTCGAGCAGATTGGTCTTGCCCGCGCCATTGGAGCCGGTCAGCACCAGATGGCGATGGTCGAGATCGAGCGCGGCGGAAGCATAATTGCGGAACGCAGTGAGGCGCAGGCGGGAGATGTGGCGGGTCATTTTTCTGTCACGTTCCGAGCGCCCGCGCGCCTTGCGGGAAACTCTTCGGGCCTGAAACGCCGCCCTGCGCGCATAGCGCTCCGGGCCTAGTCGGCTTAAATCGCTCCACTGGAGCGATTTCCCCTGCGGGACGCCAATTAGACACGCATCGGCATCAGCACATAGAGCGCGTTGGCCTCGCCCTCTTCCTTCACCAGTGTGGGTGAATTGGCGTCGTTGAAGAGGAACACGGCGCTGTCGGTGCGGATCTGGCTGACGATGTCGAGCAGATAGCGGGCATTGAAGCCGATTTCAAAACCGTCGGTGTCGAACTCGACCGCCACTTCCTCACTGGCCGTGCCATGGTCAGGATTGGTGACGGAGAGTTCGAGCAAGCCATCTTTGGCGGCGAGCTTGACGGCTTTGCCGCCGCGATCCGAGGCAATGGTCGAGACGCGATCGACGGCAATGGCAAAGCCGGACTTGTCGACCACCATCTGCTTGTCATTGTTCTTGGGCGTCACCCGGTCATAATCGGGAAAGGTGCCTTCGATGAGCTTGGAGAGCAGCACGACGGGACCCACGGTGAAGCGGATTTTGGTGTCGCTCACCTCGACATGCACATCGCCATCCGTGCCATCGAGCAGTTTCTGCACTTCGCCCACGGTCTTTTTGGGCACGATAATGCCGCTCATGCCGGCGGCGCCGGCGGGCGCAGCGATCTCGGCGCGCGCCATGCGGTGGCCATCGGTAGCGACGGCGCGGAACAGGCTGCCCGAGGCGGAATTTTCGACGGCATGGAAATAGATGCCGTTGAGATAATAGCGGGTTTCTTCGTTGGAAATGGCGAACTGGGTGCGCTCGATCAGCTCGCGCAGGGAGGCGGCGGCGATATCGAATTCATGCGCGAAGGCGCCCGACTTGAGATCGGGGAAGCTTTCGGGATTGAGGCAGGCGAGGTTGAAGCGCGACCGGCCGGAGGTGAGAACCATGTTCTCGCCGCCATCGGTTTCGAGCCTCACTTCGGCGCCGTCGGAAAGCTTGCGCACGATTTCATAGAGCGTATGGGCTGGAACCGTCGTGGTGCCCGGCGTCGACACCATGGCGGGCAGGCTCTCGGTCACCTCGATATCGAGATCGGTGGCGCGCAATTCCACATGGTCGTCGCTGGCCTTGAACAGCACATTGGCCAGGATCGGATAGGTATTGCGGCGCTCGACCACGCGATGCACATGGCTCAGCGACTTGAGCAGATGATTGCGTTCGAGCGTGACTTTCATTTTCCGACCTACCCCTGGCACTCAATATCCGTCTCAAGAGACGGCAAACCCCGGCGAACCGGGGTTTTGCAACTATGCGGTACATTTACAATTTGTAAATGCATTGGCAAGGGCGGGCGGTCTTTTGCCACGGGAAAGTCACTGACCAGCACCGTGTCTTTTTTTGCCGGCCGGGAAGAAAGGCCTCTGGAATTCGTGCCCTGCGAGCGCAGCTCTCCGGGCGTTCGACCCTAAAATCGGTCCACCGGACCGATTTTGCGCGAAGCGCCGGGTCTCACTCTTCAAGCATTCTCTTGAGCAGCTCGATTTCCTGACCCAGCTCCAGATCGTCCTTGATCATCTGTTCAACCTTGCGGACCGAATGGAGCACGGTGGTGTGATCGCGGCCACCGAAGCGCCGGCCGATTTCGGGCAGCGAGCGCGAGGTCAGGGCCTTGGCCAGATACATGGCGATCTGGCGCGGACGGACAACATCGCGGCTGCGGCGGGCCGAGAGCAGCTCATTGCGCGGCACCTTGTAGTGGCGCGACACGATGCGGAGGATGTCCTCGATGCGAACGCGCTTGGCGTCGCGGGTGCGGATGAGATCGGCGAGAGTCTTTTCGGCCAGCGGCACGGTGACGAGTTCACCGGTGAGCTGATTGGCCGCGACGAGGCGATTGACTGCCCCATCGAGATCGCGGCCATGGCTGACCACGGCCCGGGCGATATAGTCGATGACCGGGGCCGGGAAATGCACGCCGAAACGGGCGGTCGCCTGATCGGCGCGGCGCTGGACGATGGCGCGGCGCAGCTCGGGGTCAAAACCGGTGATCGGCACCACGAGCCCGCCGGAAAGCCGCGAGCGCACGCGCTCGTCGAGCATTTCAAGATCGCGTGGCGGGGCATCGCCGGCCACGACAACCTGCTTGGCGCCTGTCAGCAGCGTGCCCAGCGTATGGCCGAATTCGGTGGCGGACTTGCCCTGAAGGAACTGCATGTCGTCGATCAGCAGCAGATCGACCCGGCGCAGCCATTCCTTGAAGCCGAGCGCGCTCTGGCGCTGCACGGCGGTGATGAAATGGTACATGAAGTGGTCGGCGGTGAGATAGACGATATTCTTGCTCGGATCGGCCTGGCTGACGGCATGGGCAATGCCATTGAGCAGGTGGGATTTACCCAGGCCCACCGTCGAATGCAGATAGACCGGGTTGAAGGTCACGGCATTGTTGATGGCGGCGCTGGCGATCTGCTTGGCGACACCAAAGGCCATTTCATTGGCAGTGCCGGCGACAAAGCTGTCAAAGGTCATGCGCGGGTCGATGGCGCTGCCCGAAAGGGCGTCGCCGGACTTGGCGCCATCGCGCACCAGCCGAGGTGTCGCGCTGGCGGCAGCGGGCGCTGCGGATGGTTGCGCGGCAGGCGTTTCGCTCGGCGCCGGCTCGGCGGCGGCGGCAAGGCGCGTGCGCGGCTGGCCATTGACCCGCAGGGTGACCTGCAGACGGGACACTTCGGGCAGGTCATGGCGGAAGGCTTCGAGAATGCGGTCGGCATAATTGGATTGCACCCAGGAGCAGAGGAAGCGTGTGGGCGCCGAGAGATGGACAAGGTCATCCATCTGCTCTTCCAGCTCCAGCCGGGCAAACCAGGAGGCAAAGACATCTTCGCCGACCAGGGTCTTGAGGCGGGCGCGCACCCGGTTCCAGAGTTCGCGCTGGGCTTCGGAAACGGAATCGGACTGGGCCATGACAGACGTGCCGCCTTTGCTCGTGGGTAGAAGGGAGGGTGCATTGGCCTGAGCCCAATCATCCTTTCCCACTGTCGCCTGCTGCATCGTCATCTTTGCCCCGTTCTCTGATGGCCGCTCGGTCCGCATGTCCGCCCGGCTTTTGTCATTTCACGCCCGGCGCGGCTCTTCCGGCCGCAACACATGGCTTCGCCCTTGCGTCCGCCACGCGGACACACTGATACTCCCGGCGGAAACCGCCGTTGCTCTATTGCCCTGTCACTTGATTCCGGTCTGCACCGACCGGTGGTCAAACGTCCCAGTCTGTCCGTGATGAACAGCTGTGAAATGTGCCGCCAACTCAAATGTCACTGGATCAATTGTCCCTGCGAAAAACCGCAGACACTCACCCGAAATTAAAACCCCGAAGAGACCCCCACCAACGCATTTCCAGGCTCGTTTCCTGCCCCCGTTTCCGCGTTAGCCAGATTACCTTACGGCCCTGCTTTGGACCCCGCAACACGTGAATCAATGAAAATGGGGCTTGACTCTGAAACCAGTTTTTTGGGTCTGCCACGCCTGTGAAAAGTGACCTCCGGCAAGCGCCTGTGACTCAAGGCAGATTCAAACACTTAGCGGCTCCGGCATGGTGAAAAATTTATTCCGTCCGCGACAAAATTTCTCGACTGGCAGAATTTTCACGACCTCCACCGGACCTCACGGCATGGGCCTATGTCTTTGACAAAAAACAATAAATTGATCGAATGAAACTGTGGCGGCGCCCTGACGCCAATGTCACACAATAGACATGTGACATAGGGGCGACAAAAAAACTTGCCCGCTACCATACAAAGAAAAGGGCTCCCGAAGGAGCCCGTTTCAATTCATTTTTCTCAAAGCCGCCGGGGCGGCTTTGGGCTTGTCTCAGACAGCCAGTGCCTTGACGCGGCTGTTGAGGCGCGAAACCTTGCGGGCCGCGAGATTAGCATGGACAATGCCCTTGCCGGCAGCGCGGTTGATCTCGGGCTCGGCTGCCTTGAGGGCAGCGAAAGCGGAAGCATGATCACCGGCGGTGATGGCTTCTTCAACCTTGCGGATGAAGGTGCGCATACGGCTGCGGCGCGACTTGTTCACCGCGGTGCGGGCTTCGATCTTGCGGGTAGCCTTCTTGGCTGAGGGCGTATTGGCCATTTCGGTCCTCTTGGCGTCCAGACCGACCAAATCCACGCATGGAGCGTGTCAGGCGATCAGGATGAAATGAAATCGGCGGGTTTTCGACAGCCGCCAAGTTGCGGGGTCTATAGGGGAAAGGCGCCAAGGCGTCAATACGATTCCAACGCCACAACCTATCAAGCGCAGGTCACGGCGCCTTCTGGCATGAGGGACAGTAGAAGGTCGAGCGCCCCGATTGCACAATGCGTTTGACCACGCCCTTGCAGAGCGGGGTCGGGCATGGGTCGCCTTCCCGGTCATAGACCGCGAAATTGTGCTGGAAATAGCCCGCGCCCTCGACGCTGCGGAAATCCCTGATGGTCGAGCCGCCAACCTCGATGGCCGCGATCAGCACTTCGCGGACGGCGCCGGAAAGATCTTCCAGCGCCTTCTTCGGTCCACCCTTTGCCGTCACCAGTGTCTGCGCTGCGATTGTCGGCAGAATATGGGCGCGGTGGAGGGCCTCGGCCACATAGATATTGCCCAGGCCCGCCACCACGCGCTGGTCGAGCAGCGCCGCCTTGATCGGGGCCTTCTTGCCCTTGAAGGCCGCGGCCATGGTTTCGGCATTGAAATCATTGCCCAGCGGCTCGGGGCCAAGCCCGGTGAGATAGGGGCTTTGGCCATCGGCCCCCACCAGATCAATAAAGCCGAAGCGGCGGGGATCGGCATAGATCAGATGGCTTTGGCCATGCTTGGGATGATCGAGATGCCAGACCATGTGATCGTGCCTGGGCTCGGTGCCCGGCTCATAATAGCGCGGCGGCTTGTCGATGCCATGTTCGGCAAAGCGCCAAGAGCCGGTCATGCCCAGATGGCTGAGCACACTCGTGCCGTTTTCGAGGCCGATCAGCAGATATTTGGCCCGCCGCCCGACGCTCAGGATGCGTTGTCCGATCAGGGTCTCCGCGAGGCCTTTGGGAAAGGGAAAGCGCAGGTCCGCCCGATTGAGCACCACCTTTGTGATGCGCGCGCCGACCAGCCAGGGCTCGAGGCCACGGCGGACGGTCTCAACCTCGGGCAGTTCGGGCATGACAAAACTCCTTCACCCTGTGCGGCTTTGCACCATGGGCAATCCGAAACGCCTTATATATGGTGCGCGTCAATTCAAAATGGATCGAGCATCCATCCAAATTGCATCGGGCCCAGCCATGACCGAACCATCCGAGACCACCCATTTTGGCGAACAGACAGTGCCGCTGAGCGACAAGCAGGGCCTGGTCAACAAGGTCTTTCACGATGTGGCGGACCGCTATGACCTGATGAATGACCTGATGAGCGCGGGCGTTCACCGCCTCTGGAAGGACGCCATGGTGTCCGACCTGGCCCCGCCCCGCGGCGGCAATCGTCCCTATAAGGTGCTCGATATGGCCGGTGGCACCGGCGATATTGCCGAGCGCATCGTCAATGTCTCGGTCGGCCATGCCGAAGTCACAGTGTCCGATATCAATGCCGACATGCTGCGCGTCGGCGCCGAGCGGGCAAAGAACTGGCGATTTCCGGCGCAGGTGAGCTTCGTTGAAGCCAATGCCGAGGAACTGCCGTTCGAAAGCAATTCTTTTGACGCCTATACGATTGCCTTCGGCATTCGCAATGTGCCGCGCATCGACAAGGCGCTGGCCGAGGCCCATCGCGTGCTGAAGCGAGGCGGACGCATCCTGGTGCTGGAATTCTCGCAGGTCGACATGCCCGGCCTCGACAGCTTCTACAAGCTTTATTCCGACCGGGTCATTCCGCCCATGGGCAAGCTGGTGACGGGCGACGCCCAGCCCTATCAATATTTCATCGAATCCATTCGCAAGTTCCCCAGTCCGGCAGGCTTCTCGGCCAAGCTGGCCAAGGCTGGCTTCAAGCGGGTGAAACACACCTCCTATACGGGCAATATTGCCACGCTGTTTTCGGGCTGGAAGCTCTAGTCCATGGCTCTGGGGTCCTATTTCCGCCTGATCCATGCCGGCTGGGTGCTGGCGCGCGAAGGCGCCTTTTCCATCCTGCCCGCCGAAGCCCTGCCCCCGATGATGAAGCTCGGCATTGGCATGGCGCGGCTGGTCGAGCGCCGGTCGGTGCGGCGCACCGGGCGCATCGAACGGCTCAATGCTGCGCTCAACCGTCTCGGCCCCAGTTATGTGAAATTCGGCCAGACCCTCGCCACACGGCCTGACATTGTCGGCATTCAGGCCGCTGCTGATCTGGCCGGCCTGCAGGACCGGATGCCGCCCTTCGATCCGGCGCTGGTGCCAGCCATTCTGAGCGCGGCGCTGGGCAATCGGGCCGAACAGCTGACCGATATCAGCCCTCCAGTTGCTGCGGCCTCGATTGCGCAGGTCCATAAGGCGCGTCTCGTGCGGCCCGGCGAAGCGCCGAAAACTGTTGCCATCAAAATGCTGCGGCCCGGCGTCAGCGAGCGCTTCCATTCCGATACGCAGAGCCTTTATGCCGGCGCGCGGCTGGCCGAGACCTTTTCGCGTTCCAGCCGCCGTCTGCGACCGACCGAAGTGGTGCGCACGCTCGACCATTCCATGCGCCTCGAGCTCGATCTGCGGCTGGAAGCGGCGGCCATTTCGGAGATGGCCGAGAATATCAGGCAAGATGAAGGCTTCGTCATCCCCGAAGTGCAATGGGACCATGTGGCCGAAAATGTGCTGACCACGTCATGGGTCGATGGCATTCCCATTCGCGATCACGCCGCGCTCGATGCCGCAGGGGTGGACCGCAAGGCGCTGGCGCGCAAGCTGATGCAGGCCTTCCTGCGTCATGCCATCCGCGACGGTTTTTTCCATGCCGATATGCATCCGGGCAATCTCTTTGCCGACAGGCGGACGGGCGATGTCATCGCGGTCGATTTTGGCATTATGGGGCGCATCAACCGGTTTGAGCGCCGGTTCCTCGCCGATATTCTTTATGGCTTCATCACCCGCAATTATCGCCTTGTCGCGCAGCGCCATTTCGATATCGGCTATGTGCCGACCAGCCAGTCGGTCGATGATTTCGCCCTGGCCATCCGCTCCATCGGCGAGCCGCTGCATGGCCGCAAGGCCGCCGATATTTCCATGGCCAAGGTGCTGGGCCAGCTTTTTACCGTCACCGAGCTTTTCGACATGCAGACGCGGCCAGAACTGGTGCTGCTGCAAAAGTCCATGGTGCTGGTGGAAGGCGTCGCCCGCACGCTCGACCCCGAGCTCGACATCTGGACGGTGTCCGAGCCGGTGGTGGGCGAATGGCTGCGCCGCGAGGAAGGCCCGCTGGGCCGGATCGAGGATTTCAAAGGCCATTTTGCCCGGATTGCCGAGGGTTTGGGGCGGCTGCCGGTGATTGCGGCACAGGCCGAACTGGCGCTGGCCGACTATCACGCCAACAAGCATCGTGGGCGCGATCCCCTGCTGCGCTGGGCGCTGCTGGGCCTGATTGGCGTCGCCACGATCACCATGCTGGCCCTGCTCTGGCGGCTTATTGCACTGACCGCTTGGTAAGACCTTGCCCGTAAAGGGATTTAACCATAGCTTGCTCCTGATTTAAGGGCGGGAACCAGCGTCATGGTGTGCACTTCCATCGCAAAATCGTGCCATTGTCGATGACCGAGCCGATTTCCATCGCGCTGGTCTGGCTGCCCCATGGCGAAGGCCTGCCCATGCCCCGGCAGCAGACGGCGGGCGCGGCGGGCGTTGATTTGGCCGCGGCGCTGGGCGCTGATGAAGTGGTCGAAATCGCCCCGGGCAGGATGGCCATGATCCCCACGGGGCTCTCCATCGCCCTGCCCGAAGGGTTTGAGGCGCAGATCCGGCCCCGCTCCGGGCTGGCCGCCAAATTCGGCGTAACGGTGCTCAATTCCCCCGGCACGGTCGACGCGGATTATCGCGGCGAAATCCAGGTCATGCTGATCAATCACGGCGCTGCGCCCTTTGCGGTGCGCCGGGGTGAGCGGATCGCGCAGATGGTGGTGGCGCCCGTCAGCATGGTGGCATTCAGGCAGGTGGAGAAGCTCGATGAAACCCAACGCGGTGAGGGTGGCCATGGCTCGACGGGGCGCTAGCCTGCTGGTGGCTTTTCTGTCCCTTGCCGGCCCGGCCTTGGCGGGCGACAGGGCCCTCATCAATTTTATCGGCTTTTCCGAGGATGCCCGTTATTTCGCCTTCGAGGAATTCGGGATCCGCGATGGGTCGGGCTTTGCCTATTCCAGCGTCTATGTTGTCGACCTTTCGACCGACAGCTGGGTGGTCGGCACGCCGGTGCGCGTCGAGGCCATCGATGAAGAGCGCAGCCTCGCCGATGTGCGGGACGAGGCGCTGGAAAAGTCGGAAAGCCATATTTCCAGCTTCGGCCTCAACCGCCCGGTGGAAGTAGTCGCCCTGATCGGGGACGGCGTGGCCGATGTTGAAGCCAAATCGCTGGTATTCGGCACGCCCGGCTATCTGCCCTGGACCGTGTCGGGCGATTATGAGCTTTCCCTATCGACCTTTGACACCAAGTCGGCCACGCCCTGCAAGGTATGGTTTGATATTGAGCCGCTGGGATATGAGCTGATGATCAGCGACCAGGGCGCCAAGCGGCAGGTTTTCCGTGACCTGACATTGCCCCGGTCGCGCGGCTGCCCCTTTGACTATCGGCTCTATGGCGTCATCATGCCCTTCCAGTCCAGCTCACTGACCCATGCCGTGGCGATCATCTCGGTCTATCCCGGCGCGTTTGAAGGCCCCGACCGGCGCTTCCTGGCGGTGCCGCTTGGGCTCTGACCCGCCGCTCTCCCCGCAGGAAACCCAGCGCTATGCGCGCCATCTGGTGCTCAAGGGCATGGGTGGCGCCGGCCAGCAGCGGCTGAAGGCGGCGCGGGTTCTGGTGATTGGTGCAGGCGGGCTGGGCAGCCCAGCCATTGCCTATCTGGCGGGCGCAGGCGTGGGCAAACTGGGCATTGCCGATGCGGACAAGGTATCGGTCTCCAATCTCCATCGCCAGATCGTTCATTCAAGCGCCGGCCTTGGCCGCGACAAGGCCGAAAGCGCGGGTGACTTTGCGGCGGCGCTCAATCCGCATGTGGACGTGGCCGTCCACAATGTCAGCGTCTCGGCAGACAATGCCGCTGACCTGCTCAAGGATTATGATCTGGTGCTCGATGGCACAGATAATCTCGCCACGCGGCGCCTTGTGGCCGATGCGGCCGCGGCGCTGCATATGCCGCTGGTTTCGGGGGCCGTGTCGATGTTCTCGGGGCAGCTAACGGTCTTTGCGCCGCATCTGGGCGGGGCGCTGCATGAGGCGCTTTATCCGCCCGAGGCAAGCGACGCTGACCTGCCCTCCTGCGAGGCCAATGGCATTCTGGGGCCGGTCACCGGCATTATCGGCACACTGATGGCCATGGAAGCCATCAAGCTCATCACCGGCATCGGCACGCCCCTTGTGGGGCGCCTGCTCATCTATGATGCGCCCACGGCCAGTTTTTCCGAACTGGCTTACTAGGTTATATCGCCATTCACCTGATGCCGGCCTGCAAATGCCAGTTTTCTGCGCTTCCGGTGCTCACGTACCCAAACGTACGCTGCGCTCCGGTACTCGAAAACCGACATTTTCGGCGCCGCCTGAGTTGAATGTCGACACAACCTAAAGTTAGCGGAATTCTTCGGGCACCCAGCTGTCGTAAAGCGGATGATCGGCGCTTAGCGGCAGGCTGACCTCTGCCCGCGTTGCTGCCGAATGATAGGTGGCGGCCACCAGCTCCAGCGCCCGTCGCGCATCCTTGCTGGTCACCGGCAGCGGGCGCTCACCGGCAATGGCGTCGTAAAAACACGCCATCTGGGTCTGGAAGCCCGAGGGAATATAGGTCCAATCGGCGAGCAACGCCTCGATCTGCTTGCCCACAGCCTCGGTGCGCGGCAGGATTTTCCAGTCGCCGGCGCCGGGATGATAGGGGGCATGATCGCTCTCGATGGTCACATGCTCGAATTGCAGCCTTATGCGGGTGATCTCGTCCACCGACCCCAGCGTGGCGGTAAAGCTGGCCAGCGCGCCGCTGCTCATCTGCAGGGAAACCGAAATAGTATCTTCGACCTCGATTGCATTGACCCGCGTCGCCACGCGGCCGAACAGGCTTTCGATATTGCCCATGAGATAGGTGAAAATGTCGTGGGAATGGATGGCGTGGCCCATGAGCACCCCGCCCAGCTCAGTCTTCCACTTGCCGCGCCAGGGGACCTCGTAATAATCGGCTTCCCGGCGCCACATGGTCTCGACCGTGCCGGCATAGGGCTTGCCGGCAATGCCGGCCTCGATCACCGTCCGCGCCTGCTCGATGCCATTGCCGAAGCGATACTGAAAGATCGGCATCACCAGGCCCGCCGCGGTTTTCTCGGCCTCGATGACAGCGTCCACTTCGCGCAGCGACCCGACCAGCGGCTTTTCGCACACCACGTGCTTGCCGGCCTTGAGGGCGGCCATGACCATGGGAAAGTGGAGGCCCGGCGGCGTGCACACGTCCACGATGTCGATATCATCCATGGCGAGCACCGCGTCGAAATCGTCGAGCCGGCGTTCGATGGCAAATTCATCGGCGAGCAGCTTCATGCGCGGTCGGTCGAGGTCGCAGAGCGCCTTGACTCTGAATTTGTCGCCATTGGGCGCATAGCCCTCCTCCACATGGACGCGTCCGATGCCCGAGCCAATCACGGCGACGTTCAGTATCTGCTTCACAAAGGTCCTCCTGCCATTCCCCCATGGCCCTCGCTCATATCCGCATATTTGCGCCGAGCGATATAGTCCTGCAACGCTAGGTTCATCCCGCCAACGGGCCGCTCACGTTGTCCTCCGGCGCAGCGCAATCGGCTTCCGGCATCGCCGATGACGGCCTATACTTGGTCTTCATTCCCACAGGGCGGGAACAAGGCCATTTCGCAATCGGCCACTAACATGTTAGTTGAGGCTATGCAGCAAACCGTCTCCTATTCGACCCAGCCCGCCGCCCAAGCCCCCGAACGTCTCAGTGCTGGAGAGCGCGTTGCCGCGCGCCTCAAGGGCGCCGTGCGCGGCAAGATCTATACCGATCCGCTGATGACCTATGCCTGGAGCGGCGACGCCAGCTCCTACCGCTTGATCCCGGCAGTGGTCGTGTTCATCAATGGCGAAGACGAAGTGCGCGCCGTGTTCAAGGCCGCCCGAGCCGAGGGCCTGCCTGTCACCTTCCGGGCCGCCGGCACCTCGCTTTCGGGACAGGCCGTGACCGATGGCGTGCTGGCCGTCTTGGGCGATGGCTGGCGCAAGCTCGACATTCATCCCGGCGCCGAAAAAATCACGCTGGGGCCGGCGATTATCGTGGCCGAAGCCAATCGCGCGCTCAAACCCTTTGACCGCAAGATCGGGCCGGACCCGGCCAGCCAGGCCACCTGCAAGATTGGCGGTGTGGTCAACAACAATTCATCGGGCATGTGCTGCGGCGTGACGCAGAACACCTATCACACCATGGCACGGCTCAGGATCGTGCTCACCGATGGCACCATGCTCGATTCTGGCGATCCGGAAAGCTGCGCTGCCTTCCGCGTCAGCCATGCGGACATGCTCGAGGCCATTCACCAGCTGCATCACGATGTGATGGCCGATGCAGACCTCGTGGCCCTGATCCGCAAAAAATATAGAATCAAGAATACGGTCGGCTATTCGCTGAATGCGCTGGTCGATTATCACGACCCGCTCGATATCCTGATCCACCTGATGGTGGGTTCGGAAGGCACGCTCGGCTTCGTCTCCGAGGTGACCTACAATACGGTCCCCGAGCATCCTTTCAAGGCCACGGCGCTCGTGCCCTTCCCCGATCCGCAATCGGCGGGCCGGGCCATTATCGAAATGGCCAATGGCGGGGTGCAACTGACCACGGGCGCCACCGCCGCCGAATATATCGAGCGCCGGGCGCTGGCGACGGTCGAGCATCTGGCGCCCATGGCGCCGCTCCTGCCCTGGCTCACCGAAAATTCGCCTGCCGTGCTGATCGATGTGACGGCGCCGGATGCCGCGACGCTGCAGAGCGAGGTCGCCAAGGCGGTGGACCTGCTGACGCGCCATGGGGCGACCCATGTTGACTTTTCGGAGGACGAGCATCGCAGCCACGAGCTCTGGGATATCCGCAAGGGCTTCTTTGCTTCGGCAGGCGCCATGCGGCCCAAGGGCAGCATCATGTTGACCGAAGACGTTGCCGCGCCCATCGAGCGGCTGGCCGATTTCGTCATCGATCTGCGCGCCATGCTTGATGACCATGGCTATCCCGATGCGGTGATCTTTGGCCATGCGCTGGCCGGAAACCTGCACTTCCAGATGGGCGATGATTTTTCGAGGCCCGACGCAGCGGGCAAGTTCGACGCCTTTTCTGCAGCGCTGTCCGAGCTGGTTTCGGTGCGCTATGGCGGCTCGCTCAAGGCCGAGCACGGCACGGGACGCGCCATTGCCCCCTTTGTCGAGGCCGAATGGGGCGCGGCGGCCTATGCCATCATGCATCGCATCAAGGCGATTTTTGACCCCGAGCGCCTGCTCAATCCTGGCGTGCTGCTCAATGCAGACGACAAGGTGCATGTCAAAAATTTGAAACTTATGCCGCTGGCCGACGAGACGGTCGATCTCTGCATTGAGTGCGGTTTCTGTGAGCCGGCCTGCCCCAGCCATCATATGACGCTGACGCCGCGCCAGCGCATTGCCGTCACGCGCGAGCGGGCGCGAATGCGCGCTTCGGGGGAAGATCCCGAGCGGCTGGCGCGGCTCGACGCCGATTTCCAATATGCCGGCTTGGACACCTGCGCGGCCTGCAATCTCTGCTCGCTGCGCTGCCCGGTCGGCATTGAAACCGGCACCATGATCATGGGCGAACGCGCCCGCCGTCGGGGCAATACGGCTCATGCATTGGCCGGTTTTGCCGCCCAGCATCGCGGCGCGGTGGAAACCATGATGCGCGGCGGCGTGGCTTTTGCAGATGCGGCGCGCACTGTGATCCCGGCGCCGGCGGTGGAAGCCATCACCGAAACGGCGCGGCGCCTGACCAATAAGCGCGTGCCGCGCGTTTCCCGCGCCCTCCACCATGGGCCTGGCGCACCAAAGGCTCGTGACAATCGCCAGGACCCGCGAAAGTCTGGTTTCCCGGTGCCTATCACCCAGACCGGGCGGCAATCCGTGGTCTATTTCCCGGCCTGCCCCAGCCGCATGTTTGGTGCGCCAAAGACCGAGCATGGTCTGTTGCAGACATCCGAGGCGATGATCGCCCTGCTCGAACGGGCGGGTTATGACGTTGTGGTGCCCGATCATCTCAATGGCCAATGCTGCGGCCAGCCTTTTCAATCCAAGGGTTTTCCCGAGGAAGCGGCGAGGGTGGGCGGTGCCCTGCGGGCTGAACTTTCGAGCCTGTCCGATGCCGGGCGGCTCAATGTCGTCACCGACGCATCGACCTGCGCCAAGCATTTGCGCGAAGTGCCGGGCGATACAATAGTGCTCGATTCAGCGCAGTTCCTCGTCGAACATGTGCTGCCGCGGCTGACGCTGACGCAGCGCCTGCCGGTCGTTGCGGTGCATCACAATTGTTCGGCCCAGCGCCTAGCCGAGCAACCGGCGACCGAGGCCATTGCCCGCGCCTGCGCCGAACAGATTGCGGTGCTGACCTCGATCACCTGCTGTGGCTATGCCGGGGACAAGGGCCTTTTCGTGCCCGAACTCAACGCCCATGCCACGCGCCGTGTGCACAATGACATTCCCGCCAATTGCACGCTGGGGGTTTCGACGGTGTCCACCTGCGCCTCGGGCCTCACGGAACACGCCGATATTCCCTTTGTGGGCCTGGCGAGCCTGCTGGAATGGGCGAGCCGGCCGGCGGGTTGAGGCCGGTCGCTCGACCTTTCCGCATTGCCCTTCATGTCCGGGGCGGCTAGTGAACGCGTCAGCAAGCCCCGGACAATCATGACCCTGACAGCCAAAATCAGCGCTCTCGGCCACAAGGGCGAGGGCATCGCCGAAATCGACGGCAAGCGTATTTTCGTGCCGCGCACCCTGCCGGGTGAGGAGATTACCCTGAACGCCGATGGCGAACGCGGCACGCTGGTAGATCTGGTGCGGGCTTCGCCCAACCGCATCGCGCCCTTCTGCCCGCATTACGGCGCCTGTGGTGGCTGCCAGATTCAGCATCTTGATCGCGAGACCTATCGGGCATTCAAGACCGGGCTGGTCGAAACCCCGCTGCGCCAGGCCGGTATCGAGGCCGAAGTCACCCGCTTTGTCGACGCGGCAGGCGCGGGCCGCCGTCGCGCCACGCTTCACGCCCGCAAGGATGCGGCGGGCTATATGGGCCTTCGCAGCCACGACCTGCTCAACCTTGATCACTGCCCCATTCTGGTCCCGGCGCTGGCCCGGGCGCCCGACATGGCCCGCGCCATTGGCGGCATGATCGGGGAATGCGATGTGAGTTTTACGGCAGGCACGACCGGCGTGGATATTGCGGTACGGACCAAGGCCAAATCCGTTCGGCCCGATAGCCTGATGCGGCTCGGCAATCGCTTTGGCCTGTCCCGGCTGGCGCTCAATGGCGAGATGATTTTTCTCAACCAGGCGCCGCGCATTGCCATGGGCAAGGCCGAGGTCGAACTGCCGATCGGCAGCTTCCTGCAGGCAACGGAAGAAGCCGAAAATGTCCTCGGCGACTATGTCGTCAATGCGGTGGGCAAGGCGAAGAACGTGGCGGATCTCTTTTGCGGCATGGGGCCCTTCGCGCTGCGCCTGGCTGAAAACAGCCGCGTACATGCTGTCGATAGTGACAGACCGGCGATTGAAGCGCTGCAAAAGGCCCTGCGCTATACGCGGGGGCTCAAAGTGGTGACGACCAAGGTCGTTGACCTGTTCCGCGATCCGCTGACCAGGTTCGAGCTCGATTTTGATACGGTCGTTCTCGATCCGCCGCGCGCCGGCGCCGAAGCACAGACGCGCGAAATCGCGCTCTCCAAGGTCAGGACCGTTGTCATGGTTGCGTGCGATCCACGCACCTTCGCGCGGGACGCGGCAACGCTGCTGAAAGCAGGCTTTTCTGTGTCCGATTTGATCGCCGTGGACCAGTTTGCCTGGTCAACGCATATCGAAGTGGCGGCAACATTCCGCCGGTAACGCGTCGGTGATCGGCGAAATTATAGTGGGACGCCAGTTATTTAGCACGAAATCGGTCGCGACAGAGCATCGGGGTTCCGATCACAATTTGCGTTTCTGGCAACTGACCCGATAGCCGCCACGTTGTTGAGGTACATCCTCCCAATCACAAAATCATGGCGCCCCCGGCGCTGCAAACAACGCGGAAAAAACCATGATCAAGTCACTCTTTGCTGTTTCCATTGCCGTTGCGGCACTCGCCACCCCCGCTTTCGCACAGTCGGCCACGCCCGATGGTGTGTGGAAGGATCGCTGGGGTACCACGTTCACCTTCGAGCTTTGCGGTGCTGATGGCACGCAGCTCTGCGGCGTCCTCAATGATATTCAGGGCGATAGCCGCACGGAAGAAAACCTGGCCTTTGTCGACCAGCAGGTTGTTCAGGGTGTCCAGACTGGCGCCAATAAGTGGGAAGGCCAGATCGACCTTAATGGCGGCGGTGCCAAGGCCATTGTCGAGCTGACCGGCCCCGATACGCTCAAGATCACCGGCTGCCAGCTGCTGTGTTCGAGCATTGACTACGAGCGCGTTTCGTAAGCGACACGCCCTCAATGAAAAAGGCCCCGTTCTCGGGGTCTTTTTTGTTGGCTAGAGGCCCAGAACCATCTTGAGGCCCATGACGCCGAGCAAGGTCAGCAAGACGCGGTCAAAGGCCTCGCGGCTCAGCTTCTCGGTCAGCCGTTGCCCCAGCGGCAGGAAGATGAAAATCGGGATCAGCGCCACAATGCTTTCGAGCAGGTGTGGCCAGGTCATGACACCCGCAACGCTGAGCGAACCAAGCTGGGTGAAGGCAAATAGCAGGAACATGGCCGAGACGGCAAAAATCAGCGCCGCCCGTTCAAGCGCCATGGCGTGGATGAAGGTGACGCCAATCGGCGCCGAAATGCCGGTGGCGCCCTGCAATAGGCCGGCGCCCAGCCCGGCGATCGGGCCTGCCCGCTGCGCCATGACCGGACCCACCGACAATTGCGGCGCAATGAGGCGCAGGGCGACATAGGCGATTAGGATAACGCCAAGCACCAGCACCAGCAGGCGCTCCGGCAGGCTGGTGAGCAGCATTGTGCCGACAATGATGCCGATAAAACCGCCGATCAGAAACAGCGGCATGAACGCCATGCGCGGCCCGTTCCATTGGTCGCGATGGCGCCAGACCTGCCAGACATTGGTGTAGATGATGGGCAGGGTCAGGATGGCGATGGAATGCTGCAGGCCAAAGAATGTGGTCATGAAGGGCAGCGCCACCAGCGGCAGGCCCATGCCCGTGGCGCCCTTGACCAGTGCTCCCACTGAGAGCGCCGCCGCAATCACCGCGAACCGGATAAAATCGAATTCCATGAAGCCTCCGGGCGGGGCTATTGGTCGCGCTTGTCAGAGACCGCAGGCCCACAGAGCCAAGTAGCGGCTGGACCCGGAGGTGACAATCGGTTTTTGAGGGAATGACCGGAAGGCTGAGGGGAAAGGGTCCGGGTTCGCACCCGGACCCCAACGTGCTTTAGAGATCGACCTCGTCATCGCCAAGGGCGTCGACTTCGGCCGCGGCGCGACGCAGGATTTCTGCAGCGCGCCTCTGCTGTTCGTCACTGCCGCGCCTTGCCTTGCGGATGGCGGCTTTCAGCGCTTTTCGTGCCGATTCCAGCTCGGGCAGGGCATCATGCATGGGCCGGTCGTGGCTTTCCTGCCCGGGCCCATTGCGCCCTTCGGCGTCACCGCCAAATGGCCAGTCGCTGCGCACGAATTCGCGGAAGCGACCGACCTGCTCGCCGGTGCGGGCGAGGAAATCGAGCGTCGATTCGATGCCTTCGCGATTGGCATTGAGGTGGCTGCGGCCCTCTTCGGTGATGGTGTAAAGCTTCTTGTTGCCATCGGGCGCCGAGGTGACATAGCCGGCCTCTTCGAGATAGGTGAGGGCCGGATAGACAATGCCGGGGCTGGGCGAATAGACCCCGCCCGAGCGCTCTTCCACCGCCTTGATCAGGTCATAGCCATGGCGCGGCTGCTGCTCGATAAGATAGAGCGCCACCAGCCGGACATCGCCCGCGGCCAGCATACGGCCAACGCGGAAATTGCCGCCGACCTGGCCCAGCTCATCGCCAGCCATGTTCTGGAAGCGGCCCCAGCCACGGCGCGCCATGGCTTCGATGCGGCGCCAATTGGGCTCACCATTTCGCCAGTATCCACTCATACGTATTCTCCAAGATATGTTTTCAAAGCCCGTGATGAGCAGATTGGCGCGGCAAAGGCCGCTTTCAAGATATATCTTTGATTATTCCGCGCGCGCGGGCGCAGGAGGCGACATTGTGATCGGCAAAGAAAAATCCCCGGATCGCTCCGGGGATTGAATTCTTTTCAGCGCTGCGGGGCAGGCGTCAGATGCGCACTTCGGGAGAATCGGTCCGGCCGAATTCGCCATTCTTGCGGAAGCGCCACATATAGGTGGGCAGCACATCGCCCATGGCGGTCGGGGTGATGCCGAGACCAGCCAGCGTGCGCTTGGACTTGATCGCTTCGGGCGAGACGACATTGTCGACGCCGAGCAGTTCGACCTGGTCGGGCGTGATCAGCGGCTTGAACGGCAGAATGCCCAGCAGCGCCGCCTTGAACTTGGCAATTCCCGACGGAACCGGCAGCAGAAGACGATTGCGGCCGGTTTCGCGCAGAATGCGCTCGAGCAGCGCCTTGTGGCTTTCGACCTCTGGCCCGCCCAGCTCATAAATCTTGCCCGGCTTGGTCTCGCCTTCGGCGGCCAAAAGCAGCGCGTCGGCCACGTCGCCGATATAGACCGGCTGGAACAGGGTCTTGCCCGAAATGACCGGCATGACCGGCAACATGCGGGCCAGCGTACCCATGAGATTGAAGAAGCCGTCGCCCTTGCCGAAAATCAGCGAAGGGCGAACGATTGTTGCTTCGGGGAAGGCCGCGAGAACGGCGGCTTCGCCATCGAGCTTGGACCTGGCATAGTCACTGACTTCGGCAGCGGCATCGACGCCCAGCGCCGACATATGCACCAGCACCTTGGCGCCGGCAGCCTTGGCGGTGCGGGCGATCGCTGCAGCGCCGTCGACATGCACGGCTTCAAAACTCTGCTTGCCGGCCTGATGGCCAATGCCGACCAGATTGATGACGATGGAGGCGCCGGAAACGGCGCGCTGCACAGAAGCTTCATTGCGCAGATTGGCCTGGATCGGGATGACCTGACCCACACCGCCCAACATGCGCACATGGCCGGCGAGATCCGGACGGCGTACCGCAACACGGATGCGATAGCCCTTGCGGGCCAGCAATTGCACCAGATGGGTGCCGACAAAACCCGAGCCGCCGAAAACGGTGACCAGTTTGTTGGTGTGGCGATCCATGGCGGGCTCCGGAAAATGCGCGTGCTCTTGGCACCGCTTCTAGCGCAAGGGCAGCCTCCCTGTCGAGGGTTGCGCCGGTCGCACTATCGCCCGCCAGCCCTTGACTCCAGCGCGCACATGTTCTTTCTTTGTTCTAAAGGGAGAGTATAGATGAGCCAGTCACAGCAATATAAGGGCCAGTGCCATTGCGGCACGGTGCAGTTCACCGCCACCACCGATTTCAGCTCAATGGGCGATTGCAATTGCTCGCGCTGCCGACGGCTGGGCTGGGTCATGCAATCGGTGCCATCAAGCGCCTTTACCCTTGAAGCAGGCGAAGACAATCTGACGCTCTACCGTTTCAACACCGAAAAGATCGATCATCTGTTCTGCAAGACCTGCGGCATCGAATCCTTCGCGCGCGGCAGCGATGGCAAGGGCAATGAGATGTTTATGATCAATGTCGCGTGCCTGGAAGGCGCGCCGCCGGTGGATCGCAACGCCATCAAGCATTGGGATGGGGCAAACTTCTGAGGCGCACGCGCAAAGCGCATTGACAATGCCTGGCTGCCGCCCTAGTTACACGCCCGTCGCCCAGATGGCGGAATTGGTAGACGCGCACGGTTCAGGTCCGTGTACCGCAAGGTGTGGAAGTTCGAGTCTTCTTCTGGGCACCAGTTTCAAACCCCGGTTGCAGAAATGCAGCCGGGGTTTTTTATTCCGGTAATCGCTTGCGGCCGCGCCGCGCCGCGATCTGGCTGATCAATAGAGCTGCGAGTACCGCAATCAGCAGCGGCCAGTGCCGCACCTGCGCAAAGACAGTGCCGGCAAGCTTCTGGTGCGGGCGCACATCGAGCACCGCCATCTGGCCCGGCGCCAGTTCGGCTGTGATCCGCCCCAGCGGATCGGTGGCGAAGGTGAGCCCGCTATTGGCGGCGCGGACAAGGCTCATGCCCTCTTCGACGGCGCGCAGCCGCGCGTGATGGGCGTGCTGGGCGGGGCCGATTGAGCCGTCGAACCAGGCATCATTGGTGATATTGAGGATATATTGGGCATTGGCCGTGTCGCCCAGATCGCCCGAAAACAGCACTTCATAGCAGATGAGAACCAGCATGGAGGCCGCGCCGGGCAGGGCCATCAAACGCTGGCGCGCATCGCCATGGGACCAGCCATCCGCACCGGGCACGAACTGCTTGATGCCGATCTGGCCCAGGAGATTGCTGAAGGGCAGGAATTCGCCAAAGGGCACGAGGTGTGACTTGTCATAGCTGGCAATCACTTCGCCATCGCCGTCGATGGCCAGCAGCGAATTATGCGGCGGCTGGGGCGCAAGGCTGCCATCCAGCGCATAGGGCTGACGCGGCACGCCGGCCAGCAGCACGGTCTGGTCGGGCAGGAGCCTGGCAATGCGTGCCAAAGCCTCGGGATAGGTCGAGAGGAAAAACGGCAGGCTCGATTCGGGCCAGACCAGATGGGTGATGTCGGCCAGCCCCTGGTCGCTGGGGTCCATGCGCATTTCCGAAAGCATCAGCAGCCGGTCGATCAGGGCCACCGGATCGACATTGCCGAAATCGGAATGCTCATAGACCAGCGGCTGCACGAGGCGCATGGCGGTGTCCTGCCGCTCGGTCGCGACAGTGCCGCTGAGCCGGTTCCAGCCATAGCCCAATTGTCCGGCAATGATGGCAAGGGCGAGAAACAGCGGCGTCAACCGGCGGCTCATGGCGCGCTCGTCGGCAGGCCAGATCAGCGCCGGCGTCATGGCCAGCAGCGGAGCGAGGAAGCTGAGGCCATAGACCCCGATCACCGAGGCCAGCTGCATCATCTCTTCGGTGCCGGTGAGGGAATAACCGAGCAGATCGAAGGGAAAGCCGGTGAGCACATGGCCGCGGGCGAATTCGGCCAATGCGAGCCAGGCCGCAAGGCCGACAATGCGCCAGCCGCCATGGCTCCAGCTCAGATGCGCCAGCGCACTGGCGAGGCCCCAGAACAGCGCGATCAGGGCCGAAAGCGCCAGAATGGCAAAGGGCATGGCGCCCAGCACCCAGCCGCCATCGACGAAAAAGGCCGCGCCCAGCCAATGGAAGGCGACAAGGAAATAGCCAAGGCCAAAGGCAAAGCCGATGGTGAAGGCGGGCCCGAAGAGCCGCCGCCAGCCCGGCTTGCGCTCGGCACCATCCAGCGCCCAGACCCACACGGGCATGGCGAAAAACAGCGCCGGCAGGATAAAGAATGGTGGCACGGATAGCCCGGCCAGGGCACCCGCCACCAGCAGCAGCAAAAAGCGGCGCCAGCCATGGCTGAGCATGGCGGTTTCGGCCAGCCAGGTCATCGGGGGCGCCGGGGCGAATCACAGGACATGCCGCAAATTGGTCGCGGCCAGCCCCAGCGTCAAGGCGGTGGACTTGGCCGCGGGTCGGGGATAGGAGTTCGACCATTGCCGAAGGGCGGATGAGGGCTATCTTCAACCACCATGACCGACCTGCCCATAACCCTTGCCATTGATACTGCCGCGCCGCGCCTGCAACTGGCGCTGCTGCTGGCCGATGGCCGGGTCGATGTGCTGGTCGAGGACATTGCCAAGGGCCATGCCGAGATCCTGTTTGACCGGCTGGAGACGCTTCTGGTGCGCAATGGCGTCACTCATGCCGATATTGCGCGGATCGCCGTCACCACTGGTCCGGGATCTTTCACCGGCCTCCGTATAGGGCTTTCGGCTGCACGCGGATTGGGCGTGGCGCGCAAGATTCCCGTATTGGGCATTCCGAGCCTGTTGGGCATTTCCCTTGCCGCCGAGGGCCCGGTTTCCGTGCTGCTCGACGCGCGCCGGGACGAGGCCTATTTCGAGGCTTTTTCCGGCCCCGGTGCGCCGCTGTCCGGCCCGCGTCTTTTGTCCATGGCTGAGGCCGAGGCGGCGATTGTGCCGGGCTCTACCCTCATCACCTCACCCTTTGTCGATATCGGGCGCTGCGCCCAATTCGCGGCCATGGCCGATCCGGAAGCCTTCCCGCCGCACGCCGCCTATGTGCGCGACGCCGACGCCAAGCCGCAGAACGCCGCGCGTATTCCGAGGCGCGTGTCATGATGAAATTCTGGATGGCCCCGCATGGCCTGCATATCGAACCGGGCGAGGCGCGCGACGCGCGCGAGCTGGCGCGCATCCATGCCGCAAGCTTTTACCGCGGCTGGCCGAGCGAGGAATTTTCGAGCTTTCTGAGCGACCCGAATTGTCCGGTCTATATCGCCTGCGACGCGAAACGCCGCATTGCCGGTTTCGCTCTCATCCGCATTGCGGCAGACGAAGCGGAATTGCTGACTATTGCCGTTGACCCCAAATGGCGGGGCAAGCGGATTGGGCGCGCGCTGATGGAGGCGGTCTTTGCCGACCTGATGATGAGCCCGGCGCGGCGCATGTTCCTCGAGGTTGACGAGCAGAACCTTGCGGCCATTCGCCTCTATGCACAGCAGGGCTTTGCCAGCATATCCTCACGCAAGGGCTATTATCCCCGGCCCGACGGCAGCGCAGCGACCGCGCTTGTCATGGCGCGCGATCTTGACTAACCCCCAACTGCAGCGCGGCTCACAAGGAGCGATGGCTTGAACAGGACAATCCCCGACCCCACCCTCGAAGAGGCCTGCCTCGCCCGCGGAATGCGGATGACCGACCAGCGCCGTGTCATTGCCCGGGTGATCGAGGACAGTTCAGACCATCCGGACGTTGAAGAGCTCTATCGCCGCGCCTCGGCGGTCGATGCGCGCATTTCGCTCTCCACCGTCTATCGTACGGTCAATCTCTTTGAAGAGGCAGGCCTGATCACCAAGCATGACTTCAAAGACGGTCGCGCCCGGTTTGAGCTGATCCCGGACGAGCACCATGATCATCTGATCGACATCAGGACCGGCAAGGTTATCGAGTTTCGCAATGAGGAAATCGAGGCCATTCAGGACGTGATCGCCAAGCGGCTCGGCTATCGGCTGGTCGATCATCGGCTTGAGCTTTATGCCGTGCCGCTCTCGGATGGAAAGGCGAAGAAGGATCCGTCTGGCGAATGATCTTCCGGTCATTGTTCTTCATTTTCATCTTCCTGCCGCTGCTCATCGTCATCATTCCGCTGCAGGCTCTGGTGCTGGCTTTGCGCCTGCCCTTCTGGAATGTGCTGCCGCGTTTCTTCCATCGCGTCGGCTGCGTGTTTCTGGGGCTTCGCGTGTCCGTGTTGGGCAAGCCCGCAACCGATCGCGCGACGCTGCTGGTTTCGAACCACATTTCATGGACCGATATCGTCGCCATCGGCTCAGTGGCCAATGTCACCTTTGTCGCCAAGCGCGAAGTGGGCGAGTGGTTCTTTGTCGGCATGATGGCGCGGCTGCAGCAGACCATATTCGTCGATCGCACGCGGCGCAGCGAAGCCGGACGGACCGCCCAGCAGATGGGCCAGCATATGGCGGGCGGCAATGCAGTGCTGCTCTTTGCCGAGGGTCAGTCCGATATCGGCACCCATGTGCTGCCCTTTCGCTCGGCGCTGGTCGGGGCGGCGCAACACGCCATGATCGAGGCCGGGGCCAGCGATGTGCTGCTCCAGCCGCTGACCATTGCCTATACGAAAATGCAGGGCCTGCCCGTGAGCCGCAATGAGCGCTCGCTGATCGCCTGGATCAAGTCCAAGTCCGTGCGCCAGAACATCGTTGAAATTCTCTCCGGCCCGGTCAAGAACGTTACCGTGGCCTTTGGCACGCCAATGCCGCTGACTGAAACGAGTGACCGCAAGGCCGTGACCCGCGCCGCTGAAAACGAGGTGCGCGCCACGCTGGTGGCGCTCAATCGCGGCGACAGGCTGCCCTCCGGGCCGAATAGCTAAAACCTTACAGATTAAGACTAATAACGCTTCCCGCTTCGGTCTTAACGAAGTGTTAGCTATGACTGGGCCGTCAAGTGGAGACGGTCATGGTTTTGGAATTGCTGCTCATCTGGGCCATCGTCATCACGGCCGTGGTCGCCTTCGTGATCTCCGAAAGAAACGACAGGAAGACGCGGATGAGCGCAGCGGCCCGCCATTATGCAACGGCGCCCGCCTATCGCCATAAGACGACGGCGAGCTGGCCCATGACGGCGTCGCGGGCCCGTCCCGGCGGCCTTACCGATGTGCAGCGCAAATTTCTGGAAGAACTGAGCAAGCAGCGCGGCTGAGGCGCTGGCTGGAGCGTTATTCGCCAGCTTCGTTGATTCGGCTTCTCATACGGCCGACAATGCCGGCGGCCTTCACCATCAGCGCCATTTCGATATCGCCATCGTCCATGCCCTCGCGCAGGTCCGTCCAGGCCTGGATGAGAAGCTCGTGCCTTTGTTCCTGGCCATCAATGGTTTCGGTGAGCACAACGCGCACTTTTCCAGTCACGCGGTTGACGAGACGCGGATGCTGTTGGCGCTCGGCCAGCGCAATCTCGACAAGTTCAAAAGGCATATTTGGCTCCAGGGGAGCCCCCGGCGATGAGTCTGAAGGTGATTGGTTCAACGAGCCTTAACCCGGAACCAGCGCTCCGGGTTTCTCCACAGAAGGGTTTTATTTTTTAAGGACTTAGACGCGCACCGCGCGCTCCACCCGGCCATGGTCGCCGAACACGGCGATATAGCGGGCAATCTCGGCAGCATCGCCCGTGGCCTTGGCCGGATTATCCGACAGTTTGACTGCCGGACGTCCATTGGCCGAGCTGACCTTGGCGACGATGGAAATGGGGTTTAGTCCCGGATTGGGCACTGGAGCACAGTCCTCGAAATCATTGGTCAGATTGGTGCCCCAGCCAAAGGCCATGCGCACCCGTCCGTCGAAATGGTGATATGCGTCCTCGATCATGTCGACATCGAGACCGTCGGAAAAAATCAGCAGTTTTTCCTTTGGATCGCGCCCGCGCGCTTTCCAGAAGTCCACGATGCGCTCGCCGCCCTCGATGGCGGGCGCACTGTCCGGGCGGAAGCCTGTCCAGTCGGCCACCCAATCCGGCGCGTCGCGGAGGAAGGCATCGGTGCCGAACGCATCGGGCAAGACGATCAGCAGATTGCCGCCGTAATAGCTCTTCCAGTCCTGCAGCACCCGATAGGGCGCTTCGCGCAATTCCTCGTCCGAGCGGGCGAGCGCCGCCAGCACCATGGGCAGTTCATGGGCATTGGTGCCCAGCGCCTCAAGGTCGGTATCCATGGCCAGCTTCACATTGGACGTGCCGGTAAAGCTCTCTCCGATACCTTCCTTGAGCGCTTCAACGCACCAGCGCTGCCAGAGGAAGGAATGGCGCCGCCGCGTGCCGAAATCTGAAATCCTCAGGTCTGGCAGCTTTTGCAGCCGCTCGACCTTTTCCCACATGCGCGCCTTGGCGCGGGCATAGAGCACGTCGAGCGCAAAGGGCCCATAGCCCTTGAGCGCGGCGCGCGAGCGCAATTCATTGATGATGGCGAGGGCCGGAATTTCCCACATGGTGGTTTCGAGCCAGAGGCCCGGAAATTCCAGGATGAACTGTCCGTCGCGCTTTTCCAGGCGGTATTCGGGCAGGCGGAAATTTTCGAGCCAATTGAGGAAGCCGGGCTGGAAAATGCGCTTCGAACCATAAAAGCTGTTACCCGCCAGCCAGATCATTTCCTTTTTGGAAAAGCTCAGCGTGCGCGCATGATCGAGCTGGGCCCGCAATTCCTCGATGTCGATTTCGTCGGCCAGCCGCACCGAGGAGGTGCGGTTGATCAGGCTGAATGTCGCCTCGACCTTGGGATAGAGGCCCCAGATCATCTGCAGCATCAGGAGCTTGTAGAAATCGGTATCAAGCAGGCTCCTGATGATCGGATCGAGCTTGAAGGTATGATTGTAAACCCGGCGGGCTATGTCGGTATAAGTAGCCATTGTCGTCCCACTTCGCGCTCGGGTTGTAGCGCGAGCGCGGCGCACTTGAAAGCGCCGAGCCGTGCCAAAGGCAAATGGCCACCTCAAATGCCGAGCTGGAACCGCTCGAACCGGCCAAGCTCTGCGTCGATGGGCGCCTTTTCCTCGGCACCGACATCTTCAACCCATGTCCATTGCTGCGTGAGCAGCTTTCCTGCCTGCCTGTCGGTCTTGAGGTCCACCGCGCCGACAATTCTGTCATCGACCAGCACGGGCAGGGCGAAATAGCCCTTCTGGCGCTTCTCGGCCGGCAGATAGGCCTCGAACAGATGGTCATAATCGAAAAACTGCTTGAGGCGCTTGCGCTGGATGATCAGCGGATCGAAAGGCGAGAGAATATGCACCCGCCCTGAAGCATCAGGTAGGGTGTGCGCCAGAGCTTCGGGCGTTGCCCAATGCAGCGGTTTTTCGGCGCCGGCAATGGTCACCGGCACCAGCTTTTTCTGCCGCACGCGGCTCTCGATCAGCGCCAGCACCGCCTTCTTGGCCGGGGCATTGAGGTGGCAGATGGAATCAAGGCTGACCACGCCCTGACTGCGCAGGGCCCGGTCCAGCAGATAGGCCGTCACCTGTCGTTCAGTGGCCGGCTTGGGCGCTTTCTCCCAGCCGAAATGGCGGTGGGTCAGGTCATAGGTCTTGACCATGCCCTCGCGCGCCGAAATGGCGACGAGGCCCTGATAGAACATCAATTGCAGCACCCGCTTGCTCGGCTTGCGGCTGGCCCAGGGATGGGTCTTGGCC
>JAEYTY010000092.1 GCA_023433775.1 Pseudomonadota bacterium | reverse complement strand
CAAACCATCCAGCATCGCCGCTTGCTGCACGCCAGCCTCGCCGCATAATATCAACCCAATGACGAGCAGGACTCTCCGCTAATCAAAACGCCGGTCTGGGCCAAAGCATCTGACGACGGACACCTTGTCTCCTACCCAGCAGTCGTGTCCTCGGCAGCAGCTCGGCCTTAGTGTCCTGTGGCCAGGTCAAGTCTGGGATTATTTCTTTCTTTACGATGATCGCGCTCGCCCGACCCCGACCTGCATGCTGCAACGCAATTTTTAGGATCGGCAGGAGACATTGCCTTTCGTTTTGAGGGGGGCAGATGAATACTTTCCGCTTTTTGGTTTCGATAGGCCTTGCCTGCTTCAGTTGGTCTGCCGTTTCGGCGCAGGAATCCCGGCTGGAATTGGCCAATCCCGATGGTTTTACCGAACGATTTTCAGGCAACACGCAGGTCAATGGTCAATTTCTGACGGGCTTGGCTTTCGACAGTGCCGCTAACGCGCTGGACTTATCGGCCGTTCGGCTAATCTATCCTGCCCAGACAAGCGGCATGGTATGTGTCCGCCTGACCACGGACGACGGGCGCTACTGGGCGGCGAATCTTTACACTGCCACTGACAGCTATGATGCGCCGCCGGTGATCCCGCTGCCGACCTCCTACGACGCTCAATTGCGTGCCTATGGTGCCGATGGCTTGCTCTTGCTGGCCAGTCAATCTGACGATTGTGCCGAAACTTCTGGAAAATTGCTGATGCCGGCGGTCTTCGGCACGCGAGATCCGGCAGCGCCCCTTCTCGCCTTTGTCAACGTCAGCCAGGGGCGGCCGAGTGCATGGCTCGAACGGGACGGCACTCGTGTGAGCGATGGCTTTTGCGAGCGTCCGGAGGGAGGCAGCAAGGTGACCTATTCGCACTTCTGCAGCATCGCACTCCCGGCCGATGTGGAGGCAGGTGCCTATGAACTCAAGGTTGCCGTGAAGGGTCTGACGGGCAAGTCCGTCGAGCAATCCTATGCCATTAACCTGGAATAGGCTGCTTGGGCTTTTTGCCTGGCAGCGAGTCGTTGCTGCCCTGGCCATATCGGTCTTGCTGACGCTGCTGACCCTCTGGGGCTTTGGCTCGCTTGGCGGTCCACGGACTTTTGCTGTCATTCAAGCCAATAGCGAATACCTGCGCTATCGGGTGTTCAACACCCAATTGGCAAGCTTCCCCGTCGACGGCTTTCGCATCGGCCTTTCCGATGATGTGACGCTTGAAGGGCAATGTCTCAGCGGCAATCTGGAGCCCCGGCTGGATGGCGCGATCGAATATATCCGGCAGTCGGACGGCGACTTGATTGTCACCCTGGAGGCAGGGGGCATCACCTCGTCCGGCGTTTCCATGCCTGGTCCCACCAGCCTGGTTGCAGACGCGGACTGTGCTCCCTCGTCAACGTCCATGCTTCCTGTTTGGGGGCCGGGCCAGGTTGGGAACACTTTCACGGTGCGCAGCGACGGCTTTGGCCCCATTTTATTGTCCGGCGCGCTCGAAGTGTTCGGACGCACGATCGATCTGGGCTGGCTTGGCCGGGGCGGCGCTGTCTATTCGGCCTCCTCCGAGCCTATGACGATCCCTCCGGGTGGCTGGTTGTGGACCGATGGGGGCGATACTGGGGGAGGCGAAGGGCCGCCTCCGGAGGAGGCTGCCCTGTTCGGTTATGTGGATGTGCACGCTGAGCAGGGGCTCAATGTTCATGTCACGACAGAAAGCCCGCAACTTCAGATCATTGCCCCGGGTGGCCGCCTGGTGCCCGGACGTATCGAGATCGGATTGTTCGCCCAAGCACTCAACGATCCCAATATTCTGCGTGCTCAGTTTGCGCTGCTGATCTTCCTTTTGCTCCTGCCCATCATGATTGATCTTGTGGCGCTGGCAACATCGAAAGAGCCGGGCGATGATTCCTGAAACCCTGCGCCGCTGGGTGATCCTGGCAATGGCAGTGCTCGCCCTGGCGTCGAGTAGCCTGGCGGCGCGCGCCGAAACCGTTCTGTTGACGCGGGGAGACAACGATTTTGGCTTGGGCTGGTTGTTTCTCGACAGCAAGGGGCAGTGCCGCATTGCCACGCCCAGACATGTCATCGACACCGGGGAGTCGCTGGTCGCGCCTGATCTGATCGACAGTTTCGGGCGACAGCATGCCACCGCCAATCCGCGCGCTGTTGAGGACGGTCTCGACCTTGCCTTCCTCGATGTGCTTGGTGCATTGCCGCAGACGGGCTGCACCATGAGCCGCCTGAGCGGAGCATCCCTGCAGACCATCGTCGATCGTATGGAAGCCGCAACCCTTTCGGTCGCCACTCTTTATGAGCGGCAGACCATTCCCGTTACCAAACGGGCGAGTTCTCAGGATGAGCTGGGGGGTGCGATCATCGCCTTCTCGGCTACTGACCAGGGCCAGGACTTTCAGCGCGGCATGAGTGGCGGCGCGATCATGCTCAGTGGCCGTCCGATCGGCATGCTTCTTGAGGTGGACACCGAAATCGGTGTCGGC
This sequence comes from Pseudomonadota bacterium, assembly GCA_023433775.1. Lineage (GTDB taxonomy): Bacteria > Pseudomonadota > Alphaproteobacteria > Rhizobiales > Devosiaceae > Devosia. The sequence goes on along the minus strand of JAEYTY010000092.1, from coordinate 2,629 downwards.
ATTGCATTGCGTTTCGACGTCATCGCCGAAGCCTATGCAAGCCTTTCGGACCCCCCCTCGTCTTCGGCCCCCAAACCGCCGTCCGGCCAACTCGATGCCATCACGATCGTGTCCGGTCAGACTGCCGGATCCGATGCGGGTCTCGGGCAATATTTGGCAGGTCAGAGCGATCTTATCATCAGTCCGGCCAGGGATCGCGTCGTTCTGCTGGTAAGCCTGCCCAGGCGCCAGGTTCTCGACGGTTTGCACCTGGAGGGTGTGTTCCCCGAGGGCAGCGCAATCATCATCGAAACCGCCGACCAGACGACGGGCTTTCTCTACGCCCAACGCTGCCTTCTTTCGGCGCAATCCGACTGCCGGTTTTCGCCCCGCCGTGCCGATCAGCTCAAGCTGACATTTCCCGGCAATGCAGGCGAGGCGTTGAGCTTTGCCAGTATCAGGCTGCCCTAGTTCGTTGGTTCGTCAGGTTCAAACAAGTGCAGGGTCACGCGGAAGGGCAAGGTTTCTTCATGGTCGCAGGAGCCCGTGCCGTTGATTGTGAAGCCGGAATACTCGAAGAATTCGAACGTGCAATTGTATGCATCTGTGTATCTATCGAGCCGGGTGCCCGATTGAATGGTGATAAGGGCACCTTTGATATTGCCGTGGCCGGCATATCGATCGCTGATCTCGGTCACGCCGTTTAGCGAATAGACCGCAAACTCAGGACTGCTCCCGTCATAGTCGGTTTGAAAGGTGAAGGCGCCACCGAGAACATCCATGAACTCAAAATGGTTTTGGTAGCGTTGATTTGATGCCTTGAGCTCATCGCCCCCCGCCTCAATCGCAGCCTGAATCTCAGCCGGATACTCAGCGGTAATGACCACTGTCCGAAAGCTGGCAAAATGGGCCCGCAGAGCCAGGCTGCGGATATTGGGATCGTCGATGGTGAAGGCGGTGCGGATCGCCAGCTGCACTTCCGTGGCGTCGCCCTTGGCGATGATCTCTTCCAGCAGCGCCAGTCGCATGAGCGGATCGGGGTCGTTGATCGCTTCCCCAACCGACTGCAATTCTGCATAGCGCTCCAAGGGATCGGCGAAAACCGGCAAGGTCAGGCCACCTGCTGTGACAAGCACCAGGGACCAGGCTGTGGCGTTGCGAATGTTCATTGTTCCCCCATCAACTTTTAAGCCGACTATCTGTGAGAAAGCTTGATTGATAGCTAATGCACACTGGCTGTTTGGCATGGTCCTGGCGTCGGTGCTCAATGGAGATTGCCTCCGTCCTGACGGCGGGTGCGCATGTCGGGGAATGACTTCTTGTGGTCAAGATGAACCCTGAAAGTTCCGGCTTGGCCGATGGGGGCTTGAAAGCTGCCGACCAGTTCCAAAACCTCACAAAAGGTCCAGACGCGTATCAAATTGTTATGTTTCGCCTAGCACACTCGGCTGTGCGCCAGAGAGATAACACCAGAATTCCGGGCGTCTTCGGCATTATTAAGCGCTTTGAAAATCCGCGTGTCACTGGTTCGATTCCGGTCCTGGGCACCACTTCTTCTTTGACATTGTCATTGCCGAATTGGTGCCGCCGCTCTTGGCGCCAGACCGCCGCTTGTGCGCGGTTGTCCGAGGCATGTCATACAGGATAGTGTCGGGCCAGACTCAGCCCGCCTCGCCTGGAGCACGGATCAGCATGAACATTTCTGTCTCTCCCGGCGGCAGCGAAACACTTGTGACGCAGGTGTCTGCGGCCCTGCGCCAGAAGATAGTGGCTGAGGGTCTGAAGCCAGGCGACAAGCTGCCAAGTGAAGCCCGGATTGCCGAGGAGTTCGGGGTCAGCCGTACTGTTGTGCGCGAGGCGGTCGCTGCGCTGCGGGCGGATGGTCTGGTCGAGCCGCGCCGCGGCGCCGGGGTCTTCGTTATTGAGCCAATGCCACAGACGGCGCCGCCCTTTCGCGGCGTCGACCACGCGCGCATTTCCTCCATTGTCGATCTGATTGAGCTACGAATCGCCATTGAAACCGAGGCGGCGGCGCTCGCCGCGCTGCGCCGGTCACCGGCACAGGAAGAAGCAATTCTCAATGCTCATCGCCGCGTGCAACAATGCATCGCGGCGCAGGAAGCGACCGCTGAGGCAGACTTCGCCCTGCACCTTGCCATTGCCGAAGCCACCAACAATCCGCGCTTCAGCGAGTTCATGCATCTGATCGGCCCCAATGCCATTCCGCGCGCCAGCCTGCAGCTTTCGCCAGAGCCGGACTATCTCGCGCAGATCTATGACGAACACGCACGGATCGTTGCCGCCATTTCTGACCGGGACAGCGAGTCTGCGCGTCGCGCCATGCAGGATCATCTCAAGGGCAGCGAACGGAGATATCGCAATCTGCTCAAGCGCGACTAATACATATATGACAAGTATGGACATTAGTCAGGTAGGTTGATATCAGGCGACGTACAAAACCTCGATAAGGATAGGCTTCATGGATGTCGCAACGCTCAAACACAATCTGGGAGCGGGCCTGCTTTCCTTCCCGGTGACCCATTTCGGAAGCGACGGCGCGTTCAATGCGGAATCCTACCGCCGCCATGTCGAATGGCTTTCCGGCTTTGAAGCGACGACGCTGTTCGCTGCCGGTGGCACAGGCGAATTC
>JAEYTY010000008.1 GCA_023433775.1 Pseudomonadota bacterium | reverse complement strand
CCGTCGCCCCATTGAGCGATGATCCCCTCGTCAGCCTGCCGGCAGTCCCAGCACGCTGACCAACCCGGCCAAGCCGGATATGCGTGGAGGCCCTGCCTCAGTTACACCACGCCGAGGGGCACGATCGTCGCCTTCCCTGCCAGACTGCTGGCTTTGGCAAATAGCATTGCATCGGAAACGGACATCGTAACCTTTTCCGAGCTGGCCAAAATGGTTGGCCAGACAAAGGATGATTACGAGCGGCGCTGACGGGCAGCGAACAGTTGCTGCATGAAAAACGCGACCGGCTCGGTCAGCCAAGCACGTTCCAACGTGGTGCGCGGTGGCCCTAACTTCTCATAGGCTATATCCATTTCGGGCGACGACAGAATAACAGACTCCAACATATAGAGCCCCGCAAGGGTCAGCAGTACTGCAATTCCCAAGAGATCCCAATTCATCCGCACCTCCCTAAACAAATGAGAACTCTAGCTGCTTGCACCGTAATGGTGAACCAGTTCACTTTTGTTAGTATTAATGGACGACGCGGAACCGAAGCGCTCAAACCTTCGAACCGCAGCCTATAAAAGACCGATCATGGCAATTTGGTGAGGGGGCAAGACTATACATCTGCGCAGTATCGTATGCTGCTATCGGCAGGCCCCCTCATCCCTTTTTGCAAGCTTCGAATATTCGGTCTACTGGATCTGATCGAACGCCGACAAGTTCAAGGCAGTAATATGTTTCAGTGCCGAGCCAAGAAGCTCGTTATCACTTATGGGCAGGAGCGACTCCGAGGCATGGTCATATCCTGCGTGACCTCACGCAGGTTATCGGCGCTGACGGAGCCTGCAGCAAATTTTCGAAATACTACCAATTGAGAAATGAGCTTGAGAGAAAATAGGTATCTTGGGTGCCATTGGCAGAGGCAAAACTCCGCCACCCGAAGACCTTGAGCTAGCCTTCGGTTTATTGGCGACCGCCTGGAGCTCGTGTTGGCAAGGGCCCGCCCTTTTAGAGTGGCCGGACGTCAGCGTGGCCCCGAAAACCGATAGGTTATCGCGAACGATCTCCCAAGATCGGCGCATCGATTCAATTTGTCGCGACGCGCTAACCGGGCACTAACAGTGCTGGGTGTACTCTCGCCAAAGATGAAATAGAGCACTCATGTTTCTCGACGCCAATACATTGATGTTTATCAACGCGTTCGTTGCCTTCGTAGGCAGCACGCTGCTCGTTCTTGCGTGGTTGGCATATCGTGACATGAAGCCGGTCCTCTGGTGGGCGGGCGCAAGCTTTCTTCATGGCATTGGCCTGGCTATTCTGCCTTTGAGCACATTTGCGTCCTTTGATGGCCTGTGGCCCTTTGGTCTGTTGTGTCTCGTCGGCAGCGGTGCACTGCTCTGGCACGCTGCGCGACTGCTCGAAGGTTACCGTCCAAAACGCGCCCAGGCAGCGGTGGGGCCATTGGCCATGATTGCCGTAATCCTGATTGTCCCGCAGCATCAGTTGATTGACATGCAGGTTGCGCTGCTGTTGATGACGATCTACCTGCTAGGCGCAGGATGGATCATCAGCAAGTCCGAGCAACGGGTCGGATCGCGCTGGCCCCTGTCGCTCCTCTTAGGAGGCCACGCTGTCGGATTGGCGATTACCGCGCTGGTGGCACGCGGGGACGCTGGGCTTGACGCTCTCACGCCGGTGCTCGCTGCAAACCTCGTCTTCCTCATCGGTATGACAATATTTTTAGTGGCCGGTTTGCGCGAGCGATCTGAAATCGAGCAGCGCAAGTTGGCAATGCTGGATTCACTCACCGGCTTTTACAACCGAGGCAGCTTCTTTGTAATGGCTGAGGCCGCCCTGGTGCATTGCCGGCGAGCATCGAGCCCCCTGTCGGTGGCGATCATCGACCTCGACCATTTCAAGCGGGTGAATGATGTATTTGGTCACTCCATCGGCGACCAGGCCTTGAGGGTTTTCGCCGACTGCGCCCGCAGGGCCGCCATACCTGGCGCAATACTGGGCCGGATCGGCGGCGAAGAGTTCGCATTGTTGCTGCCCGAAGTTGATGGTGAGCGTGCGGCTGCACTGATTGAGGATGTCAGGCGCCAGTTTCAGTCCCACGCCGCACTAGTCGGTGGTCATGCCATAAAGGCGACACTCAGCGCGGGCATCTGCAATTCGCCGGACGGCAGCATTGTGATGGGCGAGCTGATGCAGCGGGCCGACAGCGCCCTCTATGAGGCAAAGGCGGGCGGGCGCAACCGCGTAATTCTAGCCGGCAACCCTTCGGAGGCAAGTCCGACCCCCATTGTGCGGCTCGCCTGATGGATACAATTGCTCAGAAAAATCTAACCCAAACCCCATACAGTGCGCGCAATTGTAGGTCGCAACCGGATTGGAAAGAGCGCACGTGACCCTCGATATCCCCACCGTCATTCTCGTCGTCGCTTTCATCGACGCACTCTGCGGCGTCATCCTGCTCTCCACCTATTTTACGTTCTTCCGCGGATCGCAGGCCGCTCTCTGGTGGGGGGCGTCCCATATCATGCTGGCCGCAGGCGTCATCATCTCGATGGCCGGAGCGAGTCTACAGTCCGATCCCGTTACGGCCACCGCCTTTGCTTTCTTTCTCTTCACCGCAGCGGCGCAATGGTATGGCACGCGCTTGCTGACAGGCTGGCGCAGTCATTTTTGGCTGGTCCTAGTGGGTCCGGTGCTGATCGTTGCTGTCAACCTGCTGCCGGTTGGCACGGCGCTTCCTCTGGTGCGCGGCATCGCTGCGGGTGTCCTGAATCTCGTCTACTTTATCGGCGCGATCTACGCGCTGATGCGCCCCTCCAGCGGGCGCCTGCGTGGCTACCTGCCCCTGGCTATTTTATTTGCGGCCAATGTCATCGTGGTGGGGCTTGCTCCCTTTGGCGGGCTCGGCAACAGCGACGGCGGGATGCCCCCCATCTTCAGCCTGGTTGGCCTCATCTATATTGAGAGTCACCTTTTCGTCCTCGGAACAACCATCTTCGTTATTGCAGCTCTGCGTGAACGAAAAGAAATGGCCGAACGGAAGCAAGGATCGCTGGATGACCTCACCGGCCTGCCCAACCGTCGGGGCTTCACCGAGATGGGCCATCGGCTCATTGCTCACTGTTCTGCGGAGGGTAAACCGATCGGGGTCGCTGTTATCGATCTTGACAACTTCAAGTCCATCAATGATCGCTTTGGTCACGCTATGGGCGACGCAGTCCTCAAGCGATTTGCGCTCGTTGCACAGGGTGCCCTGCGGAACAATGACGTCATTGGCCGGGTCGGTGGAGAAGAGTTTGCCATCCTGCTGCACGGAAGCGACACGGCAGCTTCCGTCGCCATCATCGACCGGATCAGGCGCGCGTTCCAGGCGGAAGCGGAGTTCATCGATGGCGTGCCCGTGCGTGCCACCCTCTGTGCCGGAGTGGCAGGCGCGAACACGATGGTGTCACTGGAGTCTCTTCTAAAAGATGCCGATATCGCGCTTTACCGCGCCAAAAACAGCGGCCGAAATCGAGTACAGAGTTCGAAGCTGGAAGCGGCAACCGATAGCACCATTACACGCGTAGCCTGACGACCTTCCTGCCCCCTAAGTCCGAACCCTCCCCATCCACAGGGTCGATGGACCTCTAGAGTATGGTGGTGCGCTCGGTTACAGGATCAGGCCACTCTTTTTTGGGTCACTGCGGGCAAGCGAGAGCCCTGACCTGGTGTTCACTTCGGAGCGGGGTACGTATTCGACCCACATGGCCAAGTGGGCCACAGCTCTGCTCGGACCAATTTCTGCTTTCGGACACTTCATTGCGCAAACAAATGACTGCTTGGGCGCGGGAACCGCTAGGCAGATATGCGTCCTCATTCCGGCGGCCGTTACAGCCAAACAAGCGCCGCCCGAAAGCCGCCGCCCGACTGATCAGCGATAGTAACATGCACCGTTGGCGAGCACGCGAGTGACCGAGATAGGAGCAGCCTCTAGATGCCGGTAGGCCGGCGGCGAAAAGTCAGAGAGGTTGAGTGGTTTTCTGAGCATGTTCACGCGCTGCGGGTCCGAGGCCATTCCAATAGGCGGAACCGAGAAGTTGGGCGCCTTGCCGCTGTCCTCGAGCGTGGCGGAAATGGTCATGATTTTCCCACCTTGAGCGCGGCCATAGCCTCGGCGTCGAAGTCCGCATGAGGACTAAGCACCAAGATAAATGCCATGGTCGACGCCGACGGACTGCCGGTCGCGATCACTCTGGCACCCGCCAGGCTTTAGACCAAGCGGCGGTTCCCGCTCTGCTGGCAACACGAGCGATCGTCGGCGACGTGGTTGCAGATCACAGCTACGACGCCGCGCCATTATCGAGATGATCTAGCAAAGAGGCGGTCGCGGCCACATTCCACCCAGCGCGACCGCAAGCAGCCGCGCAGCGTCGACCCGGTCATCTACCGCCAGCGCAACCTCGTCGAGCGCTTCTCTAACAATCTCAAACACTTCCGCAAAATCGCAACCCGATACGAAAAGACGGCGCGCACTACCTCGCCGCCGTCCTCATCCCTTATTCACGCCTTTCGACGCGCTTTTATTGGTCCGCTACCTAAAACGTTGTCAGGACTAGTGGGTCGACGCCGAACAGGACAGCATGTCCGCCCCAAAGCAGCCAGGCGGTGATTAGTGCGGCAGTGAGAAATCCGATCAGCATCGGGATATCGATTTGCAGCCTGGCACGACCCGATATTATTGCGACGAACGGCACAATTGAGGTTGTCGCCGCGAATTCCTGCCAATCGTCTCCCAGACGGCGTCGGCTGCGACGCTCAGTCGTGAAAATGCCAAGGGCCCCGAACAATCCCAGAATGCCGAACAGCATGAGGCTGCGCAGGTCGCCATTGGCAAGCACGTGGCTGCCAGCCCAGAGGATAAAGCCCCAGAGTACGGGATGGCGGGTGATGGCGACAATGGCGCCTGGGCGCGCCTCTCCCTTGCGAAAGGTGATGGAGACGGGATTGGGGCTGATGAGGCCGGCGGTGAGCAGGAACAGGGCAATTGGCGCGGCGATCAGCGTCACCCAGCCCTGCCATGCGGCGGGTGGCCAGAGTTCGACATAGTCGAGACCGAAGGCTGCGTGAAAGACCCAGAAAAGGCAGACGAGAGAGGCGAGGGAATAAAGCGCCAGATAGGGGCGGCGCCCCAGTTTTGCTATGAGGCGCTGGCGAATGCCGGGGATGGCGGGGACGGAATGGAGCGCCAGAAACAGAGCCAGGGCGGCGATAAACTGGATCAATGCAGTGATTCCGATGATGGTGGTAAATCGCTGAGCAGAAAGATTAAATCCTGCTCGGAATGGACATGGCGGCGAACGCTTTCAAAGAACGAGCGCAGAAGATAGCCCAGCGCATCGGCCGATAGCGTTGATGTGCCGAGCCCAAGCGCGAGCAGGGCTTCCTCGACTTCCATCGCTGCCTGTCCGTCGAAATCATGCTCCTGTCGCAACCTGGTAGCGAGGTGGCGTATTTCGGCTCGTGAGGATCGCTCAAGGATAGGGAGCAGGACTTCACTCTCTATCCTATGTGTTTGACTTAAAACACTTATCACCTCGCCGGCCACGCGTGTGCAAATGGAATGGGACACGTTGCCCGGCAAGCCATCCGCAATTGCTTCCAGGTCGTCGCAGACGCCTAGCAGGTCTTCATAACGCGCCTGTAATAATGCCAAGGTCATCGCCGTCACCATCCCTGCCGTATTGATAGACCTTTTGGCGAACCCTGGTTTTGTTCTGGATCAAGGCAGGGGGTCGATGCGGGGGACGTCGTCTTCGTAGAGCAGTCGTTCGGCGGCGCCGTCGAGGTCTTCGTATTGGCCGTCGCGCAGGGTCCAGAGGAAAACGAGCAGGCCGAGCAAGCCTAAAACGATAGAAATTGGAATGAGATAGAAGAAATCGCTCATGCCGGTTGGTCCTTGAGCTGGATGGTGGTTCTGGGTGCGCGGAAGGGGTGCCAGCCGAGGCGGAGGGCGTTGAGGACGACGACGACCGAGGATGCCGACATGGCGACTGCGGCGATGAAGGGGTTGACCAGTCCGGCGATTGCTATGGGCAGGGCGATGGCGTTGTAGAGAAGGGCCAAAGCGAGGTTCTGGCGGACGAGCCTATTGGCTTCGCGGGCAACCGAGAGTGCTGTCGGGACGGCGCTTAAGTCATTGCGCAAAAAGACGAAATCGGCGGCATTGCGGCCCACGTCGATTGCCGTTCCGGGGGCCATGGAGACGTGAGCGCGGGCCATGGCCGGGGTGTCATTGAGGCCATCGCCGACCATCAGGATGCGATGCCCGGACGTTTCCAGCGCTTCGACAGCGTCGAATTTATCCTGCGGCAGAAGCCCGCCAAAGCCCTCAATCTTCAAATTCTGTGCGAGTTTTTCGACCAGATTTGGCTTGTCGCCCGACAGGAGCCGCACTTGGACGCTATTGGCTAGCAGACTGTTAACGCTGAGCGCTGCATTGGGGCGTAAGTGATCCTCAAAGGCGAAGCTTGCGAGATTTTCGCCATCGCGCGACAGAACTGTGCCTGCGCTTTCGTCCTCTGACCCCGACCATGAACTTCGTCCGAGGCGATAAAGGTGGCCATTGAGACGGGCTTCGATACCGAGCCCGGCATGTTCGGCAATGTCGGTCCATGCGAGATCGGGCGTGGCGCGGAAGGCGCGGGCGATAGCGATGGAATAGGGGTGGCGCGATTGGGCGGCGAGACTGGCGGCCATGGCCAGAGCATCGGCATCGCCCGACAGAGCGATGGGGGTGGCGAGGCCGGTGGTCAGCGTTCCGGTCTTGTCGAAGACGACGGTGTCGATTTCGGCGAGACGTTCGAGCGCTGCGCCGTCTTTGACCATGACGCCGGCCTCGAACAGACGGCGGGCGGCCATGACCTGAACCATGGGCACGGCGAGGCCGAGGGCACAGGGGCAGGTGATGATGAGCACAGCGATGGCGATGGTGGTGGCATTGTGAATGTCGCCATTGGCCATCATCCAGCCGATGAAGGCGAGGGCGGCGGCAAGATGGACGACAGGCGAGTACCAGGCGGCAGCGCGGTCGGCGATGCGGCGATAGTAATTGCGGCTGCCTTCGGCGTCGTCGAGCAGGGTGACAAGGCGATTGAGCGTGGAGCCCTGTTCGTCGGCAGTGGTGCGGATGGTGAGCGGGCCCGACAGGTTGAGCGCACCTGCGGGGACATTCTGGCCGGGGCCGACGGGCTCGGCAAGGCTTTCGCCGGTCAGCAGGCTGCAGTCCAGCGCGCTGGTGCCGACGAGGATATCGCCATCGAGGGGAATGCGTTCGCCCGTGGCGATTGAGATGGTCGCGCCGACAGGAATTTCGGCCAATGGCAGGAAGGCCGGGCCGTTGGAGGAATCGAGGACGAGGGCGCCGGCGGGCGACAGACGGGCGAGACCCTTCACTGCATTGCGGGCGCGCTCGCGCATGGCGTGGTCGAGGGTGCGCCCTATGAGCAGGAAGAAGATCAGCGAGGCGACGGCATCGTAATAGACCCGGTCGCCGGAATAGACTGTGTCGTAGAAGCTGAGGCCGAAGGCCAGTGCGATGCCGATGGTGATCGGCACATCCATATTGGTGCGGCCCGCGCGAATGGCGCTCCAGGCGGATTGGTAAAACACCTTGCCCGAATAGAGCAGGGCCGGGAGTGTCAGTAGGGCGCAGATCCAGTGGAGGAGATCGCGGGTGCCGCCATTGGCTCCGGACCAGACCGAGCCCGACAGCATCATAATATTCATCGAACAGAAGGCGGCAACGGCAAGGGCGCGGATGAGCGCGCCCAAGCCAGCGTCCTTGCCGGCCTGATCGAGGGAGAAAAGATTGGGTTCGTAGCCCAGTTCGACCATGCGCCGGACCATGGGGGGTACGGCTTCGCCTTCGCGCCAGCGGACGGTGACGCGCTTGCTGGAAAGATTGACGCGGCTGGAGACGATGCCGGGGATAGCGTCCAGCGCGGTTTCGATGGCGCGGATGCAGGCGCCACAGTGAATGGCCGGTGCGGAAAATTCGGACTGCCGCAAGCCTTCGCCCAGATCGCGACTGGCCAGGTGTACTTCGTTGTCAGACGGCCCCCGGTTGGGGCCGCCAGCGAGGGCTTCTGCGAATATGGGCGTTGGGGCGCAGCAGGTCATGGTGCTTCTACCCCATCGGGCCTTAGCGGAACTGTGACGGGGGTTGTGGGCCAACCCGCAGATGGCCCCCAACCCCAATCCGACCTGCCCCTCAAAACGGAGGGGGAGGGAAGGAACGCAAGTTCCAGGTTTCCCGTCATTTCGCGCGCCTATTCCCCTCGTACGGCGAGATAGGCGTGCCAGGTGGCATGGCCGAGGAGGGGGAAGATCAGGATGAGGCCGAGAAGGCCGGTGGCAAGGCTGAGAAGGACGAGACTAACAACCAGCGCCGCCCACAAGAGCGTTGCCGGGATATTGTTGGTGACAAAGGATAGTGACAGACCCATCGCGCTGAAGGCGTCGTGGTGGCGATCAAGCACCAGCGGGATGGAGAATGCGCCGATGGCAAAGGAGAAGGCGGCAAACAGGCCGCCAATGGCGGTGCCCACGACCAGCATGGCAAGGCCTTCAGGCGTGGTGAAGAGCATGGTGACAACCTGATCGAAACCGGGGAAGGGCCGCCAGCCGAAGAAGAGTGCATAAAGCAGTACGGCGGCGCGGACCCAGACCAGCATCAGCGTCATCAGCACGGCGCCGACGAAGAAGAGATGCATTCCGCCACGGGGGAACAACATGGCGCCGATGCTGACCTTTTCGCCCGAGGCAAGGGCGCGGCTTTTGACATAGAGGCCGGTGGCGAGAAGCGGACCAACGACCAGAAAGCCGGCAAGAGCCGGGAAAAGGATCTGGGCCCAGCCGAAGGTGAACATGGCGTAGATGATGGCGTAGGAGACGAGCGTTACGCCGAGGCCATAGGCAAGGCTCGGACCGGGCTGGTTCCAGAGATCGCGCCAGCCGGCGGCAAGCCAGCCCAGCGGCGCGCCGAGGGGCAGATGGCGGTTGTGATCGACGGCCCGCGGCATTGCCGGTTCATAGGGGGGCAGGATGTCGGCGGAACTGGTCATGTGGCGGCTCTCTCAGTTGCAGACGCGCTGTTGGTCAGTCTGGATTCAATAGGTGGGCTCCCCCACCCGGCTCTGCTGCGGCCCGTTGGGCTGAGCGGCGCTACTTCACACTCCGAAGGTGAGGCGAAGACCGGGTTCATCGGGCAGGTCTCTGTTGTCATCTCAGCACCCCGACTTGGCGGCGCGGAAGTGATTGGTGCTGCCATCAGGCACTTTGAGGTGGCTGACGCATTCAGGTTGTGAGCTGAAGGCGACGAAGACCAGATGCGCGTTGGCGGCCAGCAACACGGCCACGAGGCCAATGCCGATGACCCAGCCAAGCGGGAAGCGTCGTCTGTTCCTGCCGCCTTCAAGCATTGTCATGGCGTGGCGCCTCGCAGGTCCATCACGTAGAGCGCCAACATGCGGATCTGCGCAGTGCTGAGGCGGCCTTCCCAGGAAGGCATGGTGCCCTGGCGGCCATTGTAGATCGAATGGCGAATGCTGGAACGATCCCCGCCATAGGTCCAGAAGCTGTCGGTGAGGTTCGGCGCACCGGTTTCAATCATGCCGCGGGCGTCCTCGCCGTGGCAGCCGGCGCAATTGTCGGCAAAGAGGGTCCTGGCGGTATCGGCTTCTTCGGGCGTGAGGGTGGTTTCGCCCTGCAATGACACCAGATAGTCGGCCAGCGCGCTAATTTCAGCGCTGCCCAGCATCTGGTCGCGGCCAAAGGCAAGCATCTGGCCAAAGCGGGTTTCAGGATGGGTGGCGTTGATACCGACGCGAATGGTTTCGGCAATGGTGTCGGCGTCGCCGCCCCACATCATGGGAGCCTCGGCGATATTGGGATAGCCGGTGTTGCCGCCGGCGTCATAGCCGTGACAGCCAGCGCAATTATCACCGAAAAGGGCAGGACCACTCTGGCGGACAACGGCCATAATGCCATCATCGCCTGCCAGGGTGGTGAAATCCTCACTGGCAAGGCGATCAGCCCAGACGGCGCGCTGCGCTTCGGCGTCGGCAAGGCTTTGCCGCACAGCCTGATGCTGATCGGCGCCCAGCAGACCACGGAAATAGCCGGACACGCCGGGCCAGCTTGGCATCAGCACAGTCCAGGTGATGGCGAACAGGCCCATGACGGTGAGAAAGGCCCAGAGCAGCTTCGGCACGGGAGTGTTGAGCTCCTTGATGCCGTTCCATTCGTGGCCGGTGGTCACCTGGCCGGTAAATTCGTCACGTTCCTTCAGCGCCATGGCCGGTCTTCCTCTTCCAGAACGGGCATTTTTGCGGCTTCATCGAAGCCCTTTTTATTGGACGGCCAATAGGTCCATGCCAGGCAAATGACGCTCAGCACGACGAGATAGATGAGGCCGAAAGATTTTGAAAATCCGACGACGGTTTCATGGTCGAATGGCATTACTCGGCCTCCGCCGTTTCGCTTGTGAAGGCTGCATCGGTCAGCGTACCGAGCGATTGCAGATAGGCCACGAGGGCATCCATGTCGGTCACTTTGCCGGGCTGACCGTCAAAGGCGCGGATATTGGTGGCATCGCCATAGCGTTCGGCAACGCCGCTTGCTTCGGCACTGTCCGGATTGGCCTGACCATAGGCGTCCCGCTCGGCATGGGCGATCTGCTCGTCGGTATAGGGCACGCCGACGGCGCGCAGAGCCGCCAGATGGTTGCCAAGATCATCGGTGCGCAGAGTATCGCGCAGCAGCCAGCGATAGGCCGGCATCTTGGACTGCGGGACAAGGTCGCGCGGATTGTTGAGATGGCCGGTGTGCCAGGCGTCGGAATATTTGTTGCCGAGACGGGCAAGATCCGGACCGGTGCGCTTCGAGCCCCAGAGCTGGGGGTGCTCATACTGGCTTTCGACGGCCAGCGAGTAGGGGCCATAACGATCGACTTCATCGCTCAGGGTGCGGATCATCTGGCTGTGGCAGGCGTAGCAGCCTTCGCGGATATAGATATTGCGCCCGGCGATCTCGAGCGGGGTGTTGACCCGCATGTTTTCGGCCTGCTCCACCGTTTCATCGATGGTGAAGAGCGGGGCAATCTCGATAAAGCCGCCGATGGAGGCCACGAGAATGATGAAGCCGACAAGGCCGAGGGCAGAGCGTTCGATACGATAGTGAAATTTGAACATGGAATTATTCTCCGGCCTGCAGGACAGGTTCGGCGGGCAGGTCGTGGCCCCTGTCGGGCTCGGTTTGTGCCGGCATACGAATGGTCATTACGACATTGTAGAGAGCGGTGAGGGCGCCCAGCAGGAACAGCAGACCGCCAAAAGCCCTGACGATGTAATAGGGGTGCATGGCCTCGAGGCTTTCGAGGAACGAGTAGGAAAGAGTGCCGCTTTCGTCATAGGTGCGCCACATCAGGCCCTGGATGACGCCCGAATTCCACATGGCGAAGACGTAGATCACGGTGCCCGAGAGGGCGAGCCAGAAGTGCACCTCGACCAGCTTGCTCGACCAGATGCGCTCGCGCTTGAACATGGTGGGCACGAGCGAATAGAGCGAGCCGAAGGTGATCATGGCGACCCAGCCGAGAGCGCCGGCATGGACGTGGCCGATGGTCCAGTCCGTATAGTGGCTGAGCGAATTCACGGCGCGAATGGCCATGAAGGAGCCTTCGAAAGTGGTGATGCCATAGAAGATTGCGGCAAGAGCCATGAAGCGCAGGACGGCATCGTCGCGCACCTTGTGCCAGGCGCCGTTGAGCGTCAGCAGGGCATTGCCGGCCGAGGCCCAGCTTGGCACCAGCAGCACGACCGAGAAGGCCATGCCCAGGGTCTGCACCCAATGGGGAAGCGCAGTGTAATGCAGGTGGTGTGAACCGGCCCACATATACATGAAGGTGATGCCCCAGAAGCTGATGATCGACATGCGGTAGGAGAAGATCGGGCGGCCGGCGCGCTTGGGCAGGTAATAATACATCATGCCGAGGAAGCCGGCAGTGAGGAAGAAGGCCACGGCGTTATGGCCATACCACCACTGGGTCATGGCATCCTGCACGCCGGAGAACAGCGAATAGGATTTGGCCGAACCGAGGGAGACGGGGACGGCGAGATTGTTGACGATATGCAGGATCGCCACGACCAGAATGAAGGCCATGTAGTACCAGTTGGCGACGTAGATATGGGGTTCCTTGCGGCGCGCGAGGGTGCGCATGTAGATGGCGAAATAGGTGACCCAGACCACGACCAGCCAGATATCGGCATACCATTCGGGCTCGGCATATTCCTTCGACTGGGTCATGCCCATGAAGTAGCCGGTGGCCGCGACGATGCAGAACAGGTTGTAGCCGAGCAGCACGAACCAGGGGCTGATGGCATCGGGCAGGCGGGCGCGGGTGGTGCGCTGGAGCACGTGGAATGAGGTGGCGATCAGCGCATTGCCGCCGAAGCCGAAAATGACGCCGGAGGTGTGGACGGGGCGCAGGCGGCCCCAGCTCAGCCAGGCGACATCGAAGGTGAAATCGGGATAGGCCAGCAGCAGCGCGACCCAGAAGCCGACGCCCATGCCGATCATGCCCCAGATGAGCGTGAGGATAAGGCCGACGCGGGTGGGGGCGTCGTAATATTCCGAGAGACGGTCGGGCGAGGGCAGCGGCAGGTCAGTCTGGCGCATGAGCGCGAAGAAGGCGGCGCCGGAGAGGCCGAAGACCAGCCAGCCATGTATGCCCATGAGGTCGCCACGTCCGGCGATGGCCATGGCCAGCCCGGTGACGACCAGCCCGCCGAGAATGATGAAGGCGTAAAGTCGCTCATCACGGGTAAAGTCTGAAAACACTGCCGGGCTCCTCGCTGATTTCGGCGCGCGCGGAGTGGCGCACGCTCTCCACCCGTAGCGAGGCGCGAATGGGCTTCTTTGCGCTGGATCAAAGATCAGGACGTTTTCGAACCGGGTGGACGGGATGTCCCCGAAATTTGCGCTGGGACAAAGTGCGGGGGCGGGGGGGCGGATTAGCCTGATATGGCCCGGACGTTCGGTCGCGGCCCGGGCGCAGGTGTTTTTGCGGCCAGGACAGTGAGATGACAGAGCAAGCGACTATTCCCCCTTATATCGATGTGCGCGCTATCCCCCCGCGCGAGCGGCATCCGACGATCTTTGCCATGGCTAATGCGCTGCCGGTGGCGCAGAGCTTTGTCATCATAAATGACCATGATCCGCGCCCGCTGCATTATCAGTTGCAGGCGGAATATCCGGGGCAGTTTTCCTGGTCCTATCTTGAAGTCGGACCCGAGGTCTGGCGCGTGGAACTGGGACGGCAGGCGGCAGCCTGATTGCGCCGGGGCTGCCTTCCCGAGGGGAGCTGACAGATGCAGATGGCGACGATTTCGCGCTGGACGCTGGCCTATTTCGGCTGTGCGCTGATGGCACTGATTGGCGCGCTGGGCCTGATGGCTGCGGGTGTAGGCTATCCCGGTGAGGGATTGATGGCGCCGCGCACGCTCGTCGTCGTGCATCTGGTGACAATCGGCTGGCTGAGCTTGCTGATGCTCGGGGCGATGCTGCAATTTCTGCCGGTTCTGGTGGGGCGGGAATTGGCATGGCCCCGGCTGGCGCCAATTGCGCTGGTGCTGCTGGTCGCAGGGCTGGCGCTGCTTCTGGGCGGTTTTCTGGCGCTGGATGGCTGGGCCATTGGTTCGGCGGATTTGTTGCCGATTGGCGGGGCGGTGTTGCTGACCGGGTTTTGCATTGGCGCAGCAATGTTGTTTGCGACGCTGCTGCGGGCGCACGCGCTGCCATTGCCGGCGGGGTTTGTGGCGCTGGGGCTGATCAGTCTTCTGGTGGCTGTGCTGCTGGGAGGGACGCTGGCATCGGTACTGGCGGGGCTTGTCGGCGGAGACTTTGCGGTCGCCCTGGTGGAGCATGGCGTGGTGCTGCACGCTGCATTCGGACTGGGGGGCTGGCTGACGCTGGCGGCGATGGGGGTCAGCTATCGGCTTGTCTCGATGTTTCTGGTTGCGCCGGAGCGCAAGGGAGCGTTGACCATGATGGCGCTGTGGAGCGGGGTGGTGGCGCTCGGAATGCTGGTGGGCGTACTGTTTGCGCTGATTGCGACGAACGGATCGTGGTCGCTCGGGCTGGCGCTGGCGGGCATTGCTGCGGCGCTGGCCGTAGGCGCTTATCTTGCCGATGTGGCGGCGCTGTTCCGGACGCGGCGGCGGGCGAAGCTGGAATTGCATATGAGCGGGGCGCTGGCGGCCATGGCCATGCTGGGGCTTGGCGCTGCGCTGCTGATCCGGGCGCGCTGGACGGGGGCTGAGGGTGAACTGGCCGCGGCCATGCATGTGCTGGCGCTGGGCTGGCTCGGCGGACTGGGGCTTGCCATGCTCTACAAGATCATTCCGTTTCTGACATGGCTGGAATGTTTTGCGCCGCATATGGGCCGCATGACGACGCCACGTGTACAGGATCTGGTTGTAGAGCGGCGGGCGGCGCCGTTCCTGTTGCTTTATTTTGTGGCAGAGCTGGTTGTTGCCGGAGGGCTGTTATCCGGCTTCGAACCGGTGTTTCGCCTCGCCAGCATGGTGCAAGTGCTGGGCGTTGTGCTGCTGGTTCATCAATTTGTCCGGGCCAGACGTCTGGCCGACCTGCCTGAGCCCTGGCTTGGGCACAAGAGGCCTCGCCTGATGCTGCCGGCTACCAGACAAGGGAGTGTCGCATGACAGATGCATTAGAACTCGATGTCCGCCCCATATTGCGCAATGGCGGAGAGCCATTTGGCGCCATCATGGGCGCGGTCAATGCGCTTGAGCCGGGGCAGAGCCTGAAGCTCTTTGCCACCTTCAGACCCGAGCCATTGTTTACAGTCATGGCGTCCAAGGGGTTCAGCCATGAGGCGACGCCACTGGAGGGCGGGGACTGGCAGGTTGTGTTCGTGCCCAATGGCGGGGCGGAAAATGGTGCGGTCTCACGCGCCGAGGATCCCGATAGCTGGGCCGACCCGGCGCATTATCTTGATTGTACCGACATGGACCCGCCCGAGCCCATGGTAGAGATCCTGTCGCGGCTCGAGACCATGGCGGAGGGTGAGGTGCTGTTTGCGCTGCTGGGGCGGGAACCGGTGTTCCTGTTCCCCGAATTGCAGGCTCGAGGCCATGCCTGGGTGGGGGATTTTGATGCGGACGGGACGAGTTTCCGGTTGATGGTCCGGGCCGGCAGGCGGCCATGATCTCCGCGGCGATGAACCTTGAGGCCGATATTCGCGCCGCATTGCGAACGGTGATCGACCCGGAGCTGGGATATAATATCGTCGATCTGGGTCTGGTCTATGACATCGAGGTTCGGCCAAAGGGTGTGATTGCGGTGGTGATGACCACGACAACGCGGTTTTGCCCGGCAACGGGCTTTATCCGCGAGGCGGTGGAGGCCTGCGTTCGGGGCGTGCCAGGCGTGTCCTCGGTCGAGGTGGAACTGACCTATGATCCTCCCTGGGGTGCGGAGCGCATGACGCCGGAGATTGCCCGACAGTTCTGACTGCGAGGCGCGGCCGTCACTCCGGACGGGATTTGCGGCGGGTCAGCAGGGCCGGGGCGTATTCGACCAGATAGAGCGTGAAGGCGACGATCCAGCAGAGGCCGCTGAGCGAGATCAGGGTCATGTAGTGATCGGACGCCAGCATGGCGGCGGGGCGCAAGACGGCGCCGATGACGAGCAAGCCATAGCTGGTGGCGGTGAGCAGGGGTGCGGTGAGCGGCAGGCCCGTGTGGCCGCGCGTGGCGCGACTCATAATGGCGAGGGTCATCAGGCCGATGGCGCCGACGGTGAAGACATGCAGCGCCGAGGCCGGATCGAGCAGGCCGAAAGGCACCAGTGCGACGGCGACGAAGCCCAGCGGGATCGCGGCATAGGCCAGATGCAGCACCAGAACCAGCCGTTCTTCGCCGGTTTGCCAACCCTGCCAGCGCTTGAGGCGAACGGCGTGCAGAAGAGCGGCCACGAGACAGGCAAGGCTCGTGCCCCAGTGATCCGGAATGGCGATAAAGAAAGCCAGCGCCACGAGGCCTGAAAGCAGGGCAAAGGTATCGAGCCGGTCATAGGGCGCGGGAAGACTGGTGACGTGGCGCCGCGCCAGCCAGTTGCGGGTAAAACTCGGCACCACACGTCCGCCGATGATGCCGATCAGCATGATATAGGCCGAGACAGCGAGACGGCTGGCAAGAGCCGGGTCGTCCTGCGTCAGGATGAGGACGTGGAAACCAGCATTGGCGCAGGCGAGCGCCAGCACACAGACCAGTACTTTCAGGTCGCGCCACTTCTTTCCGGCAATCACTTCACGAAGGCAAATGACAAAGAGCAGCGGCAGGAAGGCGATGTCGAGGGCGATGGCCCAGATGAGTCCGATGGAATCAGGGCTGATCAGCGCCAGGCGCCCGGCGAACCAGACGAGGAAGAGGAAGGCCAGCGGCGCGCCTGAGACTGGCAGGCGGCCAGTCCAGTTGGGGATGGCGGTGAGCAGAAACCCGGCCAAGGCTGCAGAGGTGTAACCGAAAAGCATTTCGTGTGCGTGCCACGCGGCGCCGCCATAGCTGCCGCCGATGGGCAGGGCCAGTATGAGCGCGCCGATCCAGAGGGCCATGGCCAGCACTGCCCAGATGCCGGCGGCGAGGAAGAAGGGGCGGAAGCCATAGGCAAGGATGACCGGGCCGGTATGGGCAATGCCGCGCGGGACGGGCTTGCGCTTGACGGGATTTGCATCGGTCATTGGGCACCTCGGAATAATTTATCCTCAAGGCGCTAGAACGGTTGCCGATCAATGTCCTTGTCATGGCGCAAATTGCGCAGCCATGCAGCAGGCGAAGAAAGCTCGCGTCAGCTCTGGCCTTCGGCGAGGGCCTCGAGGCGGGACTTGTCGCGGACCAGCAGTTTCTGCCGGCCGCCCTTGACGATGCCCTTGCTTTCCCATGCGCTGAACAGGCGAGAGACCGTGTGCAGGGTAGTGCCGGTCAGCTCGGCAAAGTCCTGACGGCTGATGGGAAAATCGATATGGACGCCATCTTTATCCTGTCGGCCGGCCTGTTCGACAAGGCGCAGCACCGCGTGCGCGACGCGCCGCTCGACTTCTTCGGTGGACATTTCGCGGATGCGGGTATGGGCTTCCTGCAGGCGCTGGCCGATGGTGCGCATGGCGTTGACGGCAAGATGCGGGTTCCGCTCGACAATGCTGGCCCAGACCTCGTTGGGCCAGGCCATGACGACGCTTTCGGCGGCGGCTATCGGGGTGCCAGGATAGTCATCGCGTTGCAGCGCCTGGGCAAAGCCAAACAGGTCGCCCGGATGGACAACGCGTACGATGATCTGCTGGCCTTCAGTGGTCACCTGGGTAACCTTGAGGCGACCATGGAGCAGCAGGAAGAACTGCGTTGCCTTCTGGCCCTGTTCGAAAACGGCTTCGCCAATGGTGATGCGCCGCATGGTGGCGCGGGTAAGGAGGCGATCAAGTTCGGCGTCCGCCATATTGGAGAAAAGCGGCAGGCGGCGGACGAGGCTCCGGTCGATATCAGCCACAATAGGTTTCCCGAACGATGATGGCTTCAGATACAGCAAAAGCCGGGTTCGGGATATGGTGCCGCTGTCGCACCCCAAGGTGATTTGGGGTGTAGCGGTCAGGCTGCAGGGAAAAATCTGGCGATCAACTGCTCGTGCCAGGCGGGGCGCCGGATGAGGCGGAAGCCCAGATTGTCCGGGGGGATGCCGACCGAACAGCCGCCGCTTTTGGCGTCGCGGATGAAGAAGCTGGTGGCGGCGCGGTGCTTGCCTTCAAGCACGCGGATGGTGCAGGCGGGCTGCTCGCTCAGGATAGTGCCTGCTGCATCGATATGCAGGCGGCGATGGCAGGTATCGGTCCATTCCCAGACATTGCCGGCCATATCCATGATGCCATTGCTGTTGGCGCCAAAGCTGCCCAACGGATGCGGCGCGGGATCCGGCGTACGATTGCGGGCGGCTTCCTGCCGATAGTTGGCGATCCAGCGGAGCGCAGGGTTGGTGTCGTCGCTGCCCAGACCCAGCGCATCATCGGTGTGGCGCTCGGCAGCGGCATAGGCCCATTCGGCGGCAGTGGGGAGGGTCCAGACCTGCCCGGTCCGGGCGCTGAGCCAGGCGGCATAGGCCGTTGCATCGCCGAAATTGACGCCGGTGACGGGAACATCGCCCGCGCCCTGCGCCGGATTGAGTGCAGCCTCGCAGGCGCCATCAGCAACACAGCGCGCATAGTCGGCAGCGCTGACCTGATAGGTCATGATTTCGAGGGGCTGAGCAAAGGTGACGGTTTCGACGGGGCCATCCACCGGAACCTGATTGCGCAGGTAATGGCCTTCGGGCCGGTAGGTGAGCGTGCCGGGGGGCAGGGTAATGCTTGCAGGGGCTGCGAGACCGGTAGCCGGAAATAGCGTTGGCAAGGTTGGTGCAAGCTGGGTTGCAAGCGTGCCCAGAGCCAGCGCCAGAAAAGCTGCCGGCAGCAGGAGCGTTGTTGCATCCTTGGTAAGAAGCGCGTGGGCGTTCATGTCGGCCTCCGGGAACGCCTGCACCAGAGCTGGAGCAGGCGAAGTGTGAGCGAAGCGACTTGTGCCGCTTCGCTCTGGTTGGGTCAGATCGGGCTGGGGGCCAGCACGCTGGTCATCAGGTCATCGTCCCATTCGCCTTCGACCACGAAGTGACCGGCGGCGCCGAATTCGAAGGCCTCGATGAGGTTGTGGTTCACATAGGCGTAAACGCCGGGCTGCTTGAACGTGTACATCGCCGCGCCCGCCGTGCCGCCTGGGATGAACCAGGTTTCCTGATCGACATCGGGGGGCGTGTGGAACTTGCCCGTGGGCCAGACGAAATCGCCATGGCCGCCGATGAGATGAGGCCGCGTATCGCGGTTGGCCTGCGAGTGAATGATCAGCACCGTTTCGCCGACATTGGCCTTGAGGGCATTGTCGCCCGTCAGCGCGCCGACCTTGCCGTTGAAGACAATGTGGCTGGGGATCAGCGTACGCATGGCCTCGACAGCGTCGGCGTAGCCATCGCCGATGCTCTCATAGGTCAGGTAATTGCCGTCCTCGTCCTTTGGCACATAGAAATCCTGCTCGCCGACATAATAGATGCGGTCATAGGCCAGCAGATTACCCTTGGCATCCTGCAGGCCCTCGCGCGGCAGCACCATGATGGCGCCGTTCATGCCCGCAGTGACGTGCCAGGGCACCATGCCTTCGGGCGCACAATGATAGACAAAGGCGCCGGCCTTGATCGCCTTGAAGCGCAGGATGGCCTTCTCGCCCGGGTTCACATTGGTGAGGCCCGCACCGCCCAGTGCGCCGGTGGCGGCGTGGAAGTCGATATTGTGCGGCATGAGGTTGGTGTCGGGATTGATCAGCGTCAGCTCGACATAGTCGCCTTCATGCACGACCATCAGCGGGCCGGGGACCGAGCCATTGAAGGTCATCGCCCAGAGCTCGACACCATCTTCGACCTCGTGGCGCTTTTCCTCGATCACCATGGTGAATTCGACAATTCGCGGCCCGCCGGTGGCGACCTGTTCATGGGCATGGACGAAGGGCGGAGCGACCAACTCGACCTTGACGCGTTCGAGCGTGGCGAGATCGACCGGGGTCACGGCAGCAGCTGCCTCCTGGGCGGTGGCGGCCACCATGGTGGCAAACTGCGCTGTTGCCCCGACGGCTGCGGCACCTGCAAGTAAAGCGCGGCGCGAAAGCATCGTATTGTTGGTCATCTTCATCTCCGAGACTTGACACATTCGTCCTGTGCCTTCGTTGAGGAAGTTATGACATGTCGCGCACGCCTTCATTGATTGAGCGCAAATATCGAAAAGAACTGGCTGTCAATTTGACGCACAGGATATTTGACTTGGGTCAAAGAAAGACGGGGCGGTTTTTCATAGAGAGCGTCAACGGGTCAGCCGACCCATTTGCCAAGGAGACGACCGATGCGCGCAATTGCCACCACCCTGATCACCCTCATTGCCCTGGGCGGGTTGGCTGCCCCTGCGCTGGCAGCGGACTATGAAATCCACATGCTCAACAAGGGCGAAGCCGGCACGATGGTGTTCGAGCCCAATTTCCTCGCCATTCAGCCCGGCGACACGGTGACCTTCATCCCCACCGACAAGAGCCACAATGTTGAAACCATCAAGGACATGATCCCGGAGGGCGCCGAGGCCTTCAAGAGCAAGATCAACGAGACATTTGCAGTGACCTTCGATGTGCCCGGGCTCTATGGGGTCAAGTGCACGCCGCACTTTGCCATGGGCATGGTGGCAGCGATTGCAGTGGGCGACGAACTGCCGAACCTTGAAGCGGCCAAGGGCGCTACCGTGCCCAAGAAGGCGCAGGAGCGTCTCGACGCTGCCTATGCCGGCCTGGGCATCTGAGAATACTGGTTTTCTCCTAGCCCGGTGACAGCCAGTGGCCCTTCCGCTTCGGCGGAAGGGCTTTTTTGTTGGCGCAAGACTTTTGACCCGGGCGCGAAACCGGCTAGGGTCTGTCGCGACAACAGGGGATTGCGTGATTTGACCGAGCCAGAGCCGCAACAGGCCGACCTTGTGGGCCAGGCCCGCAAACTACAGGCGATCCTCGAATCAGCGGTGGACGCGATCATCACCATCGATGGCAATGCGACGATCACCACGGTCAATCCGGCGGCGGCGCGGTTGTTCGGCTATTCGCAGGCCGAGTTCATCGGGCGCAATGTGCATTTTCTGATGCCCGAGCCATACCACTCGGCGCATGACGGCTATATTGCCAATTATCGCAATACCGGGGCGCGCAAGATCATCGGCATTGGCCGCGAGGTGACCGGGCGGCGGCAGGATGGCTCGACCTTTCCGATGCATCTGGCGGTCAGCGAATTCGAGATGGACGGGCGGGTGCATTTCACCGGCATAATCCACGACCTGTCGAGCCAGAAAGCCACCGAGCAGGCGCTGCGGCAAGCGCAGAAGATGGAGGCGATGGGCCAGCTGACCGGTGGCATTGCCCACGATTTCAACAATCTGCTGACCGTTATCATCGGCAATCTCGAAATGCTGGAAGGCAAGCTGACGACAACCGGGCAGCGGGAGCTGGCGACCGAGGCGCTCGAGGCGGCGGATCTCGGGGCGCGATTGACGGCGCGGCTGCTGGCCTTTGCGCGGCGTTCGCACCTTGAGCCGGAAGTGGTCAACCTCAATGATTTCGTGCTCGGCCTCACCGATATGCTGCACCGCACCATGGGGCCGACAATTTCGCTCTCCAACGCGCTGACGCCGCGTTTGTGGATGACGCGGATTGACCCGTCGCAGGTGGAAAGCGCCATTGTCAATCTGGCGGTGAATGCGCGCGACGCCATGCCAGAGGGCGGCCGACTCATCATCGAAACGGGCAATGCGGTGGTGGACAGGATCATGTCCGAGGACCTGGAAGGCTTGGCGCCGGGCGATTATGTGCGACTTTCGGTGGCCGACACCGGCGAGGGTATGCCTCCCAGTGTGCGGGAGCGGGCGTTCGAGCCGTTTTTTACCACCAAAGAGAAGGGCCGGGGCACCGGGCTTGGCCTTTCCATGATCTATGGCTTTGCCAAGCAGTCTGGCGGGCACGCGACTGTTTATAGCGAAATCGGGCGGGGCACCACGGTCAATATCTACCTGCCGCGGTATGGAGCGGAGGCGGCGCAAGTCGAGGAAACCGAAATGGCGGTGCCCGTGGTTTCGGGCAAGACGGTGCTGGTGGTCGAAGACGATCCGCGCGTGCGCAAGCTGACGGTCAATCGGCTGGAGACGCTCAGTTATGCGACGCTGGTGGCCGCGGATGCGCATGAGGCGCTGGCCATTTTGGGGAGCGGGGCCGAGGTTGATCTGGTGTTCACCGATCTTGTCATGCCCGGCGGAATTTCAGGCTATGAACTGGCGCGGCGGGTGGCGGAAACCTGGCCGGGCCTGCCTGTGCTGCTGACCTCGGGCTATGCAGACGAGCTGGTGCGCCGCGACGCGGATGCGATTGCCCATCTCAAGGTGTTGGGAAAGCCCTATCGGCTGGCAGACCTGTCGGAGGCGATTGCCGAGGCACTCGGTGGCTAGCCGAGTTTGCGCGGGGTGAAGCTGTAGCCGACGCCGCGCACAGTCTTGATGAGCTGGGGATGGCGGGTATCGGTTTCGATCAGTTTACGCAGACGCGCGACCTGATTGTCGATACTGCGGTCATTGGGGGCCCAGTCGTGCCCCTTGAGCAAGTCCATGATGCGGTCGCGGTCGAGAACGGCATGAGCATGGCGGCAGAACAGCAGCAGCAGGTCAAATTCGCCGGTGGTCAGCTCAATGCCTGCGCCGGTCGGACCGACAAGGGAGCGGCGGGCAGGATCCAGCGTGAAGCCATCGAAACGGATGGTTTCAGAAGCAGGGGCAGGAACTGGTGCAGCACCGGCAGAACGGCGGAGTACGCTGCGGATGCGGGCCAGCACTTCGCGCAGGTGGAAGGGCTTGGCGATATAGTCGTCGGCGCCGATTTCGAGACCAACGATGCGGTCGATCATGTCGCCCTTGCCGGTGATCATGATGATGGGCAGGTCCGAAACCTGCCGGATGCGGCGGGCGACAGCGAGGCCATCGGCGCGGCCGAGATTGAGGTCGAGGGTTACGAGGTCTATGCCGGAACGGAGGCTGGCTTCGATATTGTCACCATCACTTGATTCGCTGACCCGATAGCCCTCGTCTTCAAGACAACGGCGCAACATGCGACGAATCTGGGCGTCGTCGTCGACGACAAGGATATGGTGGCTTTGCATCAACCTTGGGCCGGACTGCACCGTTACATTTCGTTACAAACATCGGATAGGCCGATTACGTCCCCATGGTCAATTCCGTTCAGCCACAGCAGAGCGGAGCTGCACCATGTATCTTTTTCCAGACACTGCCCCAGCGGCGAGCCATGCAACTATTGCCGCTAGCGTGGAGGCCGGGCGAGTGGTCGGGGCCACCACGGTGCTGTTTCATGAAGGCGACAGAGCCGATACGCTCTATGAGGTGGTCACCGGCGTCTTCCGGGCAACAAAAGTCTTTCCCGATGGTCGGCGGCAGGTTGTTGCCTTCGCCTATCCGGGTGACATCATCGGCTTTGGTCATGGGGAAGCCTATCGCTTCGACTGTGATGCACTGACGCCGGCCCGTGTGCAGGTGACTGCGCGCAGCCAGATCTTGCAGGCCATGCGCACCAGTCCAGAGCTGGGCGAGAGACTGCTGGCCATGGCGGCAGGTGAAATTGCCGCCATGCACGACCTTTCCGTCCTCATGGGCCGTAAGTCCGCGATGGCACGTGTTGCCGGCTTTCTGGTCTCCCTGGCTGTTCGTACCGGTAAGCAGGTAAACGACCAGCGCATCTGCCTGCCCATGTGCCGCGCCGACATTGCCGATCACCTTGGCCTAACCATCGAGACGGTGAGCCGGACCATGACCAAGCTCAAGATGCGTGGCGTGATCGACTTGCCGGCTCGTGGGTGCTTCGTTCTGCGTGATCTCGAACGACTGCGCATATCGGCCGAAAGTGACACCGTCCTGCATTGAGTTTCCAAATGCCGCGACGTCCTCGAATAGCCATTGCCCATTTTGCCGACCGGTCCGGTGCCCAGCAGGCCTGCAATGCCGTGCTGCTCCTGGGCGTGGCGGCCGACGATCTGCTGATCGAGGTGGAGCCTACGGATTGGCGAGGCAGCAATCGGCCACCGGATGCAACGCGACTAAGCGTGAAGCTCTCCGGACCTGAACGAGACATTCTCCAGACCCTGCTGGCCAGCGATGCCTTGCGCCTCGATGTTGATGACGCCTGGGACAATCAATAGCACCGCATCCTCACACGGTGAGTGGCGCACCATTCCACTGCCCAAATGGGTCGAATCGCGCCACGACAATGCGGACGACGGCCTGCCGCATGCTGTAACGCAAAAGCTTACATGACTCATTAGGTCAGCCCGTCATTCTCGTTGAGCGTGATGGCATTTGCTTCGTTAATCAAAGCCACCCCGGCCTTGCCGAAGCTAACGACGTCGCTCGGCGCAAGCTGGAAGCGACAAAGCTGTGAGGAAGATCACCTCGGCTCGCAACCTGTTATCCGGCGCGAGGGCGAAGCCCTTAGTGACGGCGCCGCTCCCTCGAGTACGGTCCGCCTGTAGTCGCCGTTGGCAGCAATAAACTGCTTCAGATCGTCAAACGTCATTTACTGTCCCCATGCTCCTGCTCGACTTCGCCAGAACCTCTTGTCAAAAGTGGCATTGCTCTGCGTCGTCCTTGGCGCTCGAAGCAGCGAATGGCCGCTTCTAGGGGCGCTAAGGCGAAGGGAGCACGACTGAATTGAGGGCGTATATCTGCCTAGCGGTTCCCAACCCATTGCCGAATGCGAGTAAGGTTTCGCCTTGCAAATAGTAGCCTTGGCGCGTCCTCCTCATTAAGTCATTTGGGTCGCATCAATTTCGAGATGACGCGCAAACAGGGCTGCACAAAGGGCGAAAGTCGCTGAGGCCAGCATCACCAATAGCAGGCCAAGCCGAGCATTTTCCTCCGTCAAAACGGCACCTGCGATCGCTGCCATGATGGAAGCGCCAGCGACGGTGATCGCGCCGGCGAGACCGGCTGCGCTGCCTGTCTGCGTTGCGCGAACCGAAATTGCCGCAGCATTGGCGCTAGGCTGCGTAAGCCCGTTCGATAGTCCGACGTGTCCGTCGTCAGATGCTTTGGCCCAGACCGGCGTTTTGATTAGCGGAGAGTCCTGCTCGTCATTGGGTTGATATTATGCGGCGAGGCTGGCGTGCAGCAAGCGGCGATGCTGGATGGTTTGTCG
>JAEYTY010000065.1 GCA_023433775.1 Pseudomonadota bacterium | reverse complement strand
ATCGGAGAAGAGATCGGACCCGACAAGCGTCGGCGCGTCGAAGGCTGAAGCACCGAGGAATTCCTGCTGCAGATTGGCCTGCATGACGAGGACGACAATGAGCATGGAGAGCGCCATGCCGGCGGAGACGACGACGGAGGCGGCGTTCTGTCCGCCGGTCGAAATGGCGCGGAGGGCGTGGCGCAGGATGCGCGGGCCGGTTTCGGGGAGGCGCGCCAGCCCGAATTGCACCAGGCGAATGAAAAGCTGGAAGACGAGCGCCGCGAGGGCGCTGGCCAGGCCGAAGGCGGCAACGAGCGCCGCATCACTTGTCATCAGATAAGCCAGGGCGAAGAAGGCGAGGATGGCGGCGATGAGCGGCAATACCTGCCACGAAAGCAGCAGCGCGCCCCAATCGATCGGTGGAGCCGCGAGGCCTTTTGAGCGGAACAGCAGCACGGGACGAATGGTCTGGGCCTGTTGCAGCGGCAGATAGGCAAAGGCGAAAGCGGTGACGAGACCGGCGGCAGCGGCGATGAGCAGCGGGGCCGGATGGAGGGCCGGGGCCAGGGAAATGCCGACGGCGGCGCCGATGGTGGGCAGGAGCAGCATGGCAATGCCGCCACCGATCTGAAGGCCGATCAGCACGCCCACGGCGGCGAGGGCTGCGACCTGCGAGAAGAAGTGGATGAAGAGGCGCGAGCGGCCCGCGCCCATGCTGCGCATGACGGCGATGACGCTGGCGCGCTCGGTGATATAGGCCTGCATCCCGGTCCAGACGCTGACGCCGCCAATGAGCAGCGAGCCGAGGCCGACAATGACCAGGAAGCGCATGAAGAGATCGTAATAGCGCACCATCTGGCCGAGGCCATCGCGGGCGGAACGCACGGTCCAGCCAGAGTCGCCGAAGCGTGCGGAGATGGAGGCGAGACCGGCCTCGATATTGCGATCGCCGAGATGGATCTTGTAGCGATACCAGGTGCCCAGACCCGGCAGGGGCGAGGTGCGGTCGCTGATGACACCAAAACCATCAAGGGCAATGAGGGCGGGCATACCAAGGCGGAAGCCGCGCACCGGCGCATCGGGCAGCTTGCCCAGTGTGCCGCGCACGATGAAGGCCGTGCCGCCCAGCGCCATAGTATCGCCGACACCGAGACCCAACTGATCGAGCATGATGGCATCGACCAGTGCGCCATGGACGCCATTTTCGGGGGCGAGGAAGGCGGTGACATCGGTGCCGGGGGGCATATGCGGGCTGGTGACGGCGCCGAGCAGGGGATAGCCGGAGCCGACAGCACTGATATCGGCAAAGGCTTCGCCGTCAAAACTTTCGGCGCGCAGATTGGTGTCGATGACGCTGACGAGATCGCCGAAGGTCGCCATGGTGGCCAGCTCTTCGGGCGTGGCGAGACGATCAGCGCGGGAGAGCTCGATATCGCCGCCCATCAATTCGGCAGCGCCCTCTTCAATGGCGCGGGTAATGCTGGTGCCAACGGAATTGACGCCGGCGATAAGGGCGGTGCCGACGGCGAGGCAGACGACCAGCAGTAGGAAGCGGCGCAGATCGCCGCGCATGTCGAGCAGGCCAATGCGAATGGCGGGCCAGAGAGAGCGCATCAGCGGGAAACCGGGGTTTCGACCAGTTCGCCCTGGGTCATGGTGTAAACCCGGTCGGCCCGGGCGGCGAGGCTGGGATCGTGGGTGATTAGCACCACGGCGGTGCGCTGGCGGCGGGCGAGATCGAACATGATGTCGACGACCATGGCGCCGGTTTTCTGATCGAGATTGCCGGTTGGCTCATCGGCCAGCAGCAAAGGTGGTTTGGCGACGCTGGCACGGGCGAGGCCGACGCGCTGCTGTTCGCCGCCCGAAAGCGCGGAGGGACGGTGATCGAGCCGGTTTTCAAGCCCGACGGCGGCAAGGGCCGCGGCGGACCTTTCGCGCACCTCGGCCATGCTGAGGCCGGGCTCGGCGATTTCGAGCGCCAGGCCGACATTGTCGAGCGCGGTCAGCGAGGGAATGAGATGAAAACTCTGGAAGACGATGCCCATGGTGCGGCGGCGGAAACGGGCCAACTCGTCCTCGTTAAGGCGGGTGAGGTCTTCGCCATTGACGATGACTTCGCCGCCGGTGGCTTTTTCGAGCCCTGCGAGCAGCATGAGCAGCGAGGTCTTGCCGCTGCCCGAGGGGCCGACAATGGCGACGACTTCGGCGGGGGCAACGCTGAGGGAAACCTTGCGCAGGATATGCAGGGGGCGCCCGGCAATTTCCAGGGAATAGTCAACATCCCGCGCCTCGATGATGGCTGCCTGTGCCGCGCCCATATTCTGCCCCCTCCAAACCGTGCCCGCCGCTATGATTCTGACGGACCATCATAGTTTTATGAGCAAGTTATTGGTCAATTCGTAACAAGCTAGTCATTGGACGCAGATTTCAACTGGTGCTGAACCGATTGTGCTGGCAGGAATGTAGGCAGGGAAAGGCTCATTCCGTGGAGGGGACAAGAGAATGAAGTGGTTGCGCTTGCTGGTCGTGCTGATTGCCGCTCAGGGATTTGTGGCAGCACAGGCGCTGGCACAGGGAAGCGGGAGCGAGATGGCACTGCTCTCGTCTTATATCGGTGACTGGCGCGGCGAGAGTGCTCTTGTCGGCGGGAACCGGAACGAGCCGTTCCGCTGCCGGCTGGGCGTGTCGCAGGGCAATGCCGCCAAGATCAATTATACCGGCCGTTGCACGCTGGTGAATGCGACACTCTCGATCAGCGGCACCATTGCCTATGTCGCGGCCCAGCAGCGCTATGAGGCGGCGATGAGCTCCAATGCCGGTTATACCGGCCTTGCCATTGGCCGGCAGGAGGGCGGCACAATCAGCTTTGACCTGCGCGAAAAGCAGAAGGACCGGGCCGGCAGCGATGTGCGCATCGGCGCCAATATCAAGCTGGTGGATGACAGCATCACGGTTGATTTCGAGGTCGAGTTCAACAATTCGGGCGAAGTGCTGAAGGCGTCGGTGCCGTTCTCGCGCTAGAGCCGGACCCGAAACCGGTTCCCACTTTCGGCAAACTTGCTTTAGGTTCCGCCCGAGAGCCGGGTGCGAGGGAATCAGTGATGGCTGGAAATGTGCCGGACATGGAAGACCAGACCATGGCCATGCGGGTCGTTTCGGCGCTGCGCGACGAAATCGTGACCATGAGCCTGAAGCCCGGCGATGTGATTTCGGAAAGCGATATTGCCGGGCGCTATGGCGTGTCGCGGCAGCCGGTGCGCGAGGCCTTTATCCGGCTGGCACAGCAGGGGATGCTGCTGATCCGGCCCAAGCGGGCCACGGTGGTCAAGAAGATTTCGCCCGACGGGGTGCGGCAGAGCCGGTTTATCCGCGAAAGCATCGAGGTCGAAATCATCCGGCGCGTGGCGGCGCAACCGGCGGCGGATGTGGCCGCGGTGCTGGCCGAGCAGATCGCCGAGCAGGAAGCGGCGGCGGCGGTGGACGATACGCGGCGATTTCACAAGCTCGACGAGCTCTTTCACCGCACGCTGGCGCGGCTGGCGGGGCAGGAATATGCCTGGCAACTGATCGACGACCACAAAATGCAGCTCGACCGCGTGCGCTATCTGACGCTGGGCATGTCATCCAAGCAGCGGGCCATTGCCGACCACAAGGATATCGCCGCCGCGGTGGCGAGGGGCGACGTGGCCGCGTCCGAGGCCGCCATGCGCGGACATCTGGCGCGGGCCGAGGTGCTGCTGGGCCAGACGATTGCGGATTTTCCGGACTATTTTGAGTAGGCGGCAAGGCGACTTCGCTTGATCC
Organism: Pseudomonadota bacterium; assembly: GCA_023433775.1. Classification (GTDB taxonomy): domain Bacteria; phylum Pseudomonadota; class Alphaproteobacteria; order Rhizobiales; family Devosiaceae; genus Devosia. The sequence continues at coordinate 3,969 of JAEYTY010000065.1, read as the reverse complement.
CCCCGCCAAAATCAGCGCATGTCGCCGGCAACAGGCAGAGACAATTTGGAGAATGGCGATGAAGACGCGGACGCTGGGTAAGACCGGGTATGAAGTGAGCGAAATCGGGCTGGGCTGCTGGCAGCTGGGCGGGGATTTCGGGCCGGTGGGCGATGATGCGGCGACGGAAATTCTCGATGCAGCGCAGGCGGCCGGGATTTCGTTCTGGGATACGGCGGACGTCTATGGCGGGGGCCTGAGCGAAAGCCGGATCGGCGCGCATAACAAGGGTGCGGGCGTGAAAGTTGCGACCAAGCTGGGGCGCTCGGGGACGCTCTTTCCCGACAAGTTCACCCGCGAAGGCGTACGCGCGAGCCTTGTGGGTTCGGCGCAGCGGCTGGGGGTCGAAACGCTCGATCTGGCGCAGATCCATTGCGTGCCGACGCCGGTTTTGAGCGAGGGCAAGCTGTTCGGCTGGATGGATGAATTCAAGGCCGAGGGGCTGGTGCGCCATTGGGGCGCCAGCGTCGAAACGATCGAGGAAGGGCTGCTTTGCCTTGAGCAGGATGGCTGCGCGACGCTGCAGATCATCTTCAACCTGTTCCGCCAGGACGCGGCAGAGGAATTGCTGCCTAAGGCGGCGGAGAAGAATGTCGGTATCATCGTGCGGCTGCCGTTGGCCAGCGGGCTGCTGAGCGGCAAATATGACAAGGACACGCGGTTCGACGAGACCGACCACCGCAATTACAATCGCGACGGCGCGGCCTTCTCGGTGGGCGAGACCTTTTCGGGCATTCCCTTCGAGCGCGGGGTGGAGCTGGTGCAGGAGCTCAAGGGCTTTGCGCCCGAAGGCGTGCCGCTGAGCCAGTTTGCGCTGCGCTGGGTGCTCGATCATCCGCAGGTGTCGACCGTGATCGCAGGGGTGAGCAAGCCGGCGCAGATCGCTGACAATGTGGCAGCGAGCGAGCGCAAGAGCCTCTTCCCCGCGCTCATGAAGCAGCTTGGCGAATGGTATCAGACCGAAGTGAAGCCGGAGATCCGGGGCGGGGTCTAAGCGTCAGCCGGCGCGGCGGGAGGGCTTTTTCTCTCCCGCCTCGGGCGGATTTTCCGCCTTCTGGTGGGCTTTCACATAGGCTTTCAGCACATCCTGCATCCGCGTGATGTGGCCTTTGCCCTGGCTCTTGAAGAAAAAGAAGACTTCTGCGTCCAGTTTGAGGTGGACGGAGGTCTTTCCCTGAGGGTCCACCCAAACTGCGTTTTCCCAGAAGTCGTCCCCTAGTTCCGGGCCTTCGGGTGCATCGGGGTTGTGATAGATTTCACCTCTATCCTTCATCGCCCGGATTTCGGCGAGCGTAGCCCGTTTGATATTTTCTTCGGTCACGTTGGCCTCCTTGCCAGGCGGAGATGAGTCGCATTCGGCCGTTGCGGTCAGCATGGATGAGCACATAGCAAATGCCGTCCACGATGCCGATGGACTTAAAGCGTACCTCGCCATAGTCGAAACGCGCGTCTGGTTCCGTCAGTACCCAGCTTTCGAATATCAACACCGCATCGAGAATATCGACGTCATGCTTGTCGATATTCGACAGTCGCTTGATCTCGTCCCATTCGTAGTCCATGCGCCCCCACACATAGCCTTTGGGTGAGATTTGTGTACACGAAAAGTGTACACAAATCAATCGCCCGCGAGACCTCTGGCGGATCAGCGCCGGGGTACCTAGGTTAGAGCATCCGAATTCCCGAAAAGAGTAGCTTCATGTCCCATCCTGCGTTCGAGCTTGTCCGTGACGAGAGCATTGCCGAGATCAATTCACAGGCACTGCTTTATCGGCACCGGAAGACAGGGGCGGAGGTGCTCAGCCTCGTCAATCAGGACGAGAACAAGGTGTTCGGCATCACCTTCAAGACACCGCCGGCGGACTCGACCGGAATTGCGCATATTCTTGAGCATTCGGTGCTCTGCGGGTCGCGTAAATATCCGGTGAAGAAGCCATTTGTGGAGCTGCTCAAGGGCTCCATGCATACGTTTCTCAACGCCATGACCTATCCGGACAAGACGGCTTATCCGGTGGCCAGCGCCAATCTCAAGGACTTTTACAACCTCGTTGATGTCTATCTCGACGCAGTGCTGTTTCCGCTGATCAGCGAGGACACATTTGCGCAGGAAGGCTGGCATTACGAGCTGGAGAGCCTCGACGCGCCGCTGGTTTATAAGGGCGTGGTGTTCAACGAGATGAAGGGCGTGTTTTCTTCGCCTGACTCGGTGTTGCACGATTTGAGCCAGCGCGCGCTCTATCCCGATATTACCTATGGCAAGAGCTCCGGTGGTGACCCCAAGGCCATTCCGGCGCTGACCTATGAGCAGTTCAAGCGCTTTCACCAGACCTTTTATCACCCGTCCAATGCGCGGGTTGTCTTCTCGGGCGATGATGCGCCGGAGAAGCGCCTCGAAATCCTGGACGACTATTTCAGCCAGTTCGAGCGCGCAGTGGTGGATGCCGAGGTGGCGCTGCAGCCGCGCTTCAATGCACCACGGCAGGTGAAGGGCACCTATGCCGGCAGCATTGACGGGGAGAAGCGTCGCGACGGGATGGTCAGCGTCAACTGGATGCTCGACCCGCCGGAGGGGCGCGACGAAACGCTGAGCCTGGGGCTGCTGGGCTATCTGCTGACGGGCAATCCGGCGGCGCCGCTGCGCAAGAAACTGACCGAGAGCGGGCTGGGCGAGGGGATGACCGGAAGCGGCTTTGGCACGCATCTGCGCCAGCCGATTGCCATGTTCGGGTTGAAGGGCGTGGACCCGGCGGATGCGGAAAAGGTCGAGGCGCTGATCCTTGATACGCTGGAAGAGATTGCGACCAAGGGCTTTTCCGAAGAGCAGCGGGAAGCGGCGCTCAACACGTTTGAATTCAACCTGCGCGAGCAGAATACCGGATCGATGCCGCGCGGCATGAGCTACATGTTCGCGGCGCTGGGGCAGTGGATTCATGGCGGCGACCCGCTGGCCCCGCTGGCCTTCGAGGATGCACTGGCCGAACTCAAGCAGAAGGCGGTGAGCGGACATTTCGAGCGCGAAATCCGCCGGTTGCTGCTCGATAATCCGCATCGCGTGACGGCCATGCTGGAGGCGGACCCGGAGCAGGGGGCGCGCGAGGCGGCGGCGGAAGCCGAGAAGCTGGCCAAGGTGCGCGCGGGCATGGACGAGGCCGCGCTCAAGGATGCGATGGCGCAGACCGAGCGGCTCAAGGCGCTGCAGGAAGCGGTCGACAAGCCGGAGGACCTGGCGAAAATCCCGACGCTGACGCTGGATGATCTTGATCGCGAGATCAGAACGGTGCCGACCGAGGAGAGGGCGCAGGCGGGGGTGCGCGGGCTGTTTCACGATCTGCCGACGTTGGGCATTGTCTATCTCGATCTGGGTTTTGACCTCAAAGTGCTCGACAGGGCGCTGCTGCCCTATCTGCCGCTGTTCGGGCGGGCGCTATTGCAGACAGGCACGGGCAAGGAAGATTTCGTCTCGCTAACGCAGCGGATCGGGCGGGCGACGGGCGGCATTGCCCAGCACCGGAGCGTGGCCACGCGGGCTGATGGCGCGGGGACGGCGGCCTGGATGTTCCTTTCGGGCAAGGCCGTGCCTAGCAAGATTGAAGAGATGCTCGCGATCATGGGCGATGTGCTGCTTGATGCGCAGCTATCGAACAAAGAGCGCATCCGGCAGATGGCGCTGGAGGACAAGGCGAGCTTTGAAGCGCGGCTGGTTCCGGCGGGCAATTCCATTGCCGATATGCGGATCAAGGCGGGGCTGACCGAGGCCGGCTGGATCGCCGAGCAGACGGGCGGGGTGAGTTATCTGCATTTCCTGCGCGGGCTGATCAAGCAAATCGATAGCGACTGGGCCGGGGTGGAGGCGAATTTCCGGCGTATTCGCGAGTTGCTGTTCAATCGCGGGCGCATGGTGATCAATGTGACCGCCGATGCGGACCTGTGGGG
>JAEYTY010000030.1 GCA_023433775.1 Pseudomonadota bacterium | reverse complement strand
GATCGGCACCGATTTTGAAGTCAGCGTCTGGGAGACCCTGCTCAAAATCCCCTGCGGCCAGGCGACCACCTATGCCCGCGTAGCAGAGAGCATTGGCCGCCCCACGGCCTCGCGCGCCGTAGGCACTGCCGTGGGCAAAAACCCGATCAGCTTCGTCGTGCCCTGTCACCGCGTCGTCGGCACATCCGGCGCGCTCACCGGCTATCACTGGGGCGTGCCGCGCAAGCGCGCGATCCTCGGCTGGGAAGCCGGGGTCATTTCAGCGGCGCATTGAAACGAAAAGGGCGCCCCGAAAGGCGCCCTTGTTCCACGTGAATCCTTTTAAGCTCAGAGCGTCACGCGCTCTTCCAGCTTCCCGTCGGCACCGATCTTGTAAACCGTCGGCTCGCCCGTGGCGATTTCGCGCTTGAGGATTTCGTCCGGGGTCAGGCCTTCAATCGCCATGACCATGGCGCGCAGCGAATTGCCGTGGGCCGCGACCAGCACGGTCTTGCCAGCCTTGAGCCGGGGCAGGATTTCCGCCTCGTAATAGGGCAGGGTGCGTGCCGCGGTGTCCTTCAGCGACTCGCCGCCGGGAGGCGGCACGTCGAACGAGCGGCGCCAGATCAGCACCTGCTCCTCGCCCCATTTGGCGCGGGCGTCATCCTTGTTGAGGCCGGAGAGATCGCCATAGTCGCGTTCATTGAGCGCGACATTGCGGGTGATGGTGACATTGAGAATGCCCATCTCTTCGAGCATCAGGTCCAGCGTGTGCTGGGCCCGGCGCAGCGCCGAGGTGTAATAGAGGTCAGGCACGATGCCCCTGGCCTTGAGCGCCTTGCCGGTCGCGCGCGCTTCGCCCTGACCCTGCTCGGTCAGGTTCGGGTTGCGCCAGCCGGTAAAGAGGTTCTGGAGGTTCCATTCGCTCTGGCCATGGCGAACGAGAATCAGCGTGCCGGTCATCTTGTCTGTCCTAAGTTCAGTCGTTGAGGCCGAGCACATCGGCCATGGAGTAAAGACCGGCCGGCTGTCCGGCGGCCCAGATTGCGGCGCGCACGGCACCATTAGCAAAGATCGCGCGGTCTTCGGCGCGGTGGGTCAGTTCAATCCGCTCCGATGGTCCGGCCAGCATCACTGTGTGGTCACCGACCACCGTGCCGCCGCGCAGCGTGGCAAAACCAATCGTCCCCGCCTCGCGCGCGCCGGTATGGCCTTCGCGGGCATAGACCGCCTTGTCCTTCAATGAAATTTCCCGGCCCGCGGCGGCGGCATTGCCGAGCAGCAGCGCCGTGCCCGATGGCGCATCGACCTTGCGATTATGATGCATTTCGAGCACCTCGATGTCATAGCCGGGCAGGGCCGCCGCGGCCTTCCTGACGAGGCTGGCCAGCAGCACCACGCCCATGGAGAAATTACCCGACTTGACCACGCGCGCGCCACTGGCTGCCGCCTCGCCAATGGCGGCGTCATCCGCCTCGGAACAACCGGTCGTGCCGATAATGTGGACGAGACCCTTTGCCGCCGCGCGCCGGGCCAGGGCAACGCTGGCCGCAGGCGCGGTGAAATCAATGATGACATCAGCGCCATCGAGCAGCGCATCAAGATCGTCGCTGACATGAACGCCCAGCGCCTCGATGCCCGCAAGGCTCCCCGCATCCTTGCCGATGGCCGAAGCGCCAGCGCGATCCACTGCACCGACCAGCACCAACCCGGCCTCGGCGGCCACGGCGCGGATATTGGCCGCGCCCATGCGCCCGCCGGCACCAGCCACAATGGTCCGCAATTGGGTCATCACACGCACTCCCTCAATTCGTCCCCGCCTATAGCAGCGCCGGGCCCTGACGCCAACTGTGCTGGCGGCGCGGGCACATCGTGCTAGACTCTATCCAAATCACTGCAAGCGGACGCAAGGATGACCATTTCCAATGTGCTGGCCGGCCTCGCCGTCGAGGAACTGGCCGATTCTCTTGTCTGGTACGAATATCTGTTCGGGCGTCCCGCCGATGCCCGCCCCATGGCCGATGTCGCCGAATGGAAATTGCCCGGTGGCGGCTGGGTCCGCGTCATGAGCGATGCCGACCGCGCCGGCGCGGGCATAGTCACCCTGATCGTCGATGACATTGCCGATGAACTGGTGCGGCTCGAAACCTTTGGCATCAAGCCGGTGGCCAAGGCCTTTGGCGATTTCTTCAAGACCGCCAAGCTGCGCGACCCGGATGGCAATCTCATCATCCTCAGCCAGCCCCAGCAGGGAACCTATTAAGCGCGCCCTGTCGAAATCGCCCAAAGCCGTTCGTCGTAGTGCTGTAGAACCACCAATGGGGAACAGAATGACGCAGGACATCACCGTCAATGTCAGCATCGATGCGCCATCGCTCGATGCAGGCTTGGCCTTCTATCAGGGCGTGTTCGGATTTGAGGAGATTGCGCGGCCCTTTGCCACCATGGCCATACTCAATGCGAACAATGTCACCATGTGTATCCATGGCAAGGCCGAGGGCACCGAAAGCTCACCCGCAAAAGGCGAGACCCGCCGCTATGCGCGACACTGGACCCCGGTCCATCTCGACTTCCATGTCGAGCGCCTGATGCCCATGGTCGAAAAGATCAAAGAGGCCGGCGGGCAGATCGAGCAATTTCTGCTCGACATGGGACCCCGCCCGGTGGCCTTTTGTGCCGATCCCTTCGGAAACGGGTTTTGCGTGATCGCGAAGAGCCAGTAGCAAAGACGCGCTAAAGCCGCCTGAGCTTCACTTCCTCGACGCGGTGATCCTTGCCCTTCTTGAGCACGAGGTCAGCCCGGCCGCGCGTCGGCAGCACGTTTTCGAGCAGGTTCGGCAGGTTGATCGTCTGCCAGATCATGCGCCCGAATTCGCCCGCTTCCTCTTCGCTCATTTCGGAAAATTTGCGGAAGAAGGAATTGGGATCGCGGAAGGCCGTTTCGCGCAGGCGGAAGAAGCGCGTCACATACCAGTCGCGCAGGTCCTCGACATCTGCGTCGATATAGATCGAAAAGTCGATGAAGTCCGAAGCGAAGAGGATCGGCGCGCCATCCTGGGGCAGGTCGCCGGGCTGCAGGATATTGAGCCCCTCGACGATCAGGATATCGGGGTGGTCGATGATGACCTCTTCACCCGGCACCACGTCATAGACGAGGTGCGAATAGACCGGCACGGCCACCTTGCCCTTGCCCGATTTAATATCGGCGAGAAAATTGACGAAGCGCTGCCGGTCATAGCTTTCCGGAAAACCCTTGCGCTGCATCAGCCCGCGCTCTTCCAGCACCCGGTTGGGATGAAGGAAACCGTCGGTCGTCACCAGATCAACCTTGGGGCTCGATGGCCAGCGCGACAGCAGCGCCTGGAGGATGCGCGAGGTGGTGGACTTGCCCACCGCGACCGAACCGGCGACGCCGATGATGAAGGGCACCTTGTCATTGGGCGCATTGAGGAAGCGGGTCGAAACCCGGTTCAGCCCCTGGATCGCCTCCACGTAATAGGAAAGCAGGCGCGACAGCGGCAGGTAGATTTCCTCGGCCTCGGTGAGCGAGATCGGATCGGTGAGGGCGCGCAGGCGCTGGATGTCGTCCTCGTTGAGCGTCATTGGCTGGCCGTCGCGCAGCTTGCTCCACTCGGCCTTGGTGAAATGGCGATAGGGATCGAGGGCGGGCGAACGCTTGGCCATTATTGCTCCTTGCGTGCGGCTTTTTCGGCGAGACCCGACCGGGCGGTGCGGGCATCCAGCTCCGCCATCACTTCGGCCAGCGGCACGCCTGCCGCCTTCAGCACCACCAGCAGGTGGTAGAGCACGTCGGCGGCTTCCTTGGTCAGCTCGGCGCGGTCGCCGGTCACGGCGGCGATCACCGCTTCGGTCGCTTCCTCGCCCAGCTTTTGCGACACCTTGTTGATGCCGCGGCCAATGAGTTTGGCCGTATAGCTTTCGTCTGGCGAAGCAGCAGCCCGCAGCGCGATGCGGGCGTCGAGTTCTTCAAGGTTCATGTGGTCAGGTCCTCCGCCACCGTCATCGGCAAGGCTTAGAGCAAAAAACGGCGGCGCCGTCACTAAGACCTAAGCAGCTAGCCATTCGAGCTTAGCTCTCATGGCCTTCTTGACTTGAATGGCTCCACTGGAGCCATTCATACGCCTTGCGCACCGTCTGCGAAGTCCATTCGCATCGCGATGCCGTGCTCGACCATGTAGCGCTTCGCTTCAGGAATGGTGAAGGTGCCAAAGTGAAAGATCGAGGCCGCCAGCACAGCGCTGGCATGGCCCTCCGTGACACCCTCGACCAGATGCTGCAGCGTGCCGACACCGCCCGAAGCGATCACCGGTACTTCGACACTATCGGCAATGGCGCGCACAAGTTTCAGGTCAAAGCCCGACTTGGTGCCGTCGCGATCCATCGAGGTCACCAGCAATTCGCCCGCCCCGCGCTCGACCATTTTGTGGGCGAATTCCACCGCGTCCAAGCCGGTCGGCTTGCGCCCGCCATGGGTGAAAATCTCCCATTCGCTGCGATTGTCGCCACCGAGCTTTTCGTCGAGCCGCTGCTTGGCGTCGACCGAAACCACGATGCATTGATTGCCGAACTTGTCGGCGGCGCGGGCGATAAAGTCAGGGTCGTTCACCGCCGCCGAATTGATCGCCACCTTGTCGGCGCCGGCCAAGAGGAGCTTGCGAATATCCTCGATGGTCCGAACCCCGCCGCCCACCGTCACCGGCATGAAGCAATGTTCGGCCGTACGCGCCACCACGTCAAAAATCGTATCGCGGCCCTCATGGCTCGCCGTGATGTCGAGAAAGGTCAGTTCGTCCGCGCCCGCCGCATCATAGGCCATGGCCGCCTCGACGGGATCGCCAGCATCGACGAGATCGACAAATTGCACGCCCTTCACGACGCGGCCGCCCGCGACGTCGAGGCAGGGAATGATCCGGGTCTTCAAACTCATGACACGTTCGGCTGCTGCAGCCGTCCCCAGGCAATGCGGTGGATGATGATGACGGCCAGCCAGACGACAACAAGGCCGAGGCCGAGCGGCAGTGTGACCAGCGCGAACCAGCCGAAGACAAACATGAAGGCCAGGAGCCCGCCCAGATCCATGCCCATAATCATGCAGGGATGCACCCCCGCTTCATTGAGCACGCAACCGCCCATATCGGCGAGGCCTATGGAGATCATGACCGAGAGCACCGGGCCGAAGGCAAAGAGCGTCAGCGCGACCAGCAGCACCCAATAGATGCTCCAGGGAAAGGGCCGCGTCCCGAACGTGCTCATGCCGCCCTCAGCATGGCCAATGCTTCACGTGAATCAATCCGCCCGTCATAAAGCGCACGCCCGGAAATGGCGCCTTCAAGCACCGCATATTCGGGCCGCGTCATGCGCTCGATATCGTCCATTGAAGCCAGACCACCCGAAGCGATGACGGGGATGGAGGTCGCGCGGGCCAGTTCCAGCGTCGAATCCCAATTGATCCCGGCCAGCACGCCGTCGCGGTCGATGTCGGTATAAATAATGGCAGCGACGCCTGCGCCCTCAAAGCGCTTGGCCAGCTCGATGATCGAAAGTTCCGAAGTCTCCGCCCAGCCTTCGACGGCAACCATGCCGCCCTTGGCATCGGTGCCCACCGCGACCTGGCCCGGCCATTTTTTTGCGGCCTCCTTCACCAGTTCCGGATTGCGCACCGCGACCGTGCCGAGGATGACGCGGGCGAGGCCCTTGTCGAGCCAGGCTTCGATATGGTCGAGGGTGCGAATGCCGCCGCCCAGCTGCACCGGAAATTTCACCTCTTTGAGGATCGCTTCCACCGCCGCGCCATTGACGCTCTCGCCGGCAAAGGCGCCGTTGAGATCGACGACATGGAGATATTCAAATCCCTGATCCTCGAAACTTTTTGCCTGCGCGGCCGGGTCGTCATTGAACACGGTCGCCTGGTTCATGTCGCCAAGCTTGAGGCGCACGCACTGGCCGTCCTTGAGGTCGATGGCGGGGAAGAGGATCATGGCGTCCATCCCAAAAAATTCTCGATCAGTTTGAGACCCAGCGCCTGGCTCTTTTCCGGGTGGAACTGCGCGCCAAAAATATTGTCGCGGCCGACACAGGCGGTCAGCGCCCCGCCATATTCGGTGGTGGCAAAGAGGGTCGCCTTGTCATCGGTCTTCAGGTGATAGGAGTGCACGAAATAGGCGTGCAGCCCATCGGGTCCGGTCGGGATATTGTCGAGCAGGGCATGGCGCTGGGTCTGAACAATCGTATTCCAGCCCATATGCGGAATCTTCAGCGCCGGATCATCTGGCGTGATTTTTTCGACCACGCCTTGGATCCAGCCCAGCCCTTCCGTCACCACTTTTTCGCGGCCTTCGCTCGCCAGCAATTGCATCCCCACGCAGACGCCGAGAAAGGGCACGCCCGCTGTCAGCACGCGCTCGTTGAGCAATTCGACCATGCCGGGCAGGGCGTCGAGCCCGGCCTTGCAATCGGCAAAGGCGCCAACACCGGGCAGCATGATGCGCTCGGCGCGGCGGACGATTTCGGGATCGGCGGTGACGATGATTTCATCGCCCAGACCGCGCTCGGCGGCCACCCGCTCGAACGCCTTGGCGGCCGAACGCAGATTGCCGGCGCCGTAATCGATGATGGCGACAATGCTCATGAGCCAAGCCTCGGGGATCGGTATGGCGCTGACTTAGTGCAAAAAGCGGAGCGGGGGAAGGGCGGGTGTCCAGCCCTTCCGAGGCTCTAGAGCGTGCCCTTGGTGCTGGGCACGGCATCGCTCATGCGCGGGTCGATGGCCACGGCATCGCGCAGGGCGCGGGCCACGGCCTTGAACATCGACTCGGCCAGATGGTGGTTGTTGTCGAAATAGAAGTTTTCGATATGGAGCGTGATGCCCGCATTGATGGCCAGCGCCTGGAAGAACTCGCGGAACAATTCCGTGTCGAGCTCGCCGATCTTGCCCTGGCTGAATTCGGCCTTGAAGACGAGAAAAGCGCGGCCTGACACATCCAGCGCGGCGCGGGTCAGCGTCCCGTCCATGGGCAGGTCACAGGAGGCGTAGCGGGAAATGCCCTTCTTATCGCCGAGCGCTTGCTTGATCGCCTGGCCCAGGGCAATGCCGACATCCTCCACCGAATGGTGCGCGTCGATATGGAGGTCACCCTTGCAGGTCACATCCATGTCGATCAGCGAGTGGCGCGAGAGCTGGTCCAGCATGTGATCGAAAAAGCCAATGCCGGTTTTCATCGCGTGCTTGCCAGTGCCATCGAGATTGATGGAGACGGAAATCTCGGTCTCATTGGTCTTGCGGGCAATCTTTGCTGTGCGCATGGCAGGTCTCCGGCATTCGGCGGGTGAGTAGCAGATAGGCACGAAGGCGTGAAGATCGGGTAAGCGCGGGTGGCTCTAACTGTATCGCGTTAAACGAGTGGAGCCACACCTCCCCCTTTGATGGGGGAGGCAAGCGGAGCTTGGCCGTCAGGCCTTAGCGCAGCTCGGAGGGGGTGAGCCACGCGCTTACACTCTCCTCTTTGCCCCGCCATTCGACCATAGGTCTCATGGCCTTCTCGCCTCCAATCATGCCACTGGCATGATTGGCCCTGCGGGATGGCTCGAAGCCCACAAAAAAAGATATCCCCGCCCCCAAACCCATCCCTTATCCTCTCCCCATCCCCGCCGACACGCGACCCCGACGCAGGGCCGGGCGGGGAGGCCGGGAAGAGGGGCGCCTCTTTACGCGGGTAGAAGCTCGGCAGCCGGACCTGCAATAACGGTACCGCCTGAATCCGGACCCGTGGAAAATCCGTCTCCGTGACGAACGGCCATTGCGCCATACTTGAACGTTCGTTTTCGGCTCAATGGCCGTTCGTTGCCGTGCCACCGGAAGTCTCAGGACAAGCCGGCCTTTCCGCACGTCTGTTGCAATCCGCACCATGGCTCCTAAATATCAGCCATCAGTTCGGAGTAATTCCCCCAATGAGTGAACACACAACACCCGGCTGGCACGGGACAACCATCGTTTCCGTGCGCAAGGGCAATAAGGTCGTGGTGGCCGGCGATGGCCAGGTCTCCATGGGCCCGACCGTCATGAAGCATGGCGCCAAGAAGGTTCGCCGTCTCGCCGGTGGCAAGGTGATCGGCGGTTTTGCCGGTTCCACCGCCGACGCCTTTACCCTGTTCGAGCGTCTTGAAGCCAAGCTTGAGCAATATCCCGATCAGCTGATGCGCGCCGCGGTCGAGCTGGCCAAGGACTGGCGCACTGACCGTTATCTGCGCAAGCTTGAAGCCATGATGATCGTGGCGGACAAGTCCGACACACTGGTCCTCACCGGCAATGGCGATGTGTTGACGCCGGACCATGGCGTTATCGCCATTGGCTCGGGCGGCAATTATGCCCATTCGGCGGCGCTGGCCCTGCATCAGGCGACCGAGCTTGATGCCGAGGACATTGCCCGCCGCGCCATGAAGATCGCCGAGGAAATCTGTGTCTATACCAATGGCAATGTGACGGTCGAAACCATCGAGCTTTCCGCGTGAGTTTTTCCATCCGGCAGCTCGGCACAGAAGACGCGGCGGCCTATCGCGCCATCCGCCACGAAGGGCTCGCCAATCACCCCGAGGCCTTTGTCTCGACGGCCGAAGCCTTCGCGCAAAAGTCTGACGCCGAGATTGCGCAGACGCTTCAGGCGCTCGCCGTTTTTGGCGCCGTCCTGCCCGATGGTTCGCTCGGTGGCATCAATGCCTTCCTGCGCAATGACGGCGCCAAGGAGCGCCACCGCGGCTGGATGATCCAGGTCTATGTGCGGCCCGAACATCGCGGCACCGGCATGGCTTCGGCGCTGGTCGAGCATCTTCTCGATCACGCCCGCCACCATGTGCTGCAGGTCCATCTCGGTGTCTGGTCGGAAAATGTTCCGGCCATCCGCCTCTATCAGCGCCTCGGATTCCAGACCTATGGCACCGAGCCACGCTATCTCTTCGTGAACGGTCGATTTATCGACGAACACCTGATGGTGCGCTTCCTGGACCGCGACCCGGTCCTTCCGCAAGGCACCGATCGAAAGTGACAAACATGAGTGAAACCAATTTTTCCCCGCGCGAGATCGTTTCCGAGCTCGACCGCCATATCGTTGGCCAGGCCGATGCCAAGCGCGCCGTTGCCGTGGCGCTGCGCAATCGCTGGCGCCGCCAGCAGCTGCCGCCCGAATTGCGCCGCGAGGTCAGCCCCAAGAATATTTTGATGATCGGGCCGACCGGCGTCGGCAAGACGGAGATTTCGCGCCGCCTGGCGCGCCTTGCGCAGGCGCCCTTCGTCAAGGTTGAGGCCACCAAATTTACCGAAGTCGGTTATGTCGGTCGCGACGTTGAACAGATCATTCGCGATCTGGTCGAGGCCGGCATTACTGTCTTGCGCGACAAGCGCCGCCGCGATGTCGAAGCCCAGGCCCATCACAATGCCGAAGAGCGCGTGCTCGACGGGTTGGTGGGCACGTCGGCCACGCCATCGACCCGCGAAAGCTTCCGCGCCAAGCTGCGGAACAATGAGCTCGACGACAAGGAAATCGAGATCGAGATGACCCCCGCCATGCCGGGCGGCTTCGAAATGCCGGGAATGCCCAATGGCGGCATCGGCATGATCAATATTTCCGACATGTTCAAGCAGGCCATGGGCGGGCGCGGGGTCAAGCGCAAGATTAAGGTCAAGGATGCCTATGAGCCGCTGATCGCCGAAGAGGCCGACAAGCTGCTCGATCAGGACCAGCTCAAGGCCGAAGCCATTGAACTGGTCGAAAATCACGGCATCGTCTTTATCGACGAAATCGACAAGGTGGCCCATCGCGAAGGCGGCGTGCAGGGCGGGCCATCCCGCGAAGGCGTGCAGCGCGATCTCCTGCCGCTGATCGAGGGCACCACCGTTTCGACCAAATATGGCCCGGTGCAGACCGACCATATTCTCTTCATCGCCTCGGGCGCCTTCCATGTGGCCAAGCCCAGTGACCTCCTGCCCGAACTTCAGGGCCGCTTGCCCATCCGGGTCGAACTCAAGGCGCTGACCCGCGAGGACTTCATCCGCATTCTGGGTGACACCGAGGCCAGCCTCATCAAGCAATATGTGGCGCTGATGGGCACTGAAGGCGTGACGCTGGACTTTACCCAGGACGCCATCGAAGCCATTGCCGATGCGGCTGTGCAGGTCAATTCCACCGTCGAGAATATCGGCGCGCGGCGTTTGCAGACGGTGATGGAGCGGCTGGTCGAGGACATTTCCTTCGACGCACCGGACAAGTCTGGCCAGAGCCTCACCATCGACGCGGCCTTTGTCCGCGAAAAGGTGGGCGTGCTGGCCGGCGATACCGATCTCAGCAAGTTCGTTCTCTAAAGATCAATTGCCCTTCTCCCACGGGAGGAGGGCTTTTACCCGCGCTTGCGCCCGGCGCGTTTCATCAGCTCGTCGCGGAGGAATTTCATATCCTCCGGATCAAGCCGGTCGATATTGTCGCGCAGGCGATTGGTCAGCTCGGTCGCCTCGGGCAGCAAGCCGCCGGTATCGATGGTCACTTTCGGGTCGCTGATTTCGGCCAGCCGCTGCAGCTCTTCAGCCTCGTCCCAGATGACGTTGAAGAAGGCGATGATGCGGTGCAGCAAAAATCCCGTCGGGCGGCCGCGATGGCCATGTTCCAGCGCCGACAGATAAGCGCTCGACACATTGATCGCCGCCGCCATTTCCTTCAATGATATGCCGCGCGCTTCGCGCATGGCCCGCAGTTTTGCGCCAAGCGGGGTCATCGGCGCCGCAGGCGCACATACCACGCCCCCTCTCCACCATGGCCCCGCGCCGCCACGCTCCAGCCCGACACCAGTTGCGCAAGGCCCGGTTCGCTGAGCCAGATCGGCAGCATGGTGCGCAATATTCCCCGCTCGCTCATGGCGGCGATATAATCGTCCTCAACGCGGGCGCCCTTGCCGGTGATGACCAGAATCGTGCGGGCGCCACGAGCCGATCGGGACATGACAAAGCCATGCAGCGCCTCGCGCGCTTCAGACTGGGTCATGCCATGAAGATCGATGGTGCCATCAATCTCGATCCGCCCACGCCGGACCTTTTTGTGAATGGCTGGATCGACCGCCTTGTCAGGCGGCGGCGCGCCGGAAACCGGTGGCCGATAGGGCGGCAGGAAGGGTTTTCCCGGTTTGAGCGGACCACTGGGCGCGCGCTTGACCATGGGCTCCGGCTCGGCGCTGTGGTCTTCAGGAAGGGGCAGGGGTGTGCTGCCCAGTTTCAGAAGACCCTTGCGCCGCAGCGGTTCAACCGTTGCGGCGACGCTGGTCCAGAGATGGAAGTCGTGCGGCAGGCGCCGGGAATTGCGCTTGGACATGGGACCAGAACCTGCCGGACGCGATCAGTCGAGATGGCTGGTCGTGACGACTTTCCAGTTCGGATCGCGCGACTTGGGGTTGCGCGCAAAAGTCCATTCATCAGCCAGGGTCTGGACCTGATCGGCATTGCCCTCGACCAGATTGCCCTCGCTGTCGCGGGTGGCCGACACCACTTCGGCATTGAAGCGGATTGTCACCA
Source organism: Pseudomonadota bacterium (assembly GCA_023433775.1). Classification (GTDB taxonomy): domain Bacteria; phylum Pseudomonadota; class Alphaproteobacteria; order Rhizobiales; family Devosiaceae; genus Devosia. The sequence goes on along the minus strand of JAEYTY010000030.1, from coordinate 22,439 downwards.
GCACATTCTTGCGGTCAAATTCGGCATCGGCGAACTGGATTTTCGGCAGACCGACAAAGGTGAAGTCGACCTTCTGGTTGGCCGCTTCGCGCTCGGCGATGGCGCGCTGAAAGTCCTCGAACACATCCTTGTCGAGCAGGTTCTTGAGCGTTGCCCGGTCACCTTCGGCATAGGCCGTGACGATCATCTCATAGGCCTGCTTGGCGCCTTCGATGAAAGATTTGGGCGTGAAGGTCGCGTCAGCCTCGGCCACGGCGCGGAGGCCGGCCGCCAATTCGGCATTGCCGGCGGAGGCCTGTTCGATTTCCGCTTCAAGCTTGCGGGAGCGGCGTTCTTCATCCATGTCCGGCGGCTGGGTGCCACGCGGGCGCAGCGGCACCACGGTTTCCTCGCTGGACGGCTTCTCGACCGGTGTCGAGCGCGACCGATCCACCGGCGGACGTTCATTGCCGGTTCGCGAGCCCAGAACCGAGCGCAGCCGGAACAGGACGAAAACGGCCACGACAATGGCGATGAGGGTGGGCAGATCGAGGAATTCGTCCATAAAGCAGGCACCTTGCTTGGGAGGCGGCAATAAAAAGTGTCTATGCGGCGCTCGTGCGGCGCCAAACTCGTCCTATATATAGGCAAAGCTTTAGCTCAAAACCAGTTCACCTTGGGGCGAGTTGCAAATTGCCGCGCCCTATCGTCACGAATATGCAAGGACCGCCCTTCATGGCCCGCTTCATTCTCCTCGGTTTCCTGCTGCTGCCACTGGCTGAAATTGCCATGTTCGTCGTGGTCGGCCAGGCCGTCGGGCTCTGGATGACGCTGGCCCTGGTCATTGCCGGCGCACTGCTGGGCGGGCTGCTGCTGCGCCAGCAGGGCCTGGGCATTGTGGCGCGGCTGCGTTCCAATATGGGCGCCGGGACGCTCCCGGCCCAGACCATGTTCGATGCCATGATGATCGGCATTGCGGGGTTCCTGCTCATGCTGCCCGGCTTTATCAGCGATATCGTGGCGCTGGCCCTCCTCATTCCGCCGCTGCGCGCCGCGCTTTATGCCGGGCTCGCCAGCCGCATGACGGTGGTTCAAACCACCAGCGCCAGCTATCGCCGCCACGCCGATGTCAATGATCCGCAAATCAGCCGGCCGCGCACCATTGATCTCGATGATGATGACTGGCGTCGTGACCGGGACTGAGCCGAGCCTGCTTGTTCCTTTGGGCCAAAAATGCTAGCCACGCGCCAACACTTCAGCTCACAAGTTTACGCAAAAGGACAAAGCATGGCTGACGAGACTTCGGGCGAGGCACAGAATGCCAATCCGCCCAGCATGACCATGGTGGGCCAGTATATCCGCGACCTGTCGTTCGAAAATCCGGGCGCTCCGGCCTCGATGATGAATGGCGCGGGCAATCCCAACTTCAACCTGTCGATTTCGGTCGGGGTCAAGAAGCAGCCGGACGACAATTACGCCGTCGAACTAACGCTCAGCGCCAAGGCCAACCGCGCCGATGCCGTGCTGTTCAATATCGAGCTGGTCTATGGCGGCATCTTCAAGCTCAAGAACGTGCCGGAAGCCCAGCTTTCGCCGCTCCTGATGATCGAATGCCCGCGGCTGATCTTCCCCTTTGCCCGCCAGGTCATGGCCAGCATCACCCAGCAGGGCGGCTTCCCGCCGGTGATCATGGAGCCGGTGGATTTCACCGCCATCTACCGCCAGAACCTTGCCAAGATCGCCGCTCAGCAGCAGCAGGCCGGCGGCGCCGCTGCCCCGGGCGAAACCCCTCCCGGCACGGTCAACTGATCGATTTCGGATTTGAATTCTGGAAGCCCCGGCACCGCGCCGGGGCTTTTTTATCCCCGGTGCATCAGCCCTGGCTATACTGGGCCCAAATGGCGCTATCGCCCATTTTAGCCACCAGCGCCGAATGGGCCTCGGCTTCGGCGGCGCTGAGACGACCCGGCAGGGGATTTGGACGGACACGCGCCGGAATACGCTCCGTGCCGGCAATGCTGACGGCAACCTGATTATCGGCCACCAGCGCCAGGCTTACCTGCTTGCCGCCGATCAGCTCGAGATAGACCTCGGCCAGGATCTCGCTGTCGAGCAGCGCGCCATGCAGCGTGCGGCGCGAATTGTCGATGCCATAATGCTTGCAGAGCGCATCGAGGCTCACGCGGGCGCCCGGATGCTTTTGCCGCGCCACCATCACCGTGTCGATGACAGTGTTGGTGAGGGTCTTGTGCCCGGAAATTTCGAGCTGGTGATTGAGAAAGCCCATGTCGAAAGGGGCATTGTGGATGACCAGCGTGGCGTCGCCGATAAAGTCGAGAAAATCCCCGGCCACATCGCGGAACACGGGCTTATCGGCGAGAAATTCCTCGCTCAGCCCATGCACGCGAAACGCCTCTTCGGGCATGGAGCGCTGGGGGTTGATATAGACGTGAAAATTCTTGCCGGTTGGAATGTGGTTGATCAGCTCGACACAGCCGATTTCAACCAGGCGATCGCCGCCGGTGGGCGACAGGCCGGTGGTTTCGGTGTCGAGTACGATTTCCCGGATCATGTCCTGCCCTGTGCCGCCCTGATGCCCGCCACCAGTTCGGCCACCATGTGCTCGATATCGGCGCGGCTGCGCGATGTGTCGAAAAGATAGGTGGCCCGCTTCATCTTTTCGGCCTGTGGCAGCTGCCGGGCAAGCAAAGCATCGCGTTTATCCCCGGTCATTCCGGGCCGTGCCATGATGCGGGCTTTTTGAACCTCCTCGTCGACATGGGTGACGGCGATGGCGTCAAAGCCATAATCATGGCCGCTTTCAAACAGCAGCGGCACTTCCACCGCGACCACAGGTTCGCCCCGCGCTGCAGCATTTTTGATGAAATCGGCAATCCGCGCCCGCACCATCGGATGCACCAAAGCTTCAAGCCGGGCAAAGCCGGATGGATCGGCGGCAAGGCGCTGGGCCAGTTTCTGGCGATCCACGATCCCATTGCTGACCACACCGGGAAACAGCGCCTCGACCGCCCCGACCGCTTCACCGGCATAGAGCTCGGCCACCGCCGCATCGGCGGAAAAGACCGGAACGCCTTGTTTGGCAAAAGCCTCCAGCACGGTGGATTTGCCGGTAGCGATGGAGCCGGTAACGCCAATGGCCCACATGCTAATGATCCAGCGTCGCTTCAACGGCGGCCCGCAGCGCCGGGGTGACTTCGGGCGTCACGCCAAACCAGGCGGCAAAGCCCGGCACGGCCTGATGCAGCAACATGCCCAACCCGTCGACCGTGCGCAGCCCGTGTTTCGCGGCTTCGGCCAGTAGTGGCGTCACCAGCGGCGTATAGACAATGTCCGTCACCAGCGCCGTTTTCGGCAGCAGCGTCATATCCAGCCAGTCAAACCGCGTGCCATGCATCCCGATGGAACTGGTATTGACGACGATCCCGGTCTGCGGCGCCAGTTCGGCAAAGGCCTCAAAGCCATGCGCGGCAAAGGGTCCATCCATCGCGTCCACCAGCGCCTTTGCATTGGCTTGGGTACGGTTGAGCACATGAACCTGGCCTATGCCCCGCTCCGCTAATGCCACGAGAATGGCCCGCGCCGCGCCGCCGGCGCCGATGACAATGGCTTGGCTTGTCCCATCCGACCATCCCGGGGCCTCTGCGTCGAGATTGCCCAGAAAGCCCAGATAGTCGGTATTGGTGCCATGCACCTTGCCGTCCTTGACCACCAGCGTATTGACCGCGCCGATCTGGTGCGCCAGCGCATCGACGCTGTCGCAGAGGGCAAAGACATCCTGCTTGTGCGGAATGGTGACATTGCCACCGGCAAATTCGCCGCTGCGCAAGCGCTCGAAAAAGCGGGGCAATGCTTCGGGCGCAACGTCGATGGCCTCGTAGGAGCCATCAATGCCATGTTCGGCCAGCCATGTCCCATGGATCAGCGGCGAGCGCGAATGGGCGATGGGGTGCCCGATAACAAAGGCCTTTTTGGTCACGGTCACGCCTGTTTTTCGAGAAGGGCAGGCGCATAATCGCGCAGCGCCGCCAATAGCGGCAGCAGGGGCAGGCCCAGAATGGTGAAATAGTCGCCGGCGACCGTTTCAAAGAGCCGGATCGATGGACCCTCCAGCCGATAGCCGCCCACCGAACCAAGCACAGCATCGCCCTCCAGATCGAGGACGAGGTCGCGTTCTTCGGGCGAAAAATCGCGCATGGTCAGTTCAGCGCTTTGCATATCGGACCAGAGCAATTGCTCGTTCTGCACCAGCGTCACCGCCGCATGAAGCCGATGGGTCTTGCCGCGCAGATGGTCGAGCTGGTTGACCGCATCGACGCGGTTACCAGGCTTGTGCAAAAGCTCGAGCCCCAGCGCCAAAGTCTGGTCGGCGCCGATCACAAAAGCATCGGGATGTGCTTTGGAAACCGCCATGGCCTTGTGCTGGGCGAGCAGCAGGGCAATGTCCTGGCCATCGGCACCCTGCTCAAGTGCCTCAGCTTCGATGCGCCGTTCATCAATCGTCGCCGGCACCACGTCAAAGCGCAGCCCGGCCTTGTCCAGCAAGGCTTTGCGGGTCGAACTTCCTGAGGCAAGGATCAGCATGGATGAATGTTTTCCACACTGTCATCCCCAGCTCAAGCCGGAATTGGGGATAGTGGCTGCAAGTTTCGGGCGGAGCTAAACTTGTTCGACTTGGCTCTGAATTAGTTAACAGATCGTTTCGATGGCAGGTGGGTCGAGGCCTATGGAAAGGTCTGGGGAAAGAGGTCTCGGGCACAGCAGAGATATTCGCCCGGTCTTCCACAGCCGGAATCGAATCCTTGACTCCGGACTCGCCGTCTTAACCAAAGATTAACCATGCTGGTTTGGGGTCAAAGCCAGCTTGTCCAGAGGCGTCATTAACACCTCGTTAATCATGGCCTGCGCGCAAGTGTCACCGACGCGGCGATTGTGGATGGCGAGGAATTGCAGCAAAACACCGCCATGAAGATAATGATACTAAGCAAGACAGACTCTTTTAGGGGTCTGGAAGGTTGGTCCTTTTGAGCGCAGTGCCCCACAAACCCCTCCTGGCGACCGTGCTGGGACAGCGCCAGGAAAAGCCGCCGCTCTGGATCATGCGACAGGCGGGACGCTATCTGCCCGAATATCGTGAGACCCGGACGCAGGCCCGAGATTTTCTCGATCTCTGCTATACGCCCGATCTGGCTGTCGAGGTCACCCTGCAGCCTTTGCGGCGCTTCGATCTCGATGCAGCGATATTGTTTTCCGACATTCTCGTTGTGCCAGATGCCCTAGGGCAGGTGGTTCGCTTTGAGCCGGGCGAAGGTCCGGTTCTTGAGGCTCTGTGCGCTGGTGATGTCGAGCGGCTTGATCCCGATCGCGCTATCACGCACCTCCAGCCCGTTCTGGAAACCGTCCGGCGTCTGCGGGCGGTCCTGCCGCCTGAAAAGACCCTGATCGGCTTCTGCGGTTCGCCCTGGACTGTGGCGACCTATATGCTGGGCGGCCGTGGCTCGCCCGATCAATGGATCGCCCGCCGCTTTGCGCTCGAGCATCCAGAGGCTTTTGATCGGCTGATGGATGTCCTTGTCGAAACCAGCATCAATTATCTGGCCGCCCAGTTTGAAGCTGGTGCCGACGTGGTGCAGCTTTTTGAAAGCTGGGCGCTCAATCTCGACGACACCGCCTTTGCCCGCCAGGTGCTCGAACCCAACCGGCGCATTGTCGCTGGGCTTCGCGAGCGCATTCCCGGCGCGCCGGTAATCGGCTTTCCGCGCGGCGCGGCCGGCAATCTTGCCCGCTATGCCGAGGTGACCAAGGTCAATGCGCTGGGCATCGATTATGCGACGCCGATTGACTTTGTCCGCTCAGCCTTGCCAAAAACCTTGCCGGTGCAGGGCAATCTTGATCCGCTGCGGCTGGTTGTGGGCGGCGAAGCCCTTGATAGCCAGGTGCGCAAGATTCTCGATGGCTTTGGCGATCGGCCGCATATCTTCAATCTGGGTCACGGCATCGTGCCGGAAACGCCGATTGCGCATGTTGAACGCCTGATCGAATTGGTCCGCCGGGGGTAGAATGATCGAATGGGTCAAAGCGCTGCATGTGATTTCGGTCATCGCCTGGATGGCCGGAATGCTCTATCTGCCGCGATTATTCGTCTATCACAGCGTGACCGAGATCGGCTCGGCTCAGTCCGAAACCTTCAAGGTTATGGAGCGCCGGCTGCTGCGGGGGATCACGACCCCGGCCATGATCGCGACCTGGGTTTTTGGCCTCTCCATGGTGGCCATGGGTATTGTGGATTGGAGCGCTGGCTGGCCCTGGCTGAAAGCCGCGCTGGTTATCCTCCTCTCGGCTTGCCATGGTATTCTGGCCCGGCACCAGAAAGCCTTTGCCCGGGACGCCAATGACAAGCCGCAGAAATATTTCCGCATGATCAATGAAGTTCCGACTGTGCTGATGATCGGCATTGTCATCGCCGTCATCGTCAAACCCTTCTGAGCGTTTCACGTGAATCGGCGCTGCTTGCCGGTTTCAATCTTGAAACCGGCGCCGGATCACGCTACATGAAGCGCCAAGGCATCCCCCACTGATCGCGGTCGCCCGGCCGCTACGTGATGCCAGACCTTCCCAAACTTCCCGCCTCTCTTCGATTTCCCTCAAGGGTCCATCGCATCCATGCAGAATATCAAGCTCAGCGAGCTCAAGGCCAAATCGCCGGCCGAACTTTTGGCGTTCGCCGAAGAACTCGAGGTCGAAAACGCTTCGACCATGCGCAAGCAGGAGTTGATGTTCGCGATCCTCAAGGAACTCGCGGCCCAGGACATTAATATTGTCGGCGAGGGTGTGGTTGAAGTTCTGCCCGATGGCTTTGGTTTTCTGCGCTCCCCCGATGCGAATTATCTGCCGGGCCCCGATGATATCTATGTCAGCCCCAGCCAGATCCGGCGTTTTGGCCTCAGGACGGGCGATACGGTTGAAGGCGAAATTCGCTCTCCCAAGGAAGGCGAGCGTTACTTTGCGCTGCTCAAGGTTTCGACCATCAATTTCGAAGATCCCGAAGCGGTTCGTCACAAGGTCAATTTCGACAATCTGACCCCGCTTTATCCCGAAGAACGCCTGCGCATGGAGCTGCCCGATCCGACTTTGAAGGATCGTTCGGCCCGCCTGCTCGATCTCGTCGCCCCCCTCGGCAAGGGCCAGCGTGCTTTGATTGTTGCGCCGCCGCGTACCGGTAAGACCGTATTGTTGCAAAATATTGCACAATCAATCGCGACCAATCACCCCGAATGCTATCTTATCGTCCTCCTCATCGATGAGCGTCCGGAAGAAGTGACTGACATGCAGCGCTCGGTGCGTGGCGAGGTCATCTCCTCAACCTTTGACGAACCCGCTTCGCGCCACGTGCAGGTCGCTGAAATGGTGATCGAAAAGGCCAAGCGCCTCGTCGAACACAAGCGCGACGTCGTCATCCTTCTCGATTCCATCACCCGTCTCGGCCGCGCCTACAACACTGTCGTGCCCAGCTCGGGCAAGGTTCTGACAGGCGGCGTGGATGCCAACGCCCTGCAGCGCCCCAAGCGCTTCTTCGGCGCGGCGCGCAATATTGAAGATGGCGGTTCGCTCACCATTATTTCCACGGCGCTGATCGATACCGGCAGCCGCATGGACGAAGTGATCTTTGAAGAATTCAAAGGCACCGGCAATTCGGAAATCATTCTCGACCGCAAGGTCGCAGACAAGCGCATCTTCCCGGCCCTCGACATCACCAAGTCGGGCACCCGCAAGGAAGAGCTGCTGGTCGAAAGCGACATCCTCAAGAAAATGTATGTCCTGCGCCGCATCCTCAACCCAATGGGGACCATCGATGCCATGGAATTCCTCATGGACAAGGTGCGCCAGACCAAGACCAATTCCGATTTCTTCGACTCGATGAATACCTGATCGCTTCGGTGATCGACGATATAAAGGGGCGACATGCGGGAGCATGTCGCTCTTTGTATTAGGAGCCTCGCATGACCAGCGGCGATACCATTATTGCCCTATCGTCTGGCGCACCGCCATCCGGCGTGGCGGTCATTCGCCTGTCTGGTCCTGAGGCAGGCGCATTGCTGGAACAAGTGGCGGGCCCACTGCCGCAGGCCCGCCAGCTCACGCTGCGCCCGATAGGGCAGGGCACAATGCTCGACCGGGGGCTGATCGCCTGGTTTCCAGCGCCGCACAGTTTTACGGGCGAAGATTGTGCCGAACTGCAGGTGCATGGCTCCCCCGCCGGCGTGCGCGCTATTCTCAAATTGCTGACCACCAATGGCGCCCGCCTGGCCGAAGCCGGTGAATTCACCCGCCGCGCCTTTGAAAACGGCAAGCTTGACCTGGTTGAAATCGAAGGCTTGGGCGACCTGCTGGAGGCCGAAACGGAGAACCAGCGGCGCCAGGCGCTGGCGCGATTTGAAGGCGGCCTCACGCAGCGCGTGGACGCATGGCGCAATCAATTGCTCGATCTGCGCGCCGAAATCGAAGCCAGGCTTGATTTTTCAGACGAAGGCGATGTTGACGATGCACTGCCACCTGAATTTGGCGACAATATCGCGGCGCTGCACACCGACATCGAAACGGCACTGGCCGGATTTGCGCATGGCCTGATCATTCGTGAAGGTATCCGTGTTGCTTTGGCCGGCGCTCCCAATGCCGGCAAATCCAGCCTGCTCAACGCCCTGGCAAAATCCGACATTGCCATTGTCACCGACGAAGCCGGCACAACGCGGGATGTGCGCCAGGTGCCGCTGGATCTGGGTGGCCAACTCTATATTCTGCTCGATCTGGCAGGACTTCGGGAAACCAACAGCAAAGCTGAAGCGGAGGGCGTTCGCCGGGCCCGCAAGGCTATCGCTGATGCGGACATTGTCCTGTGGCTCAATGCGCCTGACATTGCCGACGATTTGGATGCCCCGGAAAACGCTCTCCGCATAGGGACTAAGGCCGATCTCGGCGCCGTTCCCGATGTCGATCTCTCTATTTCAACCCAAACCGGCGAGGGTATGGACGAACTATTGGCGCGCATTATTGCGCTGGGTGACGGCATGATGCAGGGGGAACCCAGCCTTCTCAGTCACGAGCGTGACCGCGTCGCGCTGATGGAGGCTCTGGCCGCGCTACATAGGTCTAGGGAACAGCTGTCTTTGCCTGAACTTGCCGCGGAAAGCCTGCGCATTGCGTCGCAGGCGCTGGAACGTCTGATTGGCCGGATTGACGCTGAGCGGGTGCTGGACCGGCTATTCGCTAGTTTTTGCATCGGCAAATGATTCACGTGGAACATTCGTTAGCGCGGATGCGAAACGAGCGTGAATTGATTCACGTGAAACATTGGCATAATGAGCCAATTGGAGATGAGTGATGAGCGACTATGCAGTCATTGTTGTGGGGGGCGGGCACGCCGGCTGTGAAGCCGCCGCTGCTTCTGCGCGTCTTGGCGTACCCACAGCGCTTATTACCCATCGCTTCGCCACAATCGGCGAAATGAGCTGTAATCCGGCCATTGGCGGTCTCGGCAAGGGCCATCTGGTCCGCGAGATCGACGCGCTGGATGGTCTCATGGGCCGTGTTGCCGACCAGGCCGGCATCCAGTTTCGGGTACTCAACCGCCGCAAGGGACCAGCGGTCCGTGGCCCGCGGGCACAGGCTGATCGCAAGCTTTACCGAGAGGCCATGCAGGCTGCCATAACCACGCAGCCCAATCTCGATGTCATCGAAGGCGAGGTCGACGATATCGAAGTGACCAATGGCGAGGTTTCCGGTGTCGTGCTGCTGGACGGGCGCCGGTTCGGCACCAAGGCTGTGGTGCTCACCACGGGCACCTTCCTCCGCGGCCTTATTCATCGCGGCGAGGAAACTGTGCCGGCCGGGCGTTTGGGCGAGAAGCCGGTTCTTGGTCTCTCGACGCGCCTCGAAAATCTCGGCCTGCAGCTCGGGCGCCTCAAGACCGGCACACCCGCGCGTCTCGATGGGCGCAGTATCGATTATTCGGTGCTTGAAGAGCAGCAGGGCGATGACCCGCCGGAGGCCTTTTCGGCTCTCACCGCGGCGATCTCCAATCCGCAGATTTCCTGCCATATCACGCGCACCACCTCCGACACGCACCGGATTATCAGCGACAATCTCCATCGCTCGGCCATGTATTCCGGGCGCATCCAGTCACGCGGTCCGCGCTATTGCCCGTCCATTGAAGATAAAATCGTTCGCTTTGCTGATCGCGATAGCCACCAGATTTTCCTGGAGCCCGAAGGCCTGGACGATCCGACTGTCTATCCGAACGGTCTTTCCACCTCGCTGCCGGCGGACGTGCAGGAAGCTTTCCTGCGCTCCATGCCCGGCCTCGAGCAGGTTGAAATCATTCGTCCCGGCTACGCCATCGAATATGACTATGTCGATCCGCGCGAACTGCGCTGGACCTTGGAGGTCAAACGCCAGCCGGGCCTTTACCTTGCCGGCCAGATCAATGGCACCACAGGCTATGAAGAAGCCGGCGCACAGGGCCTCTTGGCCGGCGCCAATGCCGCGCTTGCCGCTGCTGGTGCCGAACCGATGATCCTGTCCCGCACCGAGAGCTATCTGGGCGTGATGATCGACGATCTGGTGACGCGCGGCGTCAGCGAACCCTATCGCATGTTCACTTCGCGAGCCGAATTCCGGCTGCATCTGCGCGCCGATAATGCCGATCAGCGCCTGACGCCCCTCGGGGTCGCCAAAGGTCTTGTGGGCGAACAGCGACAGGCGCTTTACGCTCGAAAGTCGTCCGCACTGGATGCAGGCCGCGCAGTGCTCCATAATTTGACGGCCTCGCCGAGCGAGGCCCGCAAGGCTGGCCTCGCCGTCAATGAAGACGGCAAGCGCCGCTCTGCCTTTGATCTGCTGTCTTATCCGGATGTCGATCATAAAGACCTGAGGAGACTGTGGCCCGAGCTTGGTGAGATTGCGCCTCACACGCTGGAGCAGCTTAGCATTGACGCCCAATATGCGGTCTATCTCGATCGCCAGCGCGCCGATATCGCCGCCATGCAGCGCGATGAACAGCGCCGCATTCCCGACGAGATTGACTATGCCGCAATTTCCGGGCTCTCCATGGAGCTTCGGCTGAAGCTTGCGGATCAACGACCGCAGACCATTGCTCAGGCACAGGCCATGGATGGTATGACGCCGGCGGCCATTACGCTGCTGCTCGCCGTTATCCGTCGCGGTGAATGGCTCAAGGCGAGCTGATGGCTGATTTCTCGGCCATTGCGCCCTATGAAGCGTTCTTTTCCAGAGAACTCGGTTCTGTCGGCCGGGATCTGGAATCCTATGCCAATCTGTTGCGCAAGTGGCAGACTGTGCAGAATCTTGTTTCACGTGAAACACTGGAGCAGGTTTGGACACGGCATTTTGCCGATAGTCTGCAAATCCTGGCGCTCACAAGCGGTGAAGACCAAACATTTCTCGATCTCGGCAGCGGCGGCGGATTTCCCGCATTGCCTCTGGCCATCGCCAGCAAGGGATCGGATCGTCGCTTTGTGTTGATTGAGCCGACATCACGTAAGGTCAGTTTCCTGCGCACGGTGGCACGTGAGCTTGGGTTGAATGTAGCGGTCTTCGGTCGGCGCAGCGATCAGGTTGATTCACGTGAAACAGGCGTGCCGGATGTCATCACATCGCGTGCCCTCGCCGGTTTGCCGCAATTGTGTCGCTGGATGGCGCCGTTCTTTGGCCCAAAAACAAGGGCAATCCTGCATAAAGGGCGGGAACATGTTGAAGAACTCGCCGAATCGGGTGCGCATTGGCACCACGATGTGTTAATAAAGCCAAGTGATACCGATCCCGGCGGCGTGATCCTCGCGATCAGTAATTTACGCGGGAAATCAGTGCGTTAGCGGCAAAAGTGGAGGCCATTTTGGCACCCAGGATACTCACACTGGCCAATCAGAAGGGTGGCGTCGGCAAGACGACCACTGCAATCAACCTGGCCACGGCTTTGGCCGCCTTTGGCGAACGGGTTTTGATCGTTGATCTTGATCCGCAGGGCAATGCCTCGACCGGGCTTGGCATTTCGCGCACCGATCGTGCGGTTTCCGCCTATGACGTGCTGGTCGGCGAAGCCAGCGTCGCTGACGCGGCGATCATGACGACGGTGCCGCATGTCGCCATCGTTCCCTCGACCATGGACCTGCTCGGCGTCGAGCTCACCATTGCCGACCAGGCGGATCGTGCGTTTAAATTGCGCAATGCTTTCAAGCTTTTGGGTGATCTGACCATTGACGACAAGCCGGTCAGCTATGTGCTGATCGATTGCCCGCCATCGCTTAATCTGCTGACCGTCAATTCGCTGGTTGCTGCCGATGCCGTGCTGGTGCCCCTGCAGTGCGAGTTTTTTGCGCTCGAAGGTCTTAGCCAGCTGCTGCAGACCATTGAGCAGATTCGCTCGACGCTCAATCCACACCTCTCCATTCAGGGCGTGGTGATGACCATGTTCGACAAGCGCAATAATCTGAGCGAGCAGGTTCTCGCCGACGTGCGCAGCGAAATGGGCGATCTAGTCTATGACACGGTCATCCCGCGGAATGTGCGGCTCAGCGAAGCCCCGTCCTATGGCACGCCGGCTTTGCTCTATGATCTCAAATGTGCTGGCAGCCAGGCCTATCTGCGCCTTGCTACAGAAGTAATTCGCCGCGAATTGCGGCTGAAGGCAGCCTAGGAACCGCAAGATGACCGATAAACCTACACGACTTGGGCGCGGCCTCGCGGCACTCATCGGCGATATGGCGAGCATTGAAGGCGCCCGCGTTACCGAATCGGGCGGCAAGCGGCTGCCGGTGGATTTCGTCATTGCCAATCGCGCCAATCCGCGCCGGACATTTGATCCCGAGCAGCTCGAAGATCTGACCAATTCGATCCGCGAAAAGGGCATTATGCAGCCCCTTCTGGTGCGACCGACCGATGATCCGAACATTTTCGAGATCATTGCCGGCGAACGCCGCTGGCGGGCCGCGCAAAAGGCGGGCCTGCATGATGTCCCGGTTATTGTGCGCGATGTCGGCGACAAGGAAGCGCTTGAGCTTGCGATTATCGAAAATGTGCAGCGTGCCGATCTCAATCCGCTTGAAGAAGCCATGGGTTATGGCCAGCTGATCGAGCAATTTGATTATACGCAGCAGGATCTGGCTCAGGTGATCGGCAAGAGCCGTTCGCATGTCGCCAATACATTGCGTCTTCTGCGCCTGCCCGAAGATGTGCGCAGCATGGTGGCCAGCGGCACGCTGACCGCCGGTCATGCCCGCACGCTGATCACGGTGGATGATCCGGCTGCCCTGGCGCGGCAGATCGTCGACAAGGGTCTTTCGGTGCGTGAAGCTGAAGCACTCAGCCAGCAGCGCGAGGCGCCGGCCAAGCGGAAGCCGGATGCTGCTGCGGTTCGCGATACCGATACAGTGGCGCTGGAGCGGCGTCTGGCGGATTCCTTGGGTCTGACCGTGGCGCTCAGCCATGCCGAACGCGGCGGCAAGGTCGAAATCCGCTACAAGACGCTGGAACAGCTTGATGATCTGGTGCGCCGCCTGACCGGGCATACGCACTAATTCCTTGAAATACTTGGCGTTTCACGTGAAACGCCAAGTTTAGTGCTGCGCCGCCATCATGCAGAGCGCCAATGTGGTGCGGCGGAGCACTGTCTCGGCCAGTGCCGGGCGTCGCCGTGTTTCCGACACGGCCTGCAGAATACGCTCGCCGGCAGTGGCGAGGGCGCTGTCGCTCCACAGCCGCAGCTGCTGCTCGAGATTGCCGACGCGCGAAAAATGCGGCTTGGGCTTTACGCCATCGAGTACGGCCCGCGCCGGCCTTCCGGCATCCACTTCCGTGCGCCAGCGCCGCAAATTTCCAAAATGCGTGGTCAACATGGCCAGCAATTGCTGCGGGTTGACTGAAGCGGCAAGGGCGCGGTTCAGGGCCAGTTCCAGCTTTTCGGCGTGGCCGCCGCCGGTGGCGTCCAGAATGGCGTCGATGGCCAATGCGCCATTGTCGGCGCAGAGCAGCAGCACGTCTTCCCGTGTCAGCGACTTTCTGGAGGCAGCAAAAAACACCAGCTTTTCCAGCTCCCGGCGCGTCACTTCCCGATCATTGCCCAGGATGTCACGCAGTGTGGGTATGACATCGGCATCTGTCCGAATGCCGGCCTGATTGAATACTTCCCGCATCAAGGCCGCCAATGTTTCATCGCTGTCGGGATAGCAGGGCAGGGCGCGGCCAAGCTTTGCGGCCTCCACTAGGGCGCGCAAGGCATCTCGGGGCGTCAGATTGCCCGCTTCCAGCACGATTGCTGCCTCGCCCGGATCGTCCCGCAGTTCGGTCAGGGGCATGACCAGCGCCTTGCCTGCGCTGCGCACGCGGATGATGCGTTTGCCACCGAAGAGCGAGGTCGATCGCGCTTCCATGGTCAGGATGGACGGATCAGCGTCCAGTTCAGGGCCATCAAAAATGGTGACATTGGCAGCGCCCGGGTCATCGCCGCTCAAAAAACGGATGAGGCGCTGCGCTGTTTCACGCACCAGCCCGCCATCCGGCCCATAGCAGAGGAAAATTCCGCCGCTGAGATCCGGACGGGCCAGAAAACGGGCAACTTCATGCGCCTTGAGAGCCGTCATTAGCGGACAAGGACACCCAAAAGCGCCAGTCTGAGGGATTCAGCCGCCGCCTTGGCGGCCCGCTCCAGCGCTTCATTGGCCGCTGCCCGATCAGCCAGCACCTGACCGGACGTCGTATAGCTTGTATCGGCCGAGCGGGTGATCTTGAATGGCTCGGTCTTGGTGCCATCGCGCGGCTTGATGGTGATCGTGGCCGTCACGCCGGTCTTCACCTGGCCCAAAACGCCACCAGAGGCGGTGAGGAAGGATTGTCCGCCAATGGTTTGCACCGAAATGGTTGCCAGAGGCGCCTGCGGATTGGTTGTCGTCGGGAAACGCAGGGCCAATTCCTGCTGTACGATCTGTTCCAGCCGTCCCGCAGGCTTGGCAAAAGCCAGCTCGATGATAGTCGGCTCGGCCATCTGGCCGGCCTGGCTGGAATAGACCGGTTGAAAAGACGAACAGGCACTCAGCGCCGGCACTGCGAGCAGTGCGGCGAAAAGTGCATATCGGCGCATGGGCTTAAACGACCACATTGACGATCCTGTCCGGCACCACCACGATCTTGCGCGGTGTCTTGCCCTCCAGAATGCGGATAACTGCGTCCAGTGACAAGACCGCGCGTTCAACTTCGGCGGCCGAAGTGCCCTTTGGCACAGTAATTTCGGCCCGGCGCTTGCCGTTGATCTGCACCGGCATGGTCACGCTGTCGTCCTCGAGCAGGCTTTCGTCCACCGCGGGCCAGCTGGCATCGGCAACAAGACCGGGCTTGCCGAGCGCATCCCAGCAGCTCTCGGCCAGGTGCGGCATCATCGGCGCCAGCAATTGCACAAGCCTTTCAACGCCTTCGCCCAGAGCAGACCGCGTTGCCGGGCCAGCAATTGCCTCGCGGGCCTTGGCCAGCGCATTGGTCAGCTCATAAATTTGGGCGACAGCGCGGTTGAAGCGCAGGCCTTCAATGTCCTGGCCGACGCCATGCACGGCGCGATGGATGATCCGGCGCAAAGCGAGCGCATCATTACCATCGTTTTCAGTAACAGTTTCCGAAGACTGTTTGGCAATCTCCACCGCATCATGCACGAGACGCCAGACGCGTTGCTGGAAGCGACTCGCGCCTTCAACGCCGGATTCGGTCCATTGCACGTCGCGCTCCGGCGGCGAATCCGAGAGCATGAACCAGCGCGCAGTATCGGCGCCGTAGCTGGCGACGATTTCGTCGGGGTCCACCACGTTCTTCTTGGATTTGCTCATCTTTTCGACCGAGCCGATGGTAATCGGCGCACCAGACGTAATGTGCCGGGCGCTGCGCGCCTCGCCATTGGCGTCCAGCACCACTTCGGTCGGGGGCACCCATTCGCCCTTGTCGTTGCGATAGGTCTCGTGGGTCACCATGCCCTGGGTGAAGAGGCCCTTGAAGGGCTCGTCCAGACCGACATGGCCCGTCGCCTTCATGGCGCGGGTGAAAAAGCGCGAATAGAGCAGGTGCAGGATCGCGTGCTCGACGCCGCCGATATATTGGTCGACCGGCAGCCAGCGATTGGCCACGGCCGGCACGGTCGGCGTATCGGCGTCGGGCGCGGTGAAGCGGGCGAAATACCAGGATGAATCGACGAATGTGTCCATGGTGTCGGTTTCCCGCCGCGCCGGGGCGCCACATTGCGGGCAGTCGACATGTTTCCAGGTCGGATGGTGGTCGAGCGCATTGCCGGGCTTGTCGAAGCTGACATCCTCGGGCAGCACTACCGGCAGGTCTTTTTTGGGCACGGGCAGCGTGCCGCAGACCTCGCAATGGATCACCGGGATCGGGCAGCCCCAATAGCGCTGGCGCGAAATGCCCCAGTCGCGCAGGCGATAATTGACCTCGACCGTACCCTGCGGGCGATTGCCGACGGTGCGGGCCGCAAAATGAGCCGAAATCGCCTTCTTGGCCTCGTCGATGGCCATGCCATCGAGGAAACCGGAATTGAAGATCGTGCCGGCATCGACATAGGCTTCATTGCCGATCGAGAATTCGGCTGGATCGGCGTCTGCGGGCAGCACAACCGGCTTGACCGGCAGGTCATATTTACGCGCGAAATCAAGGTCGCGCTGGTCATGCGCCGGGCAGCCGAAGACAGCGCCGGTGCCATAATCCATCAGCACGAAATTGGCGACATAGACCGGCAGCGTCTCGCCCTCGACAACCGGATGTTTCACGCGGAGCCCGGTGAAAACGCCCTTTTTCTCGGCCTTTTCCAGCGCTTCGGTGGCCGTGCCAAGCTGGTGGCATTCGGCAACAAAGGCAGCCAAAGCGGGATTGTTCGCCGCCAGTTCCGTCGTCAGCGCATGATCGGGCGAGAGCGCAATGAAGGACGCGCCGAAAATCGTGTCGGGGCGGGTGGTGAACACTTCAATGCTGTTGGCCGCGGTCTTGGCGTCGGGCACCAGCTCGAACTGCAGGCGCAGGCCTTCGGATTTGCCGATCCAGTTGCGCTGCATGATGCGCACTTTTTCGGGCCAGTCGGTCAGCGTGTCGAGCGCTTCGAGCAGGTCTTCGGCATAGTCGGAAATCTTGAAAAACCACTGGGTCAGCTCGCGCTGCTCGACAGGGGCGCCCGAGCGCCAGCCCTTGCCGTCGATCACCTGCTCATTGGCGAGCACGGTCATGTCGACCGGGTCCCAATTGACCTTGGACGATTTGCGCGTGACGAGGCCTGCCGCCAGCATGTCGATGAACATGGCCTGCTGGTGGCGATAATAGTCCGGCTCGCAGGTGGCGATTTCGCGCGTCCAGTCGATGGACAGGCCCATGGACTTGAGCTGGGCCTTCATCGCCTCGATATTCTGCCGCGTCCAGGCGCCGGGATGGGTCTTGCGCTCGATGGCGGCGTTTTCCGCCGGCAGGCCGAATGCGTCCCAGCCCATGGGGTGCAGCACATTCTTGCCGCGGGCGCGGTGATAGCGCGCGACGACGTCGCCCATGGCATAATTGCGCACATGGCCCATGTGAATACGGCCCGAAGGATAGGGAAACATTTCAAGGACATAATAGGGATCGCGCGGATCGTCATTGGAGGTCACGAAGCTCTTGGCGTCGTTCCAGACCTTCTGCCATTTCGGTTCGCTCTCGCGCGGATTGTAGCGTTCGCCGCTCAACTTGCCTGTCCTTGCACTAATTCCGCCCTGGCCCCGCAAAGGAGCGGACCAGCTTGCGTTTTCGAGGTATTTTGACTACCGGGACCATCATCAGAAATCCCCTTTCAGGTCAACATAAACGGGGCCTTCCAATGCCTGACAGCGACAGCAGCGCCCGAACACGGCTCGACCATATCAAGGGCCGGATAGAAACCGCGCGCCGCCGCTTCGGCCCGCCGCCGGAAAAGGTCGAACTGGTCGCTGTCTCGAAAACCTTCCCTGCCGAGGCCATCGAACCCTTTCTGGCAGCCGGGCAGAGGATCTTCGGCGAAAACCGGGTGCAGGAGGCCAGCGACAAATGGCCGGGCCTGCGCGCGAAATATCCCGATCTTGAGCTGCATCTCATTGGCCCCCTCCAGACCAACAAGGCGCGCGAGGCGGTGGCCCTGTTTGATGTCATCGAAACGCTCGACCGCGAAAAGCTCGCCGGCGTGTTGGCAGCAGAGCTGGCGCGGGCGAAAAAGTCCATGCGCCTCTTCGTGCAGGTCAATATTGGCGGCGAAGAGCAGAAGGCCGGGATTGCGATCAGCGAGGCCGTCGATTTCGTCGCCCGCTGCCGCACTGTGCACGGCCTCCATATAGCGGGGCTCATGTGCATTCCGCCTGAAGGCCAGCCGCCCGGGCCCTATTTCGCGCAGCTCGCCATGCTGGCCAGAGAGGCCAGGGTCGAAGCGCTTTCCATGGGCATGAGCGGCGATTTCGAGACGGCCATCGGCATGGGCGCCAGCCATGTCCGGGTCGGCTCGGCGCTTTTTGGTCACCGGCCACCCGTTTTGGCGGGTTAGGCGCGGTTCGGCCTGCAACTTTCCGCGGCTCGATTGCGTTGCTGATCCCATATAACGCCAATGTGATTGGCCGATCAAAAACAGGTCGCAATGCTGTGATCTTGCTCTAAGCGACGGATAGCCCGGAGAATTCAATGAACAAGCGACGCATCCTCTTGGTGGACGACGATGCCGATTTGCGCGAAACGCTGGTGGATCAGCTCAAGGGTCAGCCGGATTTTGAAATCCTGCAGGCTGGTAACGCCAATGACGCCCTCAAGCTGCTGCGCGAAAACAATGTCGATCTCACCATTCTGGATGTCGGCCTGCCCGACATGGATGGTCGCGATGCTGTCAAGCTGATGCGCGAAGAGGGCTATCGCAGCCCCGTGCTGATGCTGACCGGCCATGACAGCGACAGCGACGAAATTCGCGGCCTTGAATCAGGCGCGAATGATTATCTCACCAAGCCCTTCCGCTTCCCCGTGCTGCTGGCCCGCATCAATGCGGCGCTGCGCCAGCATGACCAGAGCGAGGATGTGGTCTTCACCATCGGCCAATACAGCTTCCAGCCGGCCTCGAAAGTTCTCGAAACCGGCGATGGCATCAAGGTGCGCCTGACCGACAAGGAAACCTCGATCCTTAAGTATCTCTACCGCCAGGGCCCCAAGACCATCACCCGCGATATCCTCCTCAAGGAAGTCTGGGGCTATAATAATCGGGTCACCACCCATACGCTGGAAACCCATATCTATCGGCTGCGCCAGAAAATTGAGCGCGATCCGTCCAATGCCCGCCTGCTGGTTACCGAAGATGGCGGATATCGTCTGGTTCCCTAGGAGCGTTTCCAGCAAAAGTGGATGCCACTTTTGCGGTTCGGAAACGTGACAAAGCAAAGACTTAGGCCATTTTACAGGGTCAACGAGATGGTGAAATGGTCTAGGAGAACCTGACAAAGCCGGTTCATTCCGGCTCCGAACTGGCCTATAGGATGTGCAAGGGCCTGCTGGCACAATGTCAGCGGGCAGGGGCGCATCCGGGTCGGGGCCGATGAAGATGGACGATGCGGCCGCCGTATTGGGGCGAGCCGAATTCTTCGATATCTGCGATGACGAGCAGCGGAAAATGCTGGGCTTTGCCGGCGACCGCCAGCATTTTGACGCCGATGCCATCATCTACAAGGCCGGCTCCGTGCCCAAAGGGGCCTGGGTGTTGATCGAGGGGACAATCCGCGCCAAGCATGAAGGTGCTGAGGCCGGAAAACCCTATGCCCTGTCCGAGCCCGGCAGCGTCATTTCGCCCACTTCGCTCATTCTCGAAAAGCCGCGTCCGGTGACCTTTACTGCCGTCACCGATTGCGAATTGCTGTTTGTTCCTCGCAGCGCCTTTTTGAAACTCATCCAGCAATATCCGGACCTCGCGCAGCGCGCGGCGCAGCGGGTGGAGCGTGAGCTGGGCAAATATCTGACGGCGCTTGATCCGCTCAAACAGCGTATGCGCGGCCACTAGGGCCAAAGCGCTGCTTTTATCCCTGGTGAACACTGGACTCTGCGGGCTTTTTCCCCTATGAGCCGCCCATTCGCGTGTCGGGCGTTTCGGACCAGTCCCGCGATAAATAACAAGAAGACGACCCTCCGTTACCAACCAAGACCGGGCGAAGGGCCTCACGGCCCCAAAATCGCTCCTATGAAAAGATCAGAACGGATCGAAAATGAACATCATCGAACAGATCAATGCCGAGCAGGTTGCGGCGCTTACCGCGCAGCGCGAACTTCCCGATTTCACCCATGGCGATACCGTCAAGGTGTGGGTCAAGATCCGCGAAGGCGAAAAAGAGCGCCTGCAGGCCTATGAAGGCGTCGTGATCGCCCTCAACGGTGGCGGCATCACCGCCAGCTTCACCGTCCGCAAGATTTCCTATGGCGAAGGCGTGGAACGCGTGTTCCCGCTGCACTCGCCCAATATCGCTTCGGTCGAAGTGATCAAGCGCGGCAAGGTCCGTCGCGCCAAGCTCTACTACCTGCGCGATCGTCGCGGTAAGTCGGCCCGTATTTTCGAATCGACCAATTCGCGCACCAAGAAGATCGAAGCCGGCGAACGCGAAGCAGCCCTGGCTGCCAAGGAAGCCCGCGAAGCCGAGAAGATCGCTGCTGCCGAGGCCTTTGCCGCCGAACAGGCTGCCAAGGACGCAGAAGCTGCAGCCGCCGCCAAGGCCGCTGAAGCCGAAGCCGCTGCTGCCGCTGAAGGCGAAGCCAAGAGCGAATAAGCTTTTTGGAATTATCGAATTGAAAAGCCCGGCCATCGTGCCGGGCTTTTTGTTTGCGGCTTCAGGTCGTTTGGTGCCCTCCCCCCCTTGAGGGGAGGGGTAGCGACGCTAGGCCCTTAGGGGCCGTAGCAAAGCTGGGGTAGGGGTAGATTTGTAATCCGCTGAGGGACCCCCACCCTCAATCCCTCCCCTCAAGGGGGAGGGAGGCAAAGGAGCCGCTGGTCCTCGTAAAATCTCCGATCCTGACACGCTCTGTCACCACCAGGCCATTTCCGGCTTTACCCCCGCATCGGCCTTGGCGATAAGACTATCGCCCGCCAGACTCACCCCCGGACCGCGCCATGACCCATTCCGTCGTTACCTGGAACATCAATTCGGTGCGTCTGCGCCTGCCCATGGTGCTCGATTTCTTGGCCCAATATCAGCCCGATGTGCTGATGCTGCAGGAAATCAAATGCACGGATGACCAGTTTCCGCGCAATGCCTTCATCGAGGCCGGCTATCCGCACATGGCCGTGCATGGCCAGAAGGGCTATCACGGCGTCGCCATCGTCTCGAAATTCCCGCTCACCGATGTGTCGAGCCGCGTCTTCTGCGAAATCCCCGAATCGCGCCACGTCTCGGCGCTGGTCGATCTCGGCCATGGGCCTTTTACCCTGCACAATTTCTACATCCCGGCCGGTGGCGACGAGCCCGATCCGCTGATCAACCCAAAGTTCAAGCACAAGCTGGGTTTCCTTGACGAACTCAAGACCTGGTTCAGCGAACCCGTGTTCCAGCGCGGCCATCTCATTGCCGGCGATTTCAATATCGCCCCGCATGAAAACGACGTCTGGAGCCACAAGCAGCTCCTCAAGGTCGTGAGCCACACCCCGGTCGAAACCGAGGCGCTCAACGCCCTGCTATCGGGCGGCCATGGCTGGGTTGATCTGGTGCGCAAGCACGTGCCCCATGATCAGAAACTTTATTCCTGGTGGAGCTATCGCAGCGCCGACTGGAACAATGCCGACAAGGGTCGGCGTCTCGACCATATCTGGTCCACTGCCGATGTCGCCGAGCGCTCTGTGGGCGCCGAAATCATCCGCCCGGCCCGCGGCTGGACCGACAAGCCCAGCGACCACGTCCCGGTCATCGCCCGCTTCGTGCGGCCCTGAGGCAAAGGTGCCCGCCAAGGGAGCATAGGTGGGTGCATCGGTAACGTCACAAGACCACCCCCTCCTAGCCTCCCCCATCAAGGGGGAGGTGTCGCATCGAGTTTGTTGGAAGAATTGTGCCACACGGCTAAGCCAGCAAGCTCCATCAGAATGTCCTGCCGCGCCGTGACTACACCCACCGGCGCCTACCTCCCCCTGTAATGGGGGAGGCAAGCGTAGCTTGGCCGAAAGGCCTAGCGCAGCTCGGAGGGGGTGACACTGCGCAGTTTCCCACCCCAATTTATCCAACTTATCCCCGGTGCAAAAACCTCGTGCATACTCCCCCCATCAACCGGGCAGCGGTGGAGTTGTGACGATCAACTGCCCGGTGACAGTCGGGAGGCCTCTTCATCGTCGCAAGGAGGCTGGGCTCGGAGATGGGTTCGTGATGGCAACATCCCCCTAGGAAACTCCC
>JAEYTY010000010.1 GCA_023433775.1 Pseudomonadota bacterium | reverse complement strand
ACGATCCGGCCAACTGGACCCTCGCCACCGGTGAGCCGGCCGACCCGCAGACCCTGAGCGATCTGGTCTTCGCCTGGCGGGCCTGCCGCGCGGTGAAGTCCACCGCGATCGTGATCGCCAAGGACGGCGCGACCGTGGGTGTCGGTATGGGACAGGTGAATCGCGTCGACGCGGCCGGGCTGGCCGTGCAGCGTGCGGGCGATCGCGTGCCCGGTTCCGTCGGTGCCTCCGATGCGTTCTTCCCGTTCCCCGACGGCTTGGAGACGCTGACCAACGCCGGCGTCAAGGCTGTCGTGCACCCTGGTGGGTCGGTGCGTGACGCCGAGGTGACCGCCGCTGCCGAGGCTGCGGGCATCACGCTGTACCTCACCGGTGCAAGGCATTTCGCGCACTAGGCGCCTCGCCGCACCGCCGTTTTTGCCGCCGCCCCTCGCACTGCCGCACCGCCGTTTTCTACCCCAGGGCTGTTGATCGCGTGGCGGTTTCAAGGGATCGATGCAACACCCTTCTGATTGAGGAGTGTTGTGATGGCGCGATCGTTGTTCCAGTCTAGGAAGCCGTTGTTTTGGGAGCAGGTCCGACGAGGCCTTCTCGCGGGCGACGCCGGTGAGAAGGCCGGCGTGTCGGCAACGTGCGGTCGTCGGTGGTTCCGTGAAGCTGGCGGAGTGAAACCCCGTGCAAGCACACCGAATATCTGCGGGCCGCGGCCACGGCTGACCCTCGAGGAACGTATCGAGATCCAGGTCGGCGTTCATGCCGATGAGTCTATACGGTCGATCGCGACACGACTGCACCGTGCGCCTTCGACGATCAAACGAGAGCTCGACAACAACACCGAGCTGCGCACACGCAAGAATCCGAAGAAATCCGGGTATCGACGTAAGCACGCGTTCGGCGCTTACCAGGGCGCCGCCTCGGCGAAAGTGGCTTACCGCGCGATGTCGGCCCACGATCGATGCGCTGATCGTGCTCGCCGCCCCAAAACGAGCAAGCTGGCCGGCAATGACACGCTGCGCCACGAGGTGCAGAGTCGACTCAAGCTACGGCACAGCCCTGAGCAGATCGCGGTGAGGCTGCGCGTCGACTTTCCCGACAGACCGGAGATGTGGGTGTCACACGAAGCCATCTATCAGGCGCTCTACGTGCAAGGACGCGGCGTGTTGCGCCGTGAACTGCACCAGTGCCTACGCACTAGACGCGCCATCCGCAGATCCCAGCATCAGCCCGGGACCCGGCAAGGGCGTATCCCGGACATGATCAACATCAGCCAACGCCCGGCAACCGTTGAGGACCGCGCTGTACCGGGCCACTGGGAGGGCGACCTCATCATGGGCAGTACCGAATCGAACTCGGCGATCGGCACCCTGGTCGAACGCACCACCCGGTTCGTGATGCTGCTGCACTTACCCGACGGGCACACCGCCGAGGCGGTACAGGACGCCATCATCGCCAAGATCACCGAACTGCCCGAGCATCTGCGTCTATCGCTGACCTGGGATCAAGGCTCGGAGATGGCCAACCACAAAGCCATCGCCAAAGCCACCGACCTCGACATCTACTTCTGCGACCCACATTCGCCATGGCAGCGCGGCAGCAACGAGAACACCAACGGGCTGCTGCGCCAGTACTTCCCGAAAGGAACAGACCTCTCGTTGTGGGGGCCCGGATACCTCGACCAGGTCGCCTCCGAACTCAACGGAAGACCCCGCAAGACCCTGGGATGGAAAACCCCAGCCGAAGCTCTCACCGAACTACTCTCAAATCCACCAACTGTTGCATCGACGCCTTGAACTCGCCCGTGGTCTAGCGACCCTGGCGTAGAAAACCGTGCATGGCCGCCGCGAGGGTGTGCGCCGATTTCTACGTCTGGGCTGTGACGGGTTCACGATCGCGACCCTGGCGTAGAGAACGGCGACGCACCACGCTATCCACAGCGCACGGTTCATCCACAGAATCGACTGAGGCGTACGTGGGCGCCGTCAATCCGTCGGTCACACTGCCGACCATCGGTGCCCATGAACGCGCCATTCATCGGATCCGAAGCGCTGGCAGCCGGCGTCCTCACGCGGGGGCAGCTGCGATGGCGTTACACCTCGGCGCACCCACGCGTGTATCTGCCGAAGAATGTTGTCGCAACGCTGGCAGACCACACCATGGCCGCGTGGTTGTGGACTGGCCGTCGCGGGATCATCGCAGGCCGCGCAGCGGCAGCGCTTCATGGGGCGCAATGGGTCGACGACGACGCTCCTGTAGAACTGATCGCCGAGCATGGGCGTCGCCGGCGCGGCGTCATCGTGCGCGAGGAGCGAATCAGGCCCGACGAGATCTGCCGGATTGGCGAGTTCAGCGTCACCACACCGCTCCGTACGGCGCTTGATCTCGCGCGTTTTCTTCCTCGCGACGACGCGGTCGCCCACCTCGACGCGCTGGCCATCGCCACGGGCGTCGAAGCGGCGCCGGTGCTCGAACTGGCGGCCCGATATCGCAGTCTGCGTGGAATACGAAGTGCCCGAACAGCACTCGATCTGATGGACCCCGGTGGCCAATCTCCGAAGGAGACTTGGCTGCGGCTGCTCCTCATCGATGCGGGGTTTCGACGACCCCGCACTCAGATCCGGGTGACCGATGGTTTCGCCGAGGCGTTCATCGACATGGGTTATGGCGACGTCAAAGTCGGCCTCGACTACTTGGGCAAGCACCACGCCACGGACCGGCCACGCTATGTGCACGACATCGGGCGCAACGCGCTCATCGAACGCGAAGGTTGGATCAACATCCACGTCGTGGCCGAACACAGCAAGGCATTCATCCTGCACCGCGTGCGAGAGGCCTTTGCTCGGCGCGACGCTTCGCCGTTTTCTACGTGAGGGTCGCTAGGCCGGGCGATCGACTGCCCTGGTGTAGAAAACCGGCGCAATGGCGCGGCGGACGCCTGGCCGGGTGGCTCACCGTTTTCTACACCAGGGTCGCTAGACC
>JAEYTY010000148.1 GCA_023433775.1 Pseudomonadota bacterium | reverse complement strand
CAATTGAAGGAGTCAGAGGCGCTGCAGGTTGAGCGCGAGGCTGAACTGATAACAAAGAAAGCTGAGTTGCGCGTTGCCCGCCAAGCCCTACGGCGTGCGAATGCGGCTATGGAGGTCGATCAAACTGGCGAGATCACCGGGCGCGAAGGCGCGATTGCCGAATTGAGTAGGCAGGTCGGCTTTATTGACAGCCAATTGGAAGGTCTACAGAAGCGGCTAGAATTATCCAAGCGGATAGGCCGTGCTTCCGACGCCAAGGAGGACCTGAACAACCGCATTACTCGTTTGAAGTTGGAAATCGAAGGAATCGAGCGTTCACAAAATAGGCGAAAACAAACAGCCTATACTCTAGTTTCAGGACAAGCAAAGCGCTTGCTAGATCAAGATTTGGAGGAGCATAGCGACTTTGGAAAAGTCGACCATGTGTCCTTCTCATTTGCCGACGACTGGGTGGCTATCAATGGCGAAAAGAACCGTGCCGGTAGTGCCAGCGGCATGGTTATACTAAAAAACAGCTTCGCATTGTCCATGTTGGCCAGCGCTTTAATCGACTCAGAGTTCAACCTGCCGCGCTGGATGTTATTCGATAACATCGAAGACAAGGGCATGGTTCAGGAAAGATCTTGGAATTTCCAGCGATTGATCGCCAAGGTGTCGTCAGAGTTGACCACGCCGCACCAAATTATTTTTACGACCTCCAAAATTGCGCCGGAGTTGGAAAACAGCCTGCTTGTAGTGGGGCGCAAGTATACTCGAGCGTCACCATCCTTGAACTAGAACGTGGCTCTCCAAAGGTCTTCCCGCGACATTCCCCCCTTGCCGGAATCAGCTATCCATACCCCCAACAAAGCTCGACACGGCTCGCCCTCCCGCCTAAGCCCGCCATTCCTGGGCCGCGATCTCGAAACGCCCCACCCCGCATGAACCCCGCCGCCCTCGCCACTCAAAACCCCGAGCCTAACATGCTGCGTTTCGCCGGGCATAACTTTGAGCCGCTTCCCTCGGGCGCCTTGTTTTGGCCCGCGCGGCAGACGCTGTTGGTGGCCGATCTCCATTTTGAAAAGATGGCCAGCTTTGCCCGTCGCGGCCAGATGTTGCCGCCCTATGATACGGGCATGACGCTCACGCGCCTCGAAATGGATTTGCGGCGGACCGGGGCGAAGCGGCTGATTTCGCTCGGTGACACTTTCCACCGCCCAGATGCTAGCAGTCTGCTAACCAATAGCGATCGTATGCGGCTCGACGGCATTGTCGAAGCGACAGAATGTCTATGGCTTGCTGGAAATCACGACCCTTTTGCGCATGTCATGGGCGGCACCTGCCTGCCCGAGATTGAGATCGACGGGCTGACCCTCACCCACGAGCCGCGCCGCGGCGAAAAAGGCTTGATTTGCGGACACTTACACCCCGCCGCCCGCATCGCAGTCAATGGCCGCAGCACCCGCGCACCCTGTTTCGTGCATGACAATCGCCTGTTGATCCTGCCCGCCTATGGCAGCTCCACCGGCGCCCTCAACGTGCTCTCGCCGGCCTTCCATGGCCTCTTCAATTTCGCCGCTCTGGAAGTCGTGATGCTGGGTCGCGAGCGCACCTATCCGGTCAGTCCGCGTCGCCTTGTTGGTGGCTAAGCCATTGATTATCTGCGGAAAATCACGCCGCCCAGCCAGCCGGTAAACAGCGCCAGCACCACGCAGGCCAGCCCGTAAAGCAGCGGATATTGCGTCGAAGACAGCGCCAGGAACCGCTCGAACCCGATCTTGCGTACCGCAAAACCATCCGATTTCCGGGCAACGATCTCGCCATTCTTGAACACGAAGGTCGTGGCGATATAGGGCCCCGGCGGCGCATGGCTCGGCAGGGTCAATTGCGCCGAATACGTTGTTTCTGAAAGGAAATTTACGCCGCTATTCTGCACGCCATAGAGGTTCTGCTCAGTCAGCAGCCGGATCATTTCCTGCCCGAATTGCAGCGTCTTCTGCAACCCCGCCGCATTGGGCACCACCGCGTAAGCCTCTGGCAATATGTAATTTTCTGTCAGCGTAGTGAGGTCCGAAATGTCCCGCACCCGCGTACTGGCCAGCACATGGAAATAGCCCGGCAGGTTCCGGAACTGCACCTCTTCGGTATTGAGCCAGATCCCCAGATTATGCGTCTTCAGCCGCGCCACCCGGTCCTGATAAGGGCCCACAATGGCCACAACAACGTGAAATGGACCTTCCACATATCGCTCGCCCGAGCCGATATCGGGACTAATAGTGCCAAAAAAAGTCAGCCGCTCGCCGTCAAAACTCGAAGTAATATCGATGGTTGTATTGGACAGTGTCGAAACAACCTGCACAGCCAGCGCCGGCACGGCTGCGAATTGAAGCGCCAATAGTGTCAGAAAAACTCTGATCATCGCGCGCCACCCAGAACGGC
Organism: Pseudomonadota bacterium; assembly: GCA_023433775.1. Taxonomy (GTDB): domain Bacteria; phylum Pseudomonadota; class Alphaproteobacteria; order Rhizobiales; family Devosiaceae; genus Devosia. Next base: position 16,159 of record JAEYTY010000148.1, on the reverse strand, counting down.
GATGCTGAATACATCCTCTGGCGTCAGCACCAGCGACAGGCCAAAGCGGATGGCCACGGCCAGCACCAGCAGCGCCAGCAGGCCCCGCAATTGTTCGCCACGCAGATGTTTCCCCGCTGCCGCACCAAACTGCGCGCCGGCCACCCCGCCCACCATCAGGCAAAAAGCCAGAAGAATATCAACGCTTTGGCTCTGCACGGCGTGCAGAACGGTCGTCACCGCCATCATCGCCACCACCTGCGCCAGCGAGGTGCCGATGACCATATTGCCCGGAACCCGCAGCATATAGACCAGCGCCGGCACCATGACGAAACCGCCGCCAATGCCCAAGAGCGAACCGACAAAGCCGATGAACAGCCCGATCATCAAGACGGGTAACACACTGATATAAAGGCGACTTTTCTTGAAGCGGACCCGGAAGGGCAGGCGGTGCATCCAGCTATGCTGGCTGGGCAGGCGCTCGCGGATCACTACGCCCCGCCGCCTTTTCAGCAGCGCCCGAACCGATTCCTGCAGCATCAGCACGCCGACAAATCCGAGCAACACCAGGAAGCCAATGGCAATTACCAGGTCAAGCTGGCCCGCGTCCCGCAGCAATGCAAATGTCGCGACACCGCCAAAAGCCCCCAAAACGCCGGAAATCACCAGATACATCGCCAGATGCAGGTCGATACCGCCGCGTCGGTAATGGCTTAATGCGCCCGAGGTGGAGGCCGCCACCACCTGGCCGGTAACCGAAGCAACAGCCACCGAAGTCGGCACGCCGGAAAAAATCAGCAGGGGCGTAAGCAGGAAACCGCCGCCGACGCCGAACAGGCCCGACAGAAAGCCAACCGCCCCTCCGATCCCCACGAGAAAGAAGAGGTTCACGGAAAGCTCGGCGATCGGCAGATAGATCTGCAAGATCCTGTGTCCCGTAAAAACAAAACTACGGCCCACCCTACAGGATGGTCCGTCAACAAGAGGTCAAAGCCCTGCCGCAGGCAGAAAAACTTATGGTTCTGGCTTAGAGCCGGGCTGCGACAATGTCGAGAATGAATGTACCCGCGCCCCGGGGGCGCAGGTAATTACACCGGCTGGCTGCCCAGCACGGCCAGGAGGCGCGGATTGATTTTGCCGCTCTTGCTCATGCCGGTGCCGCTTTCAAATTGTTCGATGGCCTCGGTGGTCTTGGGCCCCGCCACGCCATCGGGCGTGCCAACATCAAAACCAAGCTTGCCCAGCGCCTGCTGCACGCGGGTAATGACGTCCCTGCTGGTGATGGCGTCACCGGGGTCAAAGCTGCTGTTCCAGGTGCCCACCGGCGCGAAATTGGCAGCAAGATCAATCGCCTCTGGCTTCCAGGTCGCCAGCGTCTCATTAATGCGGCTGACTGCCTCTGCCGAAAGCGACTTGGCGATGTCATCGCGGGCCTGCGCTGCGTCCTTGTCACCATTGCGTGCCGCCAGCGAGAACCACTTGTAGGACTGCTCAAAATCCTGCTCGACGCCAAGGCCGCGGGCATGAAGCATACCCAGATTGAACTGGCTGTCGGTCATGCCGCGCGCTGCCGCGCGGGCAAACCATTCTGCCGCCTGTTCGAACTGCTGTTCGCCCAGCGAGCCACCGGCGTAAAGCGCGGCCAGATTATGCATGGCCATCCGGTTCCCGGCATCGGCGCTGCGCTGATACCAGAGCTTGGCCAGCTCGAGGTCCTTGTCCAGTCCGGTGCCGGCTTCGTAGAGATTGCCCAGCCGATACTGCGCCGGGGCGAAACCATTGGCCGCCGCCCGCTCATACCATTTCGCGGCTTCGGCAAAGTCCTGCTCAATGGCGCGGCCTTCGGTATAGATCGCGGCAACTTCAAATTGCGCGTGCGCATCGCCCTCTGCGGCGGCCTCGCGCAGGCCCAGCGGGCCAACCGCCTCGGGCGGCAGTTCAAACACTTCGGCTGGCACATTACCCACGTCAGGAATTGAACCGGTCACGCCCGGCGCATCCGTCTCACTCGGCAAAAACTGCGTCTTGGCGGCGTCTGCGCTAAAGCCTGTCGCCGTTACGGGGGCGGGCATAGGTGTCGTCCCGGCCTGCCGCGAAAAGCTCATAGGCGCGCCCGGATTGATCGACCCCACCGAGGTTGGATCGACCAGATCGATCACCCGCGGAGCCACGTCGGAAACCTCGTCTTCCACAGCCGCCGGCGCAGCCTCCTCGGCTTCCACAGCCGTCGCAGGCTCGCTTGTCGGAGCAGGCGCAGAGCGCTGCATCACCAGGTTCAGCGCCAGCATAGATACCGCCAGCAGGGTCGCCGCCAGCAGCAATGGCCGCCGATGCCGGGTCAGAAAGCTTGGCTGCACATCGTCTTCGATGCCGGGCAACGAGGCCTTGGTCACGCGAGCCTTGCGCCGGGGCGCAGACGAATCCGCCTCCTCGACCAAAGGCACAGTCTGGCTGGCGAAGGGCGCCACGGCCGGGGACTCAGGCTCGTCCCGGTTTGAGCCCTTGGTGCGAACACGCGCGAGGGCGCGGCCAATCAGCGAATTGCTGTCGCTGGTGCTGCCGGCTTCTTCCTGCTTTGCCCGCTGGGCGCGACGGGCCGCAGCAACAAAAGTGCTGGTATTGCTCGTTGCGGCCATGGGCTCAGGCGCAACGGCTGGCTGAGCCACCGGCGCAAACGGGTCATTCTCCTGCGTCGCAAAGCTGGACATCGGGCGGGCGGGCCGCTCGGTCTTTTCCGGGTCGAATTGCGGCGGTCTTTGCGTCTGCGGGGCAGGGGCAGCTTCCTGGCGCATCGGCGGTGGCCGATTGCCGACCTTGGCGGCCAGGGCGGACCGCACCGGTCCCTCGTCCTTGAATCCGGGATCAACCAGCGGCGCTTCATCGGCCGGATTGGCCGGCATGGCATCGCCCTGGTCGCGCGACAGGCCAGCAATGATGGCGTCGAGCTTGCCGGCATTGGGCGAGCTCTGCTGGAAAGCGCTTTCGAACTCGTCCGGCGCCTCGGCGACATCAGGTTTGCGCGCCGGGGCAGCAGCCTTGGGCGCAGGCGGAGCAGGCGTGCGCTCAGCGGTCTCAGTGATAGCAGGCTGCGTGTTGCGCGCCGAAAGCGCGGCTTCAAGCCGGGTCAGGCGCTCCGCCGTGTCCTTGCCAGCTGTCTTGAACAGCGCCGTCATGCGCGTTTCGAGCGCGCTCATATGTTCGTCGCTCACCCCGCCCGTAGCGGGCGCGCTCTTGGCCAGCGCTGCCGATGTGCGGCTCGCCACCATGTCCGCAAGGCTTTCATAGTCGGGCGTCATGTCGGCAGATTTGTAGAGCTGCGCCATGGTGTCGAGCTGGGCCCCGGCGTCGTCCATGCGCGCCATCAGGGCCTTGAGCTGGCTCTCCACCGCGCCGGTGTCGATGGGCTTTACCTTGCCATTAAGCGCAGCAATCTGCCCTTCCAGCGCGGAAAAACGCGGCTCGATGCCCTGCATCACAGCGTCGCGCAGCGCGTCGATATCGGCCTTTAGGCCGGCGACATGGCCATTATTGCCATCGGTTTTTTCAAGGCGTGCGGCCAGGGTCTCAAGGCGCTCGATCAGGAGCACGGGCGAACCGCCCTTGTCGTCGAGCGCCTGCGTAAAGGCGGCCATGGCTGCGGTCAGCCGCTCGAAATCTGTCGAAGACAGCGCAACATTGTGCTCGATCGTATCGATGCGGTCATAGACATTGCGCACGCTTTTCTCGATGGCCTTCATCGCCGGAGCGATCTTGGCCATCGGGTCAGGCGTTGCCTGAGCGGCGCGACCGTCCTCGCGGGCAATCTCGCGCTCCATCTGCTGGGCCTGCAATTCGGCAAGCTTGCTCACCGTCGCCGACACATCATCGAGCCGCGCATTGATGGCGCTGAGATCGGTCCTGGGGGCATCCTCGATCATGGCGCCGAGCGCTGCGATCTGCGCTTCAAGGCGTTTCACCTGACCCGTTTCGCCGACCGCGCCGGCCAGCAATTCCACCACATGGGTGAGCTGCTCAACCTGGCTGGCCACTTCGCGCACCGAGCCGGAGCCGGAACGCTGCGTCTTGAGTTCACCTTCAAGACGTTCAAGCCGCATGGTCATTTCGTCGACCATGCCGCCCAGTTCTGAAACTTCTGGCAGGTCAGTCGCACGGCGGCGCAAGCCCGATATGGACGCAGCGCCCTGACGGCTGCGAATTTCCGCAATGGCGGCGGTCAGCTCGTCCGTCTCGTTGGACCGCGCTGAATTTTCGCGTTCGCTGAAGCGGTCGACTTGCCTTTTGACCGAGCGCAGCGCCTCGCGGCGGCGCAGGCCCGGTTCAGGCGTGCTGACCTGGTCGCGCAAATGCCTGACACGCTGGGCAAGTCCGGGCAGGCTTGGCTGCGACATGTCGCGCTGGTCATAGCGGCTTTCGACCTGATCGAGCAGAGCGACCAGTTCACCACGCAGAGCCTGCCAGTCCCCGGCTCCGGTGTCTTGGTTCGCATCCGAATATTCCGCATGGGGGTAGGCCCGGGGCATAGCACGTCCCTGTCACAAAGCAGCACAGCCCCCGCGATTCAACAACGAAGGTATGACAGCCACTCTTGTAAAAACATGGTAAAGAAGCCGTTAAGCATTGCCGCAATAAACAAGGGTAAGCATCGGAAAACAGTGGTTTTCTGGTTTGCCATGCACCGGGAAGGGTAGGGGCCGACATGACGCGCCGCCGCATTATCATCGTGGACGATCATCCCCTGTTTCGCGCCGCATTGCGCCAGACGCTGGCCGGCGGAGATGCCACGGTGAGCGTTGAGGAAGCTGGGGATTTGACCAGTCTGGCCGCAGCGCTGGATGCGGATCGCGATTGCGATCTGGTGCTGCTCGATCTCAACATGCCGGGCGTTCGCGGCTTTTCCGGCCTGTTGCTGCTGCGCGCCCAATATCCTGACATTCCCGTGATGATCATTTCAGCGGTCGAGGATTCGACCGTTATCCGCCGCGCCTTCGAGCTTGGCGCCGCCGGCTATCTCCACAAGTCCCAGGGCCCGACCGAAATCCGTCGCGCTATCGAAACCGTTCTGTCCGGCGACGTATTCGTCCCATCAGGGATCACCCTGGGTGGGGAGGATACGCATTCTGCCCTGATGAAGCGGCTGGCAACGCTGACCCCTCAGCAGGTTCGCGTCCTGATGATGCTGAGCGACGGCCTGATGAACAAGCAGATCGCCTATGAGCTCTCCATCTCCGAAGCGACGGTGAAGGCCCACGTCTCTGCCATCCTGCAAAAGCTCGACGTTGATAGCCGCACCCAGGCCGTCATCGCCGCCGCGCGGATCGAGGACGGGCAGTTCGAAGCCCTGTTCTCCACTGGCGCCGACAAGGCCTGATCGGGAGCAAGCGATGAAGCCGGAAATATCCATCATCACCATCGGCGTCGATGATCTTGAGCGCGCCTTTGCCTTTTACCGGGCGCTGTTCGATATCGCCGATGACAGGATCGGCGCTGGCGAGGATCACGTCGCCTTCTTCTTTGACGAGAAGTTTTCCTTCGTGCTGTTCCCGCGCGATCAGATTGCGCAAACAGCCGGCAAGCCTGAAAGCCTTGAAGGCACACCCGGTTTTGTCCTCAGCCATCGCGCCGAAAGCGCTGAAGCTGTGGACGACATTCTGGAGCGTGTCCTGGTCGCGGGCGGCGCAATTGTCACGCCGGGCACGCAGTCCGAATGGGGCTACTCGGCCTATTTCGAAGACAGTGAAGGCAATATCTGGGAGCTGATGGCGTCGCCACCGGCCAACTGACGCGCTAGAACCCGCCGCCGGTCTTGAACCCGCCATGCTTGCGCGTGCCGGCCGAGCCGCTTCGCGGCCGGGAAAAGCCGCCAGCGCTGCCGCTCCCGAAGCCGCCCTTGCTCTTGCCGCTCGACGACGATCCGCCAAAGCTGCTGTCAGGCCATTTGAAGCCACCGCCGCCCCCTTCAGGCCAGGGTGATTTCTGGCTGCGGGCCTTGTGCCGTGTCTCGGTGTAACCCGCGCCCCATTCGCTGCCCTGGGCCCAGTTCTGGCTGCGCCGCCACTGGTCCCAATAGCTCGCTGCCGAAATACCACCGCGCAAGAAATCATTCAGCAGGTCGCCGACCAGCTTGTCCTCGCGGAAGCTCGAGCGGGGGTCGTCAAATCGCTGCTTTTTGAATTCCCACTGGATATCCTCCAGCTCGCGCCGCCGCGCGGCCAGGGTCTTGAGGCGCTCGCGCTGTTCGCGGCTTTCCTCGTCTTCCTCGCGAATGCGCGCCCGCGCCTCGTCGATCTGGGCGACGATGGTGTCATCTTGCCCCGTGCGCGTCATGCGCGCTTCGGCCAGCAAGGTCTTGATATCCTCGCGCCCCAGCGCCTCCGCCAGCGTCGAAGCAGCATCGGCAAAGGCTGGGTCCCGGCCTTCGGCCAATTCCTGCAGCGCCTTTGCGGCCGCGTCGCGCTGGTCTTCGCAGGCAACGATCTCGGCATCAATCTGCTCGATCTCGGCCTGCGCCGCCGCCACCGCGTCGCGGATCGGCTTGCCACCCGCAATATCCACGGCAGCCGCTTCCATCTCGGTCAGTTCATTCTCGGCGGCCACCACATTGGCCTCCTGCTGCTCGGCATGTTCGCGCAGCCGCACCGGAATTTCGTTGAGCATGGCAAAGTTAGGCCGCGCCTTGTGGTAGCCCACCAGATCGCTGACCATTTTGTCGAAATACCGCACCAGATTATTGGCCCGATAGGTGCTCGTGCCGTAGCCGGCTTCCCACAGATACATGAACAGCGGGTCGTTCCGATATGGCCGACCCTTTTCGTCCCGGTCCGCCTCGGCCTGCTCGGTCTTGCGCAGCGACTGTTCGGCAATCTCCGCCAGCTCGCCCAGCGCCTGCTTGCGCGCGCTGAAATCGGGGTCGGATTGCAGCGTCTTTTCGACCTTGGCGGCAAGCGCATCGAGCGCGGTCTGCTGCTCTGTCAGCCGCGCCACCGCGCGGGCCCGTCGCTCCATCAGCGCAGCACGCGAGGCGTCGACCTGCTCCATGGTCTTTTCGGCCTTTTCGACCGATTTTGCATGGCCCTTGAGCATATTGCGGGCTTTGTCCTCGGCTGAGGAAATGCGCCCGTCGAGTTCGGCCTGGATTGCCGGATCAAGCCGCAATTGGGCCAATTGGCGAAAGAGATCGGCCTCGGTTTCCTTGATCTTGCCGATGCGCTCTGCCGTGCGCGACAGCCGGCGCGAAATCTCGTCCTCTTCACGACGAATATCGCGCATGGCTTCCTCAAGGCTGGCCAGTGCTTCGGGTCCGCGAATGCTCATCAGCCTACCACCGGGTCACTGCGCCGCCGAGAACCGGCATCGTATAGTCGATATCGAGGAAACCGTCGGATTTCCGTCCCACTTCGTTGACCTGGATAATCCCGTCATTCTGCTTGTCTGCTGCGACGGCGTTATAAACGCCCTCCGAGACGCGAACGCCCCACATATTGACCACTTCGGTTTCGCCGCTCTCCTCATTGAGGATGGGCAGGGACAATACATCGCCCTCGGGGTCGATCGCCTCGACCACGACATAATAATTGGTGGCGTCGGTATTAACCTCCGGGAAGGTCCAGAAGCCCGATTGTACGCCCTGCCGATTGACCACGCGCACCACATATTCCTGCCGCAACTGGTCGCGCAGCGCGGTCAGGTCCTCCACCACGCCTTCTGCGCCTTCGCGATTGCCCTCGGCGGCAAAGGCCTTGCCGCGGGTGCGCAGAGCCTCGGCCTGCACCACGGCCTGCTGCACCTTGGTCTCTTCAAAAATGGTCTGGTAGAGCTGGTCCATCTCGGCCGGCAGGCCTTCGACCAGCTCAAGCCGTGCCTGTTCAGCCTGCGCGCCCTGATAGGGCTTCCAGATGCCGAAATAGCCGATGCTCGCCACCACCAGGATCAGCAGCAGCGCCGCAACCGGCGGCCCCCATTTTTTCCGGCTGACATAGAAGCGGGCGAGCGTCGTGCCCAGCCCGGGCGCAGGCGGATCATAGGTAAACCGGCTTTCCGCCAGCGCCGCCACGCCCTCGCGCAGGATGGAGTCCGGAACCTCAATACCCTGCTGATGATAGACATTGCGGAGCCGCTCGATGAGCTGGCTTTCGCGCGCCGCGCCATCGAGTTCACGCGTGACCAGATCCTGCCGGTGACGGAGCGTATCCACCACGTCCATCGCCAGCATGACCTCGTCGAGGGGTGCAGCCGTCTTTGCGGTCGCGTCGCTCATATGGTGCGCTTACCCTTGGGCTTTAGCATCAGGTCCGGGTTTCGAGCAGCAGGGCATTACCCTCTGCCGCCAAAGTCGCCAGGCGCCGCTTACCGTCTTCCACGGCATCGCGGATTTCCGCCGAATTCTTGGTCGAGGCCACACGCATTTCATTGATGATCGTGCGGCTCTTCTCCTGGAAGTTGACCACTGAATCCACCAGCTTCTTGACAGCATCAGCGCGCACGGTCGGGCCGTAGCCGGCCTTGATCGCTTCTTCCTGCACCTTGTCGCCGATTTCCGCGAGCGTCTCGAGGCTCTTGGACATGCCTTCCTTCATCGCATTCAGCGTCTGCGTGGATTCGTGCAGGCCAAACATGCCGGTAAACGAGGCCGAAAGCGCCGTCAGCACCGTTTCATTGGTCGAGAAGAACGAAATTGACTGCTGATAAACGCGCTCCTTGGCATTGGTCGTCTGCATCAGACGCGCCATCACCACTTCTGAGGTATTGTAGGAAATCGTCAGATTGTCCGAGAGATCCTTGGCGATCTGGTAGCGCTTTTCTTCGTTCTGCATCTCGCGCAGACGTTCGTCGCGTGCCATTTCGAGGCGTGCCCGGTCCGCCGCAACTTCACCGGTATAGGCGGCAAGCTCGTCGGCCGATTTCTGCAATGCGTCCTTGCGCATACCGAGGCGCTTTTCCGCCGTCTCCAGCACTTCGAGCGCCATCACTTCGGACTGCTTCAATGCCCCGCGAAAATCGCGATAGGCTTCGAGAATGGTATATTCGCGGTCGATCTGGTCCTTGGTGTCGGCCGTCACGGACAGATAGGTGTCACGGATCTTGTTGAAGCGCGTTGCGATGTCGCCGCGACTCACCTTCATCCAGACATTCTGCACGCGCTCGCCCAGGTCCAGCTTGTTGTCCTGCAGCTGGTCGACCATCATCTTGGCGTCGTCGCGGATGGAATCGAAGCCCTTGGTGATGTCCTCGTAGCGCTCGCCGATCTTCATGGCGGCGACCTGTTCGCGCACCACTTCATTGAAGGCACTGGCCTGGCTCAGCGTCCGCCCGATCAGGATGACCCGGGTTTCGTCGAGTTCAGTGATCTGGCTCAAAAGGCCGGTAATGGGCTGCTCGCCCTGCTGTTCGGGCCAGATGCCAAGATCGCGAATGGCGTTGACGGCCTTGTCCAGATACTGCAGCGGCTTTTCGGTAACGGCCGACATATTCGTGGCGGACTGCGGTGTGGCGGTGGTCACTTGGTCGGTCATTGTCGCTCCCGGAATTTTCTGGCCCAAATCTGGGCCGGCTTGCGCTCTGCGCTCTAGATTGCTGCTGCTGCTCGTCCTGACAATTGCAACTGCGTCAGACGGCAACTATTTAGGTCATATTGGTGCGAAAAAGCCGCACGTAAAGAGTGGGCCCGTCACCATGTCAAAGCGATCTTTTCCCGCACTTCCCGGCCAGAATTGGGCACAGGCAATTATCGGGCGATTTGCCTGATGGAATTTGGTGGTCGCTACAGGATTTTAGCCCCGCGTGCAGCCGTCTGGGCGGCGCTCAATGATCCCGAAATCCTCCGCGCGGTCATTCCCGGCTGCAGCCATATTGCCTGGTCGGGTCCGCAAACGCTCGATCTGGAAATCAAGGTCAGCCTCGGCATCGCCAAGCCGGTGTTCAAGGGTGAGCTCGAGCTCTCCAATATCGTCCCCGCCGAGTCCTATACCCTCGCGGGCCGCGGCAAGGGCGGGTTGATGGGTCTGGCCCATGGCTCGGCCGATATCACGCTTTCCGATCTGGATGGCGACACATTGCTCGCCTTCGCCGCTCAGGGCGGCGCCTCCGGACAGTTGATGAAGCTGGGCAAGGCGATCATCGGCAATTCGGCCCAAAAGATCATCGACGGTTTCTTCGAGCGGTTTGGCGAAGCCATCGGCGCCGAAGTCGTGCCTCTTCCGTCCGGTTAACCGGCATAAACCTTTGATCCTCACAAAACCTTGAGCCTGCCTTGTTCTGTCACGGCTCGGCCACAATGCCGCCGCCGGTCAATCGCTAAACTTGTCTGTACCGAGCCAAACACTGGATCAGACGAGCCATGACCACCGGAACGCGAGACAGCATTGCCCTCTACCTCATCGCTACTCTGGCGATCCTGGTCACCATGTTTGCCGGCTCCGATCCTGCCCATCTCTTTGATGCCATGATCGCGCGCTGGTAACGCCCCGCCCCTCGACCGCACCTCCAAAATTTGACCAATCGGAAAAATTTCCCGTATTCCCTCTTGCGGGCAGCAAGATTGCACGATTTTATCCTCTGCTAGCGCGCCAGATTTTTCCGCCGGGGCCGGTCCCCGTGCCTGGCGCGAGACAGGGAGACTTAATCAATGAAAATTTCGACCCTCACCAAGGCTTTCGCCGGTGGCGTGGCACTGAGCGCCGTTTTCGCCGGTGCTGCTCTTGCCGACGCTGCTCTCATCTATGATGGCGGCGGCAAGTTCGACAAATCCTTCAACGAAGCCGCTTTTAACGGCGCCGAGATGTTCAAGGCCGAAGGCGGCGCCTACCAGGACCTCGATATTTCGGGTCAGGGCGACGCGATGCGCGAGCAGGCCATGCGGCAGTTCGCTTCGCGCGGCTTCTCGCCGATCATCACCCCCGGCTTCTCCTGGGAAACCGCGCTGCGCACCGTTGCGCCTGAATTCCCCGATACCCAGTTCACCATCATCGACGCCGTCGTCGATCTGCCCAACGTCCAGTCGGTGATCTTCAAGGAACATGAGGGGTCCTATCTCGTCGGCGTTCTGGCTGCCATGAAGTCCGAAAGCGGCAAGGTCGGTGTCATTCCTGCCTTCAATTTCGACCTGCTCGAAGCCTTCGCCTGCGGCTATGCCCAGGGCGCCAAGTCCGTCAATCCCGACATCGAAGTGCTCCAGACCTATGTGGGCACCGGTTTTGACGCCTTCAACGATCCCGGCAAGGCGACCGAAGTTGCCAAATCCCAGCTCGATCAGGGCGCCGACGTTATCTTCGCCGTGGCCGGCGGCGCTGGCGGTGGTGTGCTTCAGGCCGCTGCCGATGCCGGCAAGTTTGGTATCGGTGTCGACAGCAACCAGAACTATCTCCACCCCGGTTCGGTCCTGACCTCGATGCTCAAGCGCGTTGATCTTGTGACCTATGAAGCAATGAAGGCAGGCGCCGATGGCACCTGGGCTCCCGGCATCACGGCTCTCGGCGTTGCCGAAGACGGCGTTGGCGCCGCATTTGATGACAATAATGCTTCGCTCATCACCCCGGAAATGACTGCAGCAGTCGAAAAGGCCACTGCCGACATCGTCTCGGGTGCCGTGACTGTGCACGACTTCCGCACCGACAAGACCTGCCCAGCTTCCTAAGCACGAAAGGGGTAGGACTTTACTATGGCAAGTCTTGACCCGACCAACCAGCAGCGACCCTCCGGGGTCGCTGCATCTGCCTTGGCCATCGAGCTTGTTGGCATCAACAAGCATTTCGGTTCCGTCCACGCCAATCGCGATATCGACCTCGCCGTCCGAAAGGGCACGGTTCACGGCATCGTGGGCGAAAATGGCGCCGGCAAGTCGACCTTGATGTCGATCCTCTATGGTTTTTATACCGCCGACAGCGGCGAAATCCGCGTCAATGGCGCGCCACAGACCATTGCCGATAGCCGCCATGCCCTGGCGCTGGGCATCGGCATGGTGCACCAGCATTTCATGCTCGTCGACAATTTCACCGTGCTCGAAAACGTCGTGCTTGGCGCCGAAGATTCGGCCCTGCTGCGGCCAACGCTGAACAAGGCGCGCGAACAGCTCAAGTCACTGGCGCGCGACTATGGCCTCGAAGTCGATCCTGACACGATCGTCGAAAACCTTTCGGTCGGCCAGCAACAGCGCGTCGAAATTTTAAAGGCCCTCTATCGCGGCGCAGAGACTCTTATTCTTGACGAGCCCACGGGCGTGCTGACCCCGGCCGAGGCCGATCACCTGTTCCGCATCCTCCGCAAGTTGCGCGAGGAGGGTAAGACCATAATCTTGATCACGCACAAGCTGCGGGAGATCATGGCGATAACCGACGAGGTGTCGATCATGCGCCAGGGCGCCATGGTCAAGACGCTGCCCACGTCCGAAACATCGCCGGGCGAACTGGCCGAGCTTATGGTCGGACGCCGCGTGCTGCTGCGCGTCGAAAAGGGCCCGGCCAAGCCCGGCAAGGTCATGCTCGATGTCAAGAACCTCATCGTCACTGACGATTTCAAGGTGCCGCGCGTCAAAAATATCAGCTTTCAGGTGCGGGCCGGCGAGATCGTTGGTATTGCCGGCGTGGCTGGCAACGGCCAGTCGGAATTGCTCGAATCCATCGCCGGTATGCGTGACCAGCTTGGCGGCACCATCGCGGTAAACGATCAGGTGCTCTCGCTCTATGGCGACGATGGCGCCTCCCGTGCCCGTCAGGCGGGCCTTGCTCATGTGCCCGAAGACCGGCTCCGCATGGGCCTCGTGACGAACTTCATGGCCTGGGAAAACGCCATTCTGGGCTATCAGGACAGCTATGGCGAAGGGCTTGGGCTCGATATCGGCAAGGCGCGCGCGACGGCCGAGGAATATCTCACCAAATTCGACGTCCGCCCGGCCAATCTCGATCTCAAGTCATCGAATTTTTCCGGCGGCAACCAGCAGAAGATCGTGCTGGCGCGCGAAATGGAACGCGATCCGGACGTGCTCATCGTTGGCCAGCCGACGCGCGGCGTCGATATCGGCGCCATCGAATTCATCCATAACCAGATCATCAAGATGCGCGATGCCGGCAAGGCCGTGCTGCTGGTCTCGGTGGAGCTCGACGAAATCCGCTCGCTTTCTGATCGTATCCTCGTGCTGTTCGACGGCCATATCGTCGGTGAAGCCGATCCCGCCACGGCGGATGAAACCGAACTCGGCCTCCTGATGACCGGCTCACATCCTGACCGCGCCGTGACCGAGCCCGGCACCTTGCCCGAGCACGAAACTCCGATCCAGCAGACCCTGGTCGAAATGAGCCCCAAGAACAATACCGGCAGGGATACCAACTGATGACCCCATTGCCACGCTGGGCCGACGTCGTCCTGCTTCCGCTGCTCAATGTGGTGTTGGCCTTCCTTATTGGTGGCCTCATTGTGCTGGCCGTTGGGCAAAACCCAATCGAGGCCGTGGGTATCATGCTTTATGGCGCCTTCGGCTACGGTTCTGGATTTGGCTACACGCTCTATTACACCACCGACTTCATCTTTGCCGGGCTTGCCGTGTCGCTGGCCTACCACGCCGGTCTCTTCAACATCGGGGCGGAAGGCCAGGCCTATGTCGCAGGCCTCGGCGTCATCCTGATCGGCCTCGCGCTCAATGGAATGCACTGGGCGCTGGCCTTCCCGCTGATGATAATCTGTGGCGCGGCCTTCGGTGCGGCCTGGGCCTTCGTGCCCGGCTACCTGCAGGCCAAGCGCGGCAGCCACATCGTCATCACCACCATCATGTTCAATTTCATCGCCACGGCGCTTATGGGCTACCTCATCAGCCGCGTTCTCAAGCCGGCCGGCGTCAATTCGGATGAAAGCGCACCGCTCGAGGCCATCACCCGGATCCCGCAATTGCGCAGCTTCATCGAGCTGTTCCGCAATTCGCCGGTCAATCTGACCTTCATCCTCGCCATTGCTGCGCTGTTCTTTTTCTATTGGCTGATCTGGCGCACCAAGTTCGGCTATGCCGTGCGAGCCCTGGGCCACAATCCGGTCGCCGCCAATTATGCCGGCATTTCCAACCAGAAGCTGATCATGATCGTCATGGCCATGGCCGGCATGATGGCCGCTATGGTTGCCGTCAACAATGTCGGCGGCGTGCAGGGCCGCCTCATCCTCAATTTCGTCAACGGCGCCGGCTTTGTTGGCATTGCCGTGGCCTTCATGGGCAAGGGCCATCCGGTCGGCGTCGGTCTTTCGGCGCTGCTGTTCGGCATTCTCTATCAGGGTGGTCAGGAACTGGCCTTCCAGATGCCGGGCATCACACGCGAAATGATCGTCACCATTCAGGCGCTGGTCATTCTCTTCACCGGGGCCATGGGCGATATGCTGCGCGGGCCGCTGTCGCGAATCCTGAGCCGACCTGAGACCGCGACGGGAGCCAAGTGATGGAAAGCTATCTCGTCGACATTACCCTCATCCTCGACTCGACAGTGCGCCTCGCCGTGCCGTTGATCCTGGCCTGCCTTGCCGGCCTCTACTCCGAGCGCGCCGGCATTGTCGATATCGGCCTTGAGGGCAAATTGCTGGCCGGGGCCTTTGCCGCCGCGGCCATGTCGGCGGTGACCGGCTCGGCCTGGCTGGGGCTCTTGGCCGGTATCGGCGCTGCCCTGCTGTTTTCGGGTGTCCACGGCCTGGCCTCTATTACGTTCAAGGGCAACCAGACCATTTCGGGCGTGGCGCTCAACTTCCTCGCCGCTGGTCTAACCACGTTTCTGGGGCAAAGCTGGTTCAAGCGCGGGGGCTTTACGCCCCAACTTTCCGGCGATCAGCGCTTCAACCCAATTACGCTGCCCTTCGCAGAGGAGCTGCGCGAGGTCCCCATCATCGGCCAGATTTATTTCGAACTGCTGTCGGGCCACAATATCATCACCTATTTCGCCTTCCTTGCCGTGCCAGTCACCGCCTGGGTCCTGTTCCGCACCCGTTTCGGCCTGCGCCTGCGCGCCGTGGGTGAAAATCCCAAGGCTATCGACACCGCCGGCATTTCTGTCACCCGCCTGCGCTATCAGGCGCTGATCATCACAGCGGTCTTGGTCGGCATTGGTGGCGCCTATCTTTCGATCGCCCAGTCCGCTGGCTTCAACAACAATATGTCGGCTGGTCGTGGCTATATCGCCTTGGCGGCGCTGATTTTTGCCAAGTGGCGTCCTGGTCCGGCCTTGCTGGTTTGCTTGATGTTCGGCTTCCTCGACGCCGTCCAGTTCCGCATTCAGGGTCAGTCTTTCCCCATTATCGGCGAAGTCCCGGTCCAGGCCATTCAGGCGCTGCCCTATGTGCTGACGGTAATCCTGCTCGCTGGTTTCATTGGCCGCGCCGTCGCGCCCAAGGCCGCCGGCATACCCTACACCAAGGAGCGCTAGCCGAAGGGCTGGCGCCGCAAGACGATGAACATGACCGATTCTGACAAAGCCCTCTTTGCGGCAGCCGAAGCCGTTCGCGCCCGCGCCTATGCGCCCTATTCAAAGTTTCAGGTCGGAGCGGCCATTCTCGCCGATGACGGCAAGATCTATTCCGGCTGCAATGTCGAAAACGCCGCCTATCCCGTCGGCAATTGCGCTGAGCCCAGCGCCATTGCGGCGATGATCGCCGGCGGCGGCAAGCGTATAAAACGCATCTATGTCACCGGCCCCGGCGCCATGCCCGTCACCCCCTGTGGCGGCTGCCGCCAGCGCATCCGTGAGTTTGCCGATCTCGACGTGGTGGTGATTTCCCATGGCGTCGATGGCACGCCGCTCGAACAGACCGTGGGCCAATTGCTCCCGCATTCTTTCGGTCCGGAGTTCCTCGCCAAATGACCAAGGCGGCAAAGATCATCCGCAAGATCGCCGGCAGCGAGCCCATCGCCGCCGCAATCGTCCTTGGCTCCGGCCTTTCCGCCATTGGCGATCTTCTCGAAGACAAGCTCACCATCCCCTATGCCGAGCTCAAGGGTTTTCCCGGTGGCGGCGTCTCCGGCCATGGCCGCGATCTGCTGATTGGCCGCATGGGCGGCAAGCGCATCGCCGTCCTCACCGGGCGCGAACATTATTATGAACACGGCAATGCAGCCGCCATGCGCCCGGCGCTCGAAGCCATGGCCGATCTGGGCGCAGAAACCCTGCTGCTGACCAATTCCGCCGGCTCGCTCGATGCGCGCCTGCCGCCCGGCAGCCTGATG